>NZ_JCAFST010000005.1:0-292868 GCF_059369535.1 Stenotrophomonas sp. YJH_SMC_122 | reverse complement strand
TATCGACGTTAAGGTGCGGGATGGGGATCGCTCGGCTCGTCTGTCGGCTGCTATCCGCAGATATCATGTTGACGGTCCCTCCACCCTGGCTCCTACATACCGCGTAGGAGCCGGGAGGAACATACAAGCCCATGCTCGGCTCAGGCATCGTGCCAGGAGCAGCCGGACATGGGCTCGGCTCTACAAGGGCAATTCAACAACGCTCAGCGAAACCGCAGCCCCACGCGCGCGCCACCGAGCGGCGCCGCTTCGATCTTCAACATCGCGCCATGCCGCTGCGCGATCTCGGCCACGATCGCCAGGCCCAGCCCGCAGCCGTCGCCCTCGCTGCTGGACCGGTAGAAGCGTTCCGTGACGCGCGCGCGTTCCGCTTCGGCGATGCCGGCGCCGTCATCGTCCACCCACACCTGCACGCCGTCGGTCTCCTGCCGAACGCCGAGGGTGATCACTCCGGGCGCGGCGCCATAGCGCAGCGCGTTGTCCAGCAGGTTGCCCAGCGCCTCGCGCAGCAGCTGTGGATCGCCCTGTACCTGCACGCTGTCGTCGGGTCCGTCGTAACCCAGGTCCGCGCCTGCAGCCAACGCACGATCGGCGTAACGCTCGACCACGCCACGCGCCAGCGCGGCCAGGTCGAGCGGCTGCAGCGGCAGCGCGCTGCCATGGGGATCTTCGGAACGGCTGAGCATCAGCAGCTGGTTGACCAGATGCTGCAGCCGCGCCAACCCGGCCAGCGTGCCCGACAGCGCCAGCTGCTGCGTTTGCGGATCATGCTGGCGCAAGGAACTCTCCAGCTCCACCTGCATCGCCGCAAGCGGCGTTCGCAGCTGGTGCGCGGCGTTGCTGACGAAGCGCCGTTGCGCCGCCTGCATCGCGTCCAGTCGCTGCAATAGTGCGTTGTACGCCTGCACCGCCGGCCACAGCTCGCGTGGAGCTTCCTGCGCAGGGTCCAGCGGTGCCAATGGATCCGGCCGCGGGCTGGCCAGCTTCCGTGCGACCAGGTTGGCGTGGCGTGCGGCGGCTCCGGTGCCCGACCACGCCAGCCACGCCGCCAGTGCCAGGA
Organism: Stenotrophomonas sp. YJH_SMC_122; assembly: GCF_059369535.1. Taxonomy (NCBI): domain Bacteria; kingdom Pseudomonadati; phylum Pseudomonadota; class Gammaproteobacteria; order Lysobacterales; family Lysobacteraceae; genus Stenotrophomonas; species Stenotrophomonas sp. YJH_SMC_122. Next base: position 291,808 of record NZ_JCAFST010000005.1, on the reverse strand, counting down.
TCGCGGCCTGGAACGGGATGCTGGTCAGCAGCAGCTTGCGTTCCAGCCGGTGGCGCTTGCGCAGCGTCTCGGCCACGCGCAGCCGGATGTCATGGCCCGGCCCGGCACTGACCACGACTTCGACCATGCGCACTGGCTGCCCACGCAGGCGCGCATCGTAGTAGACCGCGCCCTCATCGGCGGCAGCGCTCCCCGGGCGCGGCAGTGCTTCGGGCAGGTCGCCATACAGGCGCCCGCCTGCAGCGTCGACCACCTCGCCATGCACTTCGTCGGCGGTGTCCCAGGTGAACATGCGCGATACGGCCGGGGTGATCTCGATCGAAGCGCGGCCATCCTGCACTGTCACCAGCTCGGACAGCGACATCGCCGAGTCCAGCAGCCAGCGGTCGTAGACCTGGCCGGCGTAGAAACGGGCCAGCGCGAACGAACCCACCGCGCTGCACAGCAGCAGCACCAGCAGTGGCAGCCACAGGCGTCTCAGCAGCAGGCCACGCAGGCTGTGCACGCGCTCAGTCACCCACGGCCTCCAAGCGGTATCCAAGCCCACGCAGCATGCGGATGCCGACGCCGGCACGTGCCTGTTCCAGCTTGCGGCGCAGGCGGCTGACATGCACTTCGATCACCGACAGGCTGGCCTCGTGGTCCCAGCTGTACAGCGCGTCGAACAGGCGCTGCTTGGTGACGGTGCGGCCGGGATGCTGCATCAGGGCCTCGACCAGCGACAGCTCACGCGCGGTCAGTTCGATGCGCTGGCCGTCCACCTGCACTTCATTGCGGATGCTGTCGAAGCACAGGCGACCCAACCGCTTCTGCGCAGGTGCGTCGCTGCGGCGGCGTGACAGCGCACGCAGGCGTGCTTCCAGCTCTCCCAGTGCGAACGGCTTGGCGAGATAGTCGTCGCCTCCCCGGTCGAGGCCGAGGATACGGTCTTCTACACCGTCGCGCGCAGTGAGGATCAGCACCGGCAGGGTCACACCGTCGTTGCGCAGGCGCGAGAGCAGGTCGAGGCCATCGACGTCGGGCAATGAAAGGTCGAGCACCATTACGTCATATGGCGCGCTGGCCAGTGCAGCGGGTGCATGCAGTCCGCGCGAAAGGTGGTCGCACAGATGACCCGTGCCCTGCAGGGCACGGATCAGTCCATCGGCCAGGGCGGCGTCGTCTTCGATCAGCAGGATTCGCATTGCAAGCTTCGTGCAAGGTTGGGGCAAGATTGGCGCAAGTGCGTCACCTTACCGTGACGCGCATGAATTTCTCCCCTTGTCTTGCGGCTGTGTTGGCTGCCCTCCTGTGCGCACCTGCGGCATCGGCACTGTCCCTGCAGGAGGCGCAGCGCGCCATGGAAGCGCATAACCCGGACCTGCGTGCGGCGGCGCTGGAGCTGCGCGGGGTGCAGGGCGACGCGCAGGCCGCCGCGTTGCGGCCAGCGGCCGAGCTGTCGATCGGCAGCAGCAAGATCAGCCCGAAGCACGGCATCGGCCCGGGGCGCTGGCAGGACAAGCGGGTGGACAGCACGCTGGGCCTGGGCTGGACCTGGGAGCGCGGTGGCAAGCGCGCATTGCGCATCCGCCAGGCCGATGCACTGCTGGTAGTGGCCGGGCTGGAGATGCTCGATACCCGGCGCCGGCAGCAGGTAGCGCTGCATGAGGCCTACTTCGGCCTGAAGCGCGCGCAGGAGCGGGTGCAGATTGCCGAGGCCAACCGCCAGAGCTCGGCCGAACAGATGGCGGCAGCCGACAAGCAGGTTGCCACCGGGGCGATGGCGCCGGTCGACCGCGCGCGGCTGGCGGTGGACGACCTGGCGGTGGCCGACGCGGCGCGCGAGGCAGTGCTGGATCTGCGTGATGCGCGGCATGCGCTGGGCCTGCTGCTCGGCCGTGACGACAGCGGCGACCTGAGTGCCGATGATCCCTGGCCCGACCCCGCAGCCGTTGCCGCAACGCGCGCGTTCGATCCGCAGCAGCGTGCCGATCTGCGTGCGGCGCGTTCGCACCTGGCCGCGGCCGATGCCGGTGTAGCACTGGCGCGCAGCGAGCGTCATCGCGACGTCCAGCTGGGCGTGGAAGCCGAACGCGAGCCGACCGACATCAGCGGCGTCACCTGGGGTGTGTCATTGACCATCCCGCTGGGCGGCCCGTCGCGTGCACGCGGCGCGATCCAGCGTGCCGAGGCCGACCGTGACAGTGCCGCGCTGGAACTGCAGGTGCTGCAGCGCGAAGCGCGCGCCGAACTGGACCAGTTGCAGGCCAGCGCGCAGTCCGCCGCGCAGCGTCGCAGCGACTATGAAGGGCTGCAGTCCGACGCTGCACGCAAGGCGGTGCGGGGCATCGAACTGGCCTACCGCCGCGGTGCCGCCAGCCTGACCGATCTGCTGGATGCGCGCCGTAGCTGGCGCGACTTCGAGGCTGCGCTGATCGAGGCGCGTGCCGACCATGCCATTGCGTTGGCGCGCTGGGAAGCGGCCACATCCGTTGCTGAAGGAGAGTCCTGATGAAGTCCACTGTCGCCCATCGCCTGCGGGCGCGACACGCCGTGCTGCCGGCCTTGCTGGCGCTGGCGCTGCTGGGTGGCTGCGGCCGCGAGCCGGCCTCGTACATCGAGGACGCGCCGCAGATCAGCGGCGGCCAGATCCAGTTTCCGGCCGGCAGTCGCCAGCTGGACGTGCTGCGCAGCGAGGCGGTGACCGCCGGCGCCAGCGCCAGCCTGCAGCTGCCGGGTCGGGTGGCCTGGGACGAGACCCGCTCCAGTGCACTGCGCACGCCATTGGCGGGGCAGGTGGCGCGTATCGATGCGCAGCCGGGGCAGAAGGTGAAGGCGGGCCAGGTGATCGCCTGGATCACTTCGCCCGAGTTCGGCCAGGCCCAGGCCGACGGCGTGCGCGGCCGCGCCGAACTGCAACAGGCCCGCAGGGAACTGGATCGCATCCGCGAGCTGCATGCGGCGGGTGTGGCATCGGGCCGTGAACTGGACGAGGCCGAGGCCAACTTTGCCGGGAGCCAGGCCGATCACGCACGTGCGACCGCCTTCGCCAAGGCGTATGGCAATGGCCTGCACGTCGACCAGCGCCTGCCGCTGCGCGCCCCCATCGACGGCGTGCTGGTGGAACGGCGGATGAGCCCGGGCATGGCGGTCAGCCCCGACAGCGAACAGCCGTTGGCAGTGATTGGCGATCCGGACCGCTTGTGGTTGCTGCTGGATGTTCCCGAGAGCCAGGCAGGGCGCTTGAGGGCGGGCATGCAGGTGAGCCTGGCCGGCGCCGATGGACGGCCGCTGCAGGCGACCCTGCAGCACGTGGATGACTTCGTCGACAGCGAGCGCCGCGTGGTGCAGGCGCGCGCCGAGCTGGACAACCGGGCACGGGCATTCAAGGCCGGCCAGTACGTGCGTGCGCAGGTCGCGTTGCCGGCCGAGGGCGGTGTCTCGCTGCCCGACGCTGCGGTGCTGCTGATCGACGGCAAGCAGGTGGTGTTCGTGGAGGAAGCAAAGGGCCGCTTCGTGCGCCATGCCGTGCACGCCGAGGAACTGGGTGACGGCCGCCTGTGGGTGCGTGAAGGCCTGGCGGCGGGCAGCAGGGTGGTGGTCGAGGGTGGCCTGCTGCTGCAGCAGCTGGTGGACAGCGCGCCGGCAGCCGCCAGCACCGGCACGGGGCACGCCGCCCCATGATCGATCGCCTGATTGCCTATTGCCTGCGCCAGCCACTGATGGTGATGCTGGCGCTGCTGCTGTTCATCGGCGCTGGCATTGCTGCGTTCCGCGTGTTGCCGGTGGAGGCCTTCCCGGATGTGTCCGATACCCAGGTGACGGTCGTATCGCTGCACCCGGGCCGCGCCGCCGAAGAGGTCGAGCGCGAGGTGACGATGCCGCTGGAAGTGGCGCTGTCCGGCATTCCGCATTCGGTGCGGGTGTTCTCGCATACCCAGTTCGGCCTGTCGATGATCATCCTGACCTTCGACGACAAGGCCGATGACTACTTCGCGCGCCAGCAGGTGCTGGAGCGCCTGCAGGGCGTGGAGCTGCCGGAAGGGGTAACCCCGGAGCTGGAGGCGATGAGTTCGGCGGTGGGTGAGATCTACCGGTACGTACTGAAAGGCCCGCACATGACGCCGACCCAGTTGCGCACCGTGCAGGAATGGACGATGGAGCGCAGCCTGCGCACCGTGCCGGGCGTGGCCGATGTGATCAGTTTCGGCGGCTTCGCGCGCACCTTCCAGGTCAAGCCGGACCTGGACAAGCTGCGTGACCGTGGCATCAGCCTGGGTGAGTTCGCCGAGGCGCTGGAGAAGGGCAGCTCGAATGCCGGCGGCGGCTACGTGGAACGCGGCCAGCAGCAGTTCCTGATCCGTGGCGTGGGCCTGATGCGTTCGCCGGCCGACATCGGCAACGTGGTGGTTGCGCAGCGCGGGGGCACGCCAATCCTGGTGCGCGACCTGGCCGGCATTGCCGACACCGGCCTGCCCCGGCAGGGCCTGGTCGGCCAGGACGACAATGACGATGCGGTGTTCGGCATGGTGCTGATGCGCAAGGGCGAGAATCCGTCCGACGTGCTCGACGCCCTGCATGCGCGCATCGCGGAGATCGAAGCCAACCAGCTGCCGCACGGGGTCAGCATCGAGCCGTTCTACGACCGCTCGTGGCTGGTCTCGACCACGCTGAAAACCGTCTTCCGCAACCTGCTGGAAGGCGCGGTGCTGGTGTTCCTGGTGCTGTGGCTGTTCCTGTACAACGCCCGCGCCGCACTGATCGTGGCGGCGATGATGCCGCTTGCGCTGCTGTCGACCTTCCTCGGCCTGCATCTGTGGGGCGTGCCGGCCAACCTGCTGTCGCTGGGGGCGATGGACTTCGGCATCATCATCGATGGCGCGGTGATCGTGACCGAGCACATCGTTTCGCGGCTGTCGAAGCTGCCCTCCGCAGCCGACCGGAAGGCGAGGTTCTCGACCATTCTTTCAGCTGCATCGGAAGTGGGGCGGCCGACGTTCTTCTCGATGCTGATCATCATCGCCGCGCACATCCCGATCTTCACCCTGCAGCGACAGGAAGGCCGCATGTTCGCGCCGATGGCGTACTCGGTGACCTCGGCATTGATCGGTGCGTTGATCCTCGCACTGACCGTAGTGCCGCTGTTCTGCTACTGGTGGCTGCGGCGCGACCGCATGCGCGATGGCAATCCACTGATGGACCGCCTGACCAGCTGGTACAAGCCGATCCTGGAACGCGCACTGGCCCGCCCGCGTGCGGTGGTGCTGACTGCGGTTGCGCTGCTGGTCGGCACGCTGGCGCTGGGCACCCGGTTGGGTTCGGAGTTCCTGCCCGAGCTGGACGAAGGATCGATCTGGCTGACCGCAACGCTCGACCCGAGCACCAGCCTGGCCGAGGCGCAGCAGCAGTCGCGGCGCATCCGCGAGCTGGTCGGCACCTTCCCGCAGGTATCGACGGTGGTGGCCAAGCTCGGGCGCCCGGAGGATGGCTCCGATGCCAAGGGTGCCAACCAGATCGAGGCGCTGGTGGCGTTGAAGCCGGAGGAAGAGTGGCCTAAGGGCGTGGACAAGCGGCAGCTGGTGAGCGATCTGCAGCGCACGCTGGAGCAGCGCATTCCAGGGCCGGAGTTCTCGATCTCGCAGCCGGTGCGCGACAACATCCTGGAGAGCATCTCGCAGATCAAGGGCCAGGTGGTGATCAAGGTGAGTGGCTCGGATCTGGACGTGCTGAACCAGCAGGCGCAGGCGATCCTGGCCCAGGTGCGTGCGGTGGACGGCGTGGAAAGCGCGTTCATCGATCGCGACGGTTCCCTGCCGCAGCTGCAGATCGACATCGACCGCGACCGCGCCGCGCGCTATGGCTTGAACGTGCGCGATATCGACGCGGTGATCGAGACTGGACTGGGCGGGCGCCAGGTCGGCGAGCTGTGGGAGGGTGACCGCAGGTTCCCGATCACCCTGCGCCTGGACGATGCCGATCGTGACCTGCAGCGGCTGCGCACGGTCCCGGTCGGCATCGGCGATGGCCACACGGTGACACTGTCCGACGTGGCCGATTTCCGCATGGCCAGCGGCGCGATCAACATCTCACGCGAGAACGCACAGCGGGTGAAGGCAGTGAGCATCTTCATCGCCGGGCGTGACATGGGTAGCGTGGTGGCTGACATGCGCAAGCGCGTGGAGGCCAGCGTGCAGTTGCCGGAAGGCTACCGGCTGGAGTGGTCCGGCGAGTTCGAGAACCAGCAGCGTGCGATGAAGCGGTTGGGCTGGGTGATTCCGCTGTCGGTGCTGATCATCTTCGTGCTGCTGTTCGATGCCTTCAAGGACATCAGCAGCGCGGCGCTGATCCTGGCCAACGTGCCGCTGGCGATGATCGGCGGCATCCTGGCCTTGTGGTTGACCGGCATCCCTCTGTCGGTGTCGGCGGCGATCGGGTTCATCGCGTTGTTCGGGCAGTCGGTACTGAACGGGGTGGTGATGCTCAGTCGCTTCGCCCAGCTGCGCGAGCAGGGCATGGACCTGCTGCAATCCGTGGTGCAGGGCTCGCTGCAGCGCCTGCGCACGGTGCTGATGACCGCGCTGCTGGCGATGTTCGGTTTGCTGCCGATGGCGACCTCGCATGCGATCGGTGCCGAGACCCAGAAGCCGCTGGCGGTGGTGGTGATCGGTGGCCTGCTGTCGGCGATGCTGCTGACCCTGCTGGTACTGCCCACGCTGTACTACTGGGTACACCGGCGCCGCGAGGACCGTAGCGCCTGACCCAACTGTAGAGCCGAGCCCACGCTCGGCTGCGTCTGGCCTTCGCGCGAAGAGCAGCCGAGCGTAGGCTCGGCGCTACCGAATCCCCGCGCCACGCGCAGATGCGATCCACGCCATGCGTGGATGCCGTCCGCGCGACCTACACCATCCCACCGTTGGCGCGCAGTACCTGGCCATTGATCCATCCGCCATCGGCACCGGCCAGGAAGGCCACCGCACCGGCGATGTCCTCTGGCGTACCCAGCCGCTCCAGGGGGGGCATCTTCGCCAGCCGCTCGATCAGCTCCGGCGATTTTCCATCCAGGAACAGCTCGGTAGCGGTCGGGCCCGGCGCCACGGCGTTCACTGTGATGTTGCGCCCGCGCAGTTCCTTGCTGAGGATCGCGCCCATCGTCTCCACCGCCGACTTGCTGGCCGCATACACGCTGTAATTCTCCAGCCGGGTCCCGACCACGCTGGTGGACAGCGTGACGATGCGCCCGCCGTCGCGCACCCGTCGTGCACTTTCGCGCAGCACATTGAAGGCGCCCTTGAGGTTGATGCCGATCACCCGCTCGAACAGGGCATCGTCGGTGTCGGCCAATGGTGCCAACTGCAGTACGCCCGCGCTGTTGACCACCACGTCGATGCCGCCGAAGCGGACTTCGATGGCATCGAACAGCCGCCGCACCGCCTGCGGATCGGCGACATCGGCCTGAAGCGCGATGGCCTGCGCGCCGGCTGCGCCGAGTTCGGCCGCCAAGGCTTCGGCGTCGTCGCGGCGGCCCGCATAGTTGATCGCGACCGCGTGGCCGTCGGCGGCGAGCCGGCGGGAGATGGCGGCGCCGATGCCACGGGAGCCGCCGGTGACCAGGGCGACAGAGCGGGCGGGGGAGAGGGTCATGGTGGCTTCCACTGGGGCACGCCGGAGCGGCGCAGGGCCATCTTCGCGCCATCGCACGTTCGGATAATCCTGCATAATCCGCCAACATCATCCGGATAGCCGAACAATGGACCGCTTCACGGCCATGCGCGCCTTCGTCCGTATCGTCGAGCGCCGCAGCTTCACCCGGGCCTCCGAGGACCTCGGGCTGCCGCGCGCCACGGTGACCGACGCGATCAAGGCGCTGGAACTGCGGCTGGGCGTGCGCCTGCTGCACCGGACCACGCGGCAGGTGGTGCCGACGCTGGAAGGCGAAGCCTTCTACGGGCGGTGCCTGCGCCTGATCGCCGACATGGACAATGCCGAGGCCGCGTTCCGTGACGCGCCGCCGCGCGGCCCGTTGCGCATTGAAGTGCACGGCACGCTGGGCCGGCACCTGCTGTTTCCGCAGCTGCCGGACTTCCTGCAGCGCTACCCGGAGATCGAACTGGACGTCAGCGAAGGCGACCGCTATGTCGACCTGCTGCGCGAAGGCGTGGATGCAGCGTTGCGGGTGGGGACGCTGGCCGACAGCGATCTGGCGGCGCGCCGGTTGACGATGCTGCGCGAGGTGACGGTGGCCTCGCCAAGCTATGTGCAGGCCAGGGGCGCCCCGGGCAGCATCGATGCCCTGCAGGACGGCCACCAGATGGTCGGCTACCGCTCCAGCGCCAGCGGCCAGCTGATTCCGCTGGAGTTCCAGCAGGATGGGCAGGTGCGGTACCTGCCGCTGCCGGCGCGGGTGCGTGTGTCCGGCGCGGATGCGTTCCTCGGGGCCGCGCTGGCAGGCCTGGGCATCATCCAGGCACCTCGCTACCGGATGGACCCGTATATCGCGCGCGGGCAGCTGGTCGAGCTGTTGCCTGAGACGCCGCCGACGCCAAGCCCATTGAGCCTGGTCTACCCGCGCAACCGCACGCCGTCGCCACGGTTGCGGGTGTTCATTGACTGGGTGGCCGGGGTGTTCGACTCGTCCGAGGGTGCCGGCCAGCGGCCGGCACTATCGACGCAGCACGCGAAGCTGTCCGACTGCAGGGGGTAGTGCCGGCCGCTGGCCGGCATCACAGCGCTGCCAACGACCCCTGCATGCGATGGAAACTGCCATCGGTGGCGGTGAACCAGGCCAGCGAACGCCCGCCGACGAAGTCATCGACATGCACCACCGATGCGCCATCGGCTTCCAGCCACGAAATGGCATAGACCCCTTCGCTGATCTGCTGCCACTCGCAGGCGGCTTCGCCCTGCACACCGGCATAGGCGCCGGAGACGATGGCGTACTGCACGTGGCGGCCATCGGCGCTGTAGATGTTGTCAGCGGCCAGGCGGTCATAGCGGACGCGGAAGCGGCGGCCGGCGAACAGCGGCAAGGCGGGGGCAGTGTTCATCGGATCGCCACCGGGTTGATGTTGACCTGGGTCGAGCCGACATACAGCGGTTGGCCGAGCACGAACAGGAATTCCCAGGCCTTGTCTCGGACCAGGGCACGGCTGTCGATCAGCTCCAGGTTGTAGATGCCGCGCTTGGCCAGCATGTACTGGTTGACCGGAAATTCCTCGGCACCGTTCGGGTTCGGGTAGACCTCCGAGGCCCAGGTGTCGCCACCGAAGGCGACGATGCCCTGGTCGGCCAGCCACTTCGCCGCCTCCATGCCGATACCCGGTTCCACTTCCAGGAATTGCGTGTTGTCCTTGCCGATCAGTTCCAGCCAGCCGGTGTTGAACAGCACCAAGTCGCCCTTGCGCAGGCTCAGGCCCTGCTTCTTCAGCACGGCCTGGATGTCGGCCACGGTGAACTCGGTGCCGCCGGGCACGATCGCCTTGCCGTAGTGCGCGGTCATGTCCAGCACCACACCGCGGGTGACCATCGGCGGCACCTTCTCGACGCCGAGCTTGCGCACGCCGTCGACGGTGACGAAGTCGGCGGCCTTGTTGCCGTTGTAGTAGACGTTGTCGATGCCGATATGGCCGATGCCATTGAGCTGGGTGCCGACGCCGGTCCACGCGTTCACCAGTTCATCGTTGAAGGTGAACCTGTTGGGGCCCAGCGACCTGCCGGCCTGCTGGCCGACCTGCACGTTGTACAGGCGGAAGCTGCGGTGGCGGAACGCGGGCAGGTTCTTGTCCACCGGCACCGCCAGCGGATAGGTCTTGCCGGTCCTGACCAGCGAGACCGCGCGCTTGACCACATCCGCGGTCAGCAGGTTGGCCGCGCCGATCTCATCGTTCGCGCCATAGGCAGAGGGATACCAGTCCTCGGCGGTAGCCTGGAGAGACAGCGGTAGGGTAGCCAGTGCAAGCGCGGCCAGGGTCTTCATCTTCATGGCAAAGCTCCGGTAACGGTCAGGCCGCCGCGGCGGCGCCGGCATGGGCCGGGAAGTGCGGCAGCACGTACTCGGCGATTTCGTGGAAGGTCTCGGCCAACGGCCGTTCGTTGCGGCGGAACTGTAGGCTGATGTGGTCAACGCCGGCGGCCTGCAGGGCATTCAGTTCGCACAGCAGGGCGTTGCGGCCGCCGCGCAGGCCGAAGCGCCAGCGCTGCAGGGGGGCATTGGCATCGGCCACCAGGTCCAGGTGGATGAAGCTGGCATAGGGCTTGTTGCCGGCCACGGCGCGCCAGGCCGCCACGCGTTGCGCATGGTCTTGTGGCGTGCCCGGGTAGGCCAGGCAGCCGTCCATGTGCTGGCCGATCCACGCCGGTTGCTGCTGGGCCAGGCCGGCCACGAACAGCGGCAGGGCCGGGCCATCCGCGGGCAGCACGTCCAAGCCCTGCGGCAGGTGGGCGGCGGCGCCTTCGCGCAGCAGTGCGATCTGCTCGCGGAAGCGGCTGCCACGGCTGTCGAAGTCGCGGCCGAACAGTGGGTACTCCACCGGGCGATCGCCACTGGCCACGCCCAGCAGCAGGCGGTCGCCGCTGAGCCGCTGCACGCTGCGCGCCGACTTCAGGGTCAGCAACGGCTCGCGGATCGGCAGCACCACCGCACCGGTACCCAGCAGGATGTGCTCGGTGATGCCGGCGAGATAGCCGAGGTAACTGAACACCTCGAACACCTGCGCCGCATCGCCGAAGGCCGGGTCGTACACCGGCACGTCGCGTACCCACAGCGCGCGGAAGCCGAGGCGGTCGGCCAGCCGTGCCAGCTCCGCATGGCGCTGCAGGTCCGGTTCGCCGGGCAGGCGTCGCGCGGCGCGTCGCGCCTGTTCGCCCAGCGGCGTCCAGTCATTGTCCAGCGGTGCTTCGATGCCGATGCTGAAACCCCCGGCCTGCAGCCGCGCCAACGCACTGCACATGGCGAGGCGCCTCAGTCCCAGGCCGGGGCCAGGCCCGGCGGATCGACTTCGCGGCCGTTGCGGTCAAGCGCGGCGATCGCGGCCATGTCATCGGCATCCAGGTGCAGGTCCTGGGCGAGCAGGTTGCTGGCCAGGTTCTCGCGCTTGGTCGAGGACGGGATGACCGAGTAACCCAGTTGCAGTGCCCACGCCAGCGCGACCTGGGCCACGGTAGCCTGGTGCTTGCCGGCGATGGTGGCCAGCACCGGATCCTTCAGCACCTTGCCGTAGGCCAGGGTCATGTAGGAGGTGACAGTGATGCCTTGTTCCTGCAGGAAGGCGGTCAGCGCCGGGTTCTGCAGGTAGGGGCTCAGTTCGATCTGGTTGGTGGCGATCTCGCCGGCGCCGACCACCTCGATGGCCTGCCGGGTCAGTTCGATGTTGAAGTTGGACACGCCGATCTGGCGGGTCAGGCCCAGCGTCTTGGCTTCGGCCAGTGCGGTCATGTACTCGCGCACTTCAACGCCATTGCCCGGCGCCGGCCAGTGGATCAGCAGCAGGTCGACGTACTCGGTGCGCAGCTTGGCCAGGCTGTCGCGCAGGCTCGGGATCAACTTGTCGGCGGCGTAGTTGTCGACCCAGATCTTGGTGGTCAGGAACAGCTCGTCGCGCGGGACGCCGGATTCGGCGATGGCCTGGCCGACCTCGGCTTCGTTGCCGTAGATCTGCGCCGTGTCAACCGCACGGTAGCCGACGTCGAGGGCGTTGCGCACCGAGTCGATGACGGTCTGGCCGGTCAGGCGGAAGGTGCCGACGCCAAAGGAAGGAACGCTCATGATGGACTCCAGGGACTTCGTAGAGAGCCGGCGGGCTCGGGACAGGGCGAAGTGTGGGCGCTTTACATTTGTTGATTAAGCCGTGTATACGGGAAATGCTTTTGCAGCGAGGTAAATAATGAAAACCACCCTGGATGAGCTGAAGGCCTTCGTGGCGGTGGTCGATGGTGGTTCGATCACGGCGGCGGCCGAGGCGCTGGAGCTGACCATCTCGGCCACCAGCCGCACCTTGGCGCGGTTGGAGGACAAGCTGCAGACCACGCTGCTGCGGCGGACCACGCGGCGGCTGGAGCTGACCGAGGAAGGCGCGGCGTTCCTGGAGTACGCGCGCACGATCCTGGCCACGGTCGACGAGGCCGAGGAACAGATGGCCGCGCGGCGGCTGCAGCCGGTCGGGCGCCTGCGCGTGGACGCCGCCACGCCGTTCATGCTGCACGTGATCGTGCCGCTGCTGGAGGGCTTCCGCGAGCGCTACCCGCAGGTGGAGCTGGAGCTGAATTCCAACGAGGGCATCACCGACCTGATCGAGAAGCGTACCGACGTGGCGTTCCGCATCGGCGTGCTGCGCGATTCGAGCCTGCATGCGCGGCCGATCGGCCACAGCCGCATCCGCGTGGTGGCCAGCCCCGAGTACCTGCGACGGCACGGCACGCCCACGCGGGTGGAGCAGCTGCGCGAGCACGACCTGCTGGGCTTCACCCAGCCCAGTTCGTTGAACGAATGGCCGCTGCAGGATGCCGATGGCGGTCCTTTCGTGATTGAGCCGGCGATTGCTTCGTCCAGTGGCGAGACACTGCGCCAGATGGCGGTGGCCGGGCTGGGCATCGCCTGCCTGTCCGACTTCCTGACCCGCCAGGATCGGCGTGACGGCCGCCTGGTGCAGTTGTTCGCCAGGCAGACGCAGGAGGTGCGGCAGCCGATCAACGCGGTGTACTACCGCAACACCGCGCTGGCCGCGCGCATCACCTGTTTCGTCGACCACGTGACGCAGACGCTCGGCCAGCGTCCGTTTGACGAATAAGGCGGGGTAGAGCCGGCCGCTGGCCGGCTTCCGGGACCTCGCAACTGCCGGCCAGCGGCCGGCACTACCAGCTGCGTATCACCTGTTGCGTGGCCCATGCATGGAGGGGTAGAGCCGGCCGCTGGCCGGCTGCCGGTTCCCCGCAGCTGCCGGCCAGCGGCCGGCACTACCAACTGCGCATCATCTGTTGCGTGGCCCATGTACGGATGGGTAGAGCCGGCCGCTGGCCGGCTTCCGGGACCTCGCAACTGCCGGCCAGCGGCCGGCACTACCAAGCTGCGTATCACCTGTTGCGTGGCCCATGCATGGAGGGGTAGCGCCGGCCGCTGGCCGGCGTTATCGCTTGTGCAGCGCACGCCGATTCGCGATGTGCGCGCATGCCAGCAGCACGCCACCGCTGGCCGTCGCCACGCCGTGCCAGAGCAGCGATTCCTTCAACGGCAGGTACAGCGAGGACGACAGCAGCAGGATGGCGCCGACGCACGCCAACCGCAGGGGGCGCCAGTACCGATGCCGATGCGCCCCGGCCGAGGTACTCACCAAGGCAAGCGACGAGGCCAGCAACGCGAACAGCCACTCCCAGCGCGACATCATCAGCAGCAATGTCATTGCGCCATGGCCGGGATGCTGGAACGAGCGCAGCGCCATCATCGCGGCCGGCACGAAGGCCAGCAGCAGGGGCAGGGCGATGCAGTGGGCGGCGCAGGCCAGCGACAACCAGGCCCCGGCAAGATCGAACCGGGGGTGCCAGCGTGCCGAACGTGGCGGCTGGGCCAGGGCCCTTGCGGGCGTCGTGGGGATGTGGTCCATAATGTTACATAGTAACAATAGGAATCTCCCCCATGAAGCGTTCTGCTGCTCTTTTCCTGCTGCTGGCGGCCAGCACCGCGCAGGCCCATGACGTCCGCCAGTTGGGTGCGCATGTGCACGGCCAGGCCACCGTCGATGTTGCGCTTGACCAGCAGACGCTGGAATTCGTCCTGCAGGCCCCCGGCATCGGCATCCTCGATTTCGAGCGGCCGCCGGCCAACGCAGCCGAGCAGGCCGCGCTGGCGCGTGCGACTGCGCTGCTGCAGAGCGGCAGCTGGGTCACCCTGCCAACCGCGGCGGGCTGCCGTCTTTCCGGCAACGATGCCAAGGCCGAGGGCTTCGATGCGCCGGCTGCCGCGCCGCCGTCAGGCAAGCACCGGCACGCGGGGTTCAGCGCAACGCTGCAGTACCACTGCGCCAGGCCGGCCGAGCTGCGGGCCATGGTCGTGCGCCTGCCCGCACTGTTCCCGGGCCTGCACGAAGTGATCGTCAACAGCGCCACCGCACGTGGCCAGAACCGCAGCGTGCTGACCACGGACAACCTGCGCGTGGTGCTGGCACCGTGAGCAGGCCACCGGTGATCGCGCTGGATGGCGTGCAGTTCGGCTATGGCCGGCGCCTGGTGCTGGACGTGCCGCGGCTGTGGATCGAGCAGGGCAGCAGTGTGCTGCTGCGCGGAATCAGCGGTGGCGGAAAGAGCACGCTGCTGGGCCTGTTGGCGGGCGTGTTGCTGCCCGGCAAGGGCAGCGTCGAGGTCGCCGGCCACGCGCTGCAGGCGATGCGCGGCGCCGCGCGCGACCGCTTCCGCGCCGATCACCTGGGTGTGATCTTCCAGCAGTTCAACCTGCTGCCGTTTCTCAGCGTGCGCGACAACATCGCGCTGGGCCTGCGCTTCTCCCGCGTGCGCAGCGCGCGCATCAGCGGCCCGCTGGATGCCGAGATCGCCCGCCTGCTGCAGGCCCTGCAGCTTGACCCGGCGCTGATGCCGCGGCGCGCGGGTACGCTCAGTGTCGGTCAGCAGCAACGCGTGGCGGCGGCGCGCGCCCTGATCGGCCGCCCGGCGTTGCTGCTGGCCGATGAGCCGACCTCGGCGCTCGACCGCGACGCCGCCACTGCGTTCCTGCAGCTGATGTCGGCGCAGTGCCAGGCGTCCGGCACCACCGTGCTGGTGGTCAGCCATGACGACAGCCTGCAGCCGTTGTTCGACTGCACGATTGCCCTGTCTCAGATCAATCAGGCAGGTGCCGGACATGCTTGAGCTTGCCTGGGCCAGCCTGCGCAGCCGTGCGTTGAGCGTGGGTCTGACCGTGCTGGTCATCACCCTCAGCGTGGTGCTGCTGCTGGGTGTCGAGCGCGTGCGCACGCAGGCACACGAAGGCTTCGCCAGCACCGTGTCCGGTACCGACCTGATCGTCGGTGCGCGTTCGGGGCCGGTGAACCTGCTGCTGTACTCGGTGTTCCATATCGGTGACCCGACCAACAACGTGTCCTGGCAGTCCTACCAGGCGCTGTCCGCGTTGCCGCAGGTGACGTGGGCGGTGCCGCTTTCGCTGGGCGATTCCTGGCGCGGCTACCGCGTGGTCGGTACCAGCGATGGCTATTTCGAGCATTACCGCTATGGCGCCGGGCATGCGCTTGCGTTCGCGAATGGACGGCCGTTCGATGACCTGTATGACGTGGTGATCGGTGCCGAGGTGGCGCAGGCACAGAAGGTCGTCCTCGGCGATGAGATCGTGCTGGCGCACGGTACCGGCGCGGTCACGCTGGCCACGCATGCCGACAAGCCGTTCCGTGTTGCCGGCATCCTGCAGCGCACCGGCACGCCGGTGGATTCGTCGCTGCTGGTCTCGCTGGCGGCCATCGAGGCGATCCATGTCGACTGGCGCTCGGGCGTGCAGCTGCGCAGCCAGAGTGTGAGCGCCGAGCAGGCGCGTCATCTGGACCTGACCCCGACCAGCATCACCGCCTTCATGCTGGGCTTGAATTCGCGCATTGCCACGTTCTCGGTACAGCGCAGGATCAACGAGTATCCGGACGAGGCGATGCTGGCGATCCTGCCCGGCGTCACGCTGCAGCAGCTATGGCAGTCGCTGGGCACCGCCGAGCGGGCGCTGCGGCTGATCAGCGCGATGGTAGTGGCACTGGGCATGGTCTCGCTGGTGGCGCTGCTGGTCTCGACCCTGCAGGAGCGGCGGCGCGAGATGGCGATCCTGCGTGCCGCCGGGGCATGGCCGGGTTACATCGCCAGCCTGCTGGTAGTGGAAGCGGTGGCGACCAGTGCGGTGGCGTGCGTGCTGGCCCTGTCGCTGCTGGTGGTCGCCAGCATTGCCGGGCGCGGCTGGGTACTGGCCACCTTCGGACTGTCGATCACCCATGCCTGGCCGGATGGCCGGGAATTGGCATGGGTTGCGGGTGTGCTGCTGATCAGCGCGGTAGCGGGGCTGGTGCCGGCGTTGCTTGCTTACCGGCGCACCTTGGCCGATGGCCTTTCAGCGGGAGGCTGAGCATGCGATGGATGCGGGTAGTGCCGATGGTGCTGGCGCTGGCCGCCTGTGAGCGGCCGGTGGATCCCGGCGTACAGGCCTTGCCACCCTCGCCGGTTGTCGACCGCGATGGCCCAGCGGGCGCGGCGGAGCAGGAGCTGGACTGGTTGCAGATGATGCCGAAGGATGAGCTGGCCGCACTGGAGCGGGGGGAGGGCCCGGAGGTCGAGCACAACGGCAACCGGCGCATGCCGCAGTTCGGCACCTTCCGCACGGTGGACACGGTCCTGCAGCGGCCGGTGCGCCTGCCAGGCTACGTGGTACCGCTGGCCAATGCGCAGGACGGGCGGCTGACCGAATTCCTGTTCGTGCCGTACTACGGCGCCTGCATCCACGTGCCACCACCGCCGCCGAACCAGATCGTGCACGTGGTGCTGCCACGCCCGATCGAGATGCCGGACATGTACTCGCCGTTCTTCCTGGCCGGCACCCTGCGTGCGGAACGGCTGGATGATGATCTGGCCGGCTCGGCCTACACCATGCGCGATGCGGAGCTGAGGCCGTATGAACCGTAGCTTCCTTTTGCTCACGCTGGGATGCCTGTGGCTGGCGGGCTGTACGTCGCCGGGCGGCGATGCCGTGGCGGTCGTGCCGCAGGACAAGCCGGCGCCCTCCGCCACGGCCGAAGCCCCCATTGACCGCTGGGACGCGTTGCGGCCCGACGAAGTGACCTATCAACGCCCACCCCCGCAGATCGGCCTGTCACGCAATGGCATGGACGGGGTGGGCGGGCTGATCGACGACACCGGCTCCGGCACGCCACCGGGACAGCAGATCGATCATTCCAGCCCGGACCGCGCAAGACAGTTCGGTTCTTCGCAGGTGGTCGATGCTGCCGATGGCCGCGCGGTGGACCTGGATGGCTACGTGGTACCGCTCGGCACCAACGATGCCGGCTTGGTGGATGAACTGCTGTTCGTACCGTTCTACGGTGCCTGCATCCACGTGCCGCCACCGCCGCCGAACCAGATCATCCACGTGACCCTGGCGACGCCGATCACGCTGGGCGATCTGTGGGATCCCTACCGGCTTGTCGGCCGCCTGCAGGTGAAGCGCTTCGACGCGGACATCGCCAGCGCCTCCTACGATGCTGCCGCGGCCACGCTGACGGCGATCCACAATTGATGCGCCGGCGCTGGATCATTGCTGGGATGCTGCTGGGCGCACTCGTGCTGCTGGTGTGGTGGCAGCGCGCCCCCACCGCGCCGCCGTCGGTCGCATTTCCGGCGCCTTCTTCCGATGCCCGCCAGCGCATCGAACAGCGCCTGGCTGATGACCACGCGTTCCGCAACGACGTGCTGTTCCTGCTCGCGGCCACAG
This sequence comes from Stenotrophomonas sp. YJH_SMC_122, assembly GCF_059369535.1. Classification (NCBI taxonomy): domain Bacteria; kingdom Pseudomonadati; phylum Pseudomonadota; class Gammaproteobacteria; order Lysobacterales; family Lysobacteraceae; genus Stenotrophomonas; species Stenotrophomonas sp. YJH_SMC_122. Next base: position 274,374 of record NZ_JCAFST010000005.1, on the reverse strand, counting down.
TGCGCGACCGCTGCCAGCCGGCGCAGGCCGGGCTGCTGGCACGCATGGCCAATCGTGCGTCGCTGCCGGTGCTGGCGGCGGTCAGTGCGGTGACCCAGCAGGATCCATCGCTGGACCGGCCGATTTACCAGTACATCCAGCATCGTGCCGATGCGACGCCGTGCGGCCAGCCGCTGCAGATGCCGCTGGCCGGTGGGCGCAGCATGGCGGTGGACATCGAACAGTACGCGCGCACGTTCCCGGACAGCTATTTCGACCCGCAGCGCAGCAGCGAACCCCGGGATTTCGGCGCACGGTCGCTGCAGCAGCGCGCCGGCAATGCCTGCAACAGCGTGGTGTATTCGGTGCTGCCGCTGGGCGGCACCGACTGGCGGTGCAGCAGCCTGCGCGCGAATGCCCGTGCGCGGGTGCGCGGCCTGTGCGAGGACGAGCTACGCCGCCAGCATGGGAGCACGGGTGGGGAGCTGGACACGGCCGTCGGGCAGGGCATGCAGGCATCGGTGGTATCGGCGATTGCCGCGTTACCGGAAGACTGCCGGTGATGATCTGTGACACCGGCCATGGGCCGGCATGAAGGGCGCGGCAACATGAACATTGGCCGGCCCCCAATCTGAACCAGTGGCGTTGTTGTCATAACTATACAGGACATCCGGTATAGTTATGGCTGTAATCCACCCCATCAGGTTCTCCCATGGCTTTGTCCCAGCCCTTGGCCGGTGCCCCGGCCCTGTCGCCTGCCCGTCGCTGGGCACTGTTGTTCACCGTCGCCGCTGGCCTGTTGCTGGTTACGCTCGACAACTCCGTGCTCTACACCGCACTGCCCACCCTGACCGAGGAACTCTCGGCCAGTGCCGGCCAGGCGCTGTGGATCATCAATGCCTATCCACTGGTGATGGCCGGCCTGCTGCTGGGCGCGGGCACGCTGGGCGACCGCATCGGTCACCGTCGCATGTTCCTGATCGGCCTGGTGGTGTTCGGCGTCGCCTCGCTGGCAGCGGCGTTCGCCGACTCTGCAGCGCAGCTGATTGCCGCACGTGCGTTGCTGGCGGTCGGCGCGGCCGCGATGATGCCAGCCACGCTGGCGCTTATCGGCCTGAGCTTCCACGAAGCGCGCGAACGCAACATCGCCATCGCCATCTGGGGGGCGGTGGCCATCGTCTGTGCGGCGCTCGGTCCGATCATCGGCGGCTGGCTGCTGCAGCACTTCTGGTGGGGCTCGGTATTCCTGATCAACGTGCCGGTGGTGGTGATGGCGCTGGTGGCCACGCTGCTGCTGGCGCCGGAAGGCCAGCGCGATACCTCGCGGCCGTGGGACCTGGTTTCGTCGCTGCTGGCATTGGCTGCGCTGTCCGGCCTGGTGCTGGCGATCAAGTCGCTGATCGCTACGCCGCCGTCGTATGCGCTGGGCGCAGGCGCGCTGATGTTGGCCGTCATCAGCGGCGCAGCGTTCGCACGCCGCCAGCATCAGCTGCCGTACCCGCTGCTGGACCTCGCGATCTTCCGCAACCCGGCGTTCCTGGCCGGCACGCTGTCGGCAGTGTTCACCCTGTTTGCGATGGCCGGCCTGCAGCTGGTCACCACCCAGCGCTTCCAGCTGGTGGCGGGCTTTACGCCGCTGCAGGCGGGCCTGCTGGTGTCAGTGGCGGCGCTGGGCAGCCTGCCCAGTGCGCTGCTGGGCGGCAGCATCCTGCACCGGGTGGGCCTGCGCCCGCTGATCTGCGGCGGCCTGGCCGCAGGAGCGCTGGGTGTCGGCGTGGTGGCGTTCGGCTTCCGGCACGGCCTGGGCTGGGTGGTCGCGGGCATGGCGATCACCGGCTTCGGCATGGGCTCGGCCATCTCTGTGGCGTCCACCGCCATCCTCAACAACGTGCCGGCGCACCGTGCGGGCATGGCGTCATCGGTGGAAGAGGTGTCCTACGAGTTCGGTGGCCTGCTGGCGGTGGCGATGCTGGGCAGCCTGAGTGCCGCGATGTACAGCGCGTTCCTGCCGGTCTCGGCCGATATGCCCGCGCTTGCCCGCGAAGGTTTCACCCAGGCGCTGCATGCCGCGCGCGAGAGCGGGCAGGGTGATTGGTTCGCACTGGCTGCGGCGGCATATGACCGTGGCTACCAGATCGTGCTGCTGGTGATCACGGCGGTACTGGCGCTGGGCGCGACGATCATCGCGCGCCTGCTGCGTGGGCGCGTCGGCAGCCGCGAGGGCGCGGCCGATCGCGTAAAATGACGCGATGAGAACCAGCAAGCGCGACCGCATCCTCGACGCCGCCGTCAACGTGATCAATCGTGATGGCGTGCGCGCGGTGACCTTCGAGTCGGTGGCGGCCGAGGCCAAGCTGACCCGCGGCGGCCTGCTGTACCACTTCCCGTCGCGCGAGGCGCTGCTGCGCGGGATCGACGAGCACCTGGTGCAGGCCTGGGAGGCGTCGATGGAAGCGTTGCTGGGCAAGACCGCCGACCAGGCCACTGCGCTGGAGCGTTACCAGACCTTCGTGCGCGTGTCGGCCCAGAGCGCCACCCGTGCCGAACTGATGTTCATGCTCGAATCGGCCGACCCGGAGGCCGGCGAGCGTCCGTGGGGCCCGGCGGTTCAGCGCTGGGCACCGTCCGCGCCGGAGCCCGGGAATGTGGATCCGACGACGCTCGACAATTTCGTGGCGCGGCTGGCCGCCGATGGCCTGTGGATCTACGAGGCAATGTACGAAGGGCAGCTCGATGAAGGCGTGCGCGCCCGCGTTGCCGAGCGCATCGCCGGGCTGCTGGCGAAGTCGGATGGTACGTCCAGTTGAGCGGCCAGCCGGCGCGCCGACATCGCCCGTGGTAGAGCCGACCGCTGGTCGGCTGCCCTCCGGTCAGACAACGAAAATCCCGCGCGTCGCGCGATAGTCGACCAGCGGTCGACTCTACCCCTCATCCATTTACCCAGCCCGTGCTGCGCTCGCGGCCAACCACGCCCTGGGCGACGCCCCCAGCCGCTTGCGGAACGCCTTCGACAACGACGCGGTATCGGCAAACCCCACCTCGACCGCCACCTGCTTGACCGCCACGCCGCCCCGCAGTTGCGCGCAGGCCAGGCTCAGCCGCCAGTCCAGCAGATAAGCGGCCGGCGTCGCCTGCATCACCTCCTTGAACACGGCCGCGAACGCGCTGCGCGACATGCCGGCAGTCGCGGCCATGCGCGGCAGCGTCCATTCATCCTGCGGTGCCTGGTGCATCGCCACCAGCGCGCGGGCCAGACGCGCATCGGACAACCCACGCATCAGCCCATGACTGACGCCGGCCGCATCCGGGTGGTCCACCACCCAGCGCAGTATCTGGATCAGCGCCACCTCGAACAGACGGTTGGTCAGCAGCCGGGAACCGCAGCGCTGGCGATCGGCCTCGGCGAACAGCAGGTGCAGGGTGTCCTCCAGTTCGCCGATCGCCGCCAGCGGTACCACCATCACCGGCGGCAGCGACTGCACGATCGGATTGCGTGCACCACCATCGAAATCCAGCGTGGCGCAGGTGAAATCCGGGCCATCCAGCGGCGCATTGAAGAACACATGGTGCAGCGGCTGCGGGTACAGCAGCAGGCTGGGTGTGTCGATCTTCAACCGGGGCAGCGCGATATCGCTGTCGGGATGACGGACCTCCATTTCACCCTGGCGCAGGATATGCAGGAACGCACGACCGGGCTGCGGCTCGAAGACATGCTGCCCGCACAGCGGGCCACTGTGGAACAGCGCCGCCTGCACCCGGAAGCGTTCCAGCAGGGAGGAGAGGCGATCGGGCGTGGCGACGTCAGTGGGCGCAGTCATGGACGAATGGACAACAGGAGTGGCGAATAGCGCAGGATGCGTCCAGCGAGTCTACCTAGGATGAGCGGGTCGTCCAATTCCGGGCGCGTTCCCAAGGAGATCCACCATGTCCCGTGTCCCCCTGATCGATGCCGCCACCACCACCGCCGACCGCCAGGCCCTGCTGGGCCAGGTCCACGCCGCCTTCGGTGCCACCCCGGCCATGTTCCGCGCCGTGGCCAACTCGCCGGCCGCCCTGCACAGCATGTGGGGTTCGTTCGGCGCGCTGGGCGGCGGCCGCCTGTCGCCGCTGCTGGGCGAGCAGATCGCCGTGGCCGTCGCCAACCGCAATGCCTGCGCGTACTGCCTGGCCGCGCACACCGCACTGGGCCGCAAGGCCGGCGTCAGCAGTGAGCAGATGGCCGCCGCGCAGACCGGACAGTCCAGCGACCCGGCGACCGCCGCTGCACTGGGATTCGCGCTGAAGGTGGTCGAGCAGCGTGCGCAGATTGCCGACGGCGATGTTCAGGCGCTGCGTGCGGCCGGCTTCGACGATGAGCAGATCGTCGAGATCCTCGCGCATGTGGCGCTCAACCTGTTCACCAACTACGTCAACGTCGCGTTCGACGTGCCGGTGGACTTCCCGAAGGTCGCGCTGCGCTGAGGTCTACCGGGCCGGGGGCGCTGTGCTCCCGGCCATCTTCAGCAGGCGTGACCGTCGTCCGCCTGCAGCCGGTCAGCATGGGTATACACATTGAACCCGCTCTCCCGCGCGAACCCGACCAGGCACAGGCCGGCGCTGCGGGCCAGGTCGATCGCCAGCGCGGTCGGTGCCGACACCGCGGCCAGCACGCTGGCACCGGCGCGCACCGCCTTGCTGACCATTTCGTAGCTGGCCCGGCTGGAAATCACCAGCAGGCCGCCTTCAATGGCGTGTTCGTTGTGATGCAGGGCGCCGATCAGCTTGTCCAGCGCATTGTGGCGACCCACATCCTCGCGTACCCAACCGATGCGCCCACTGGCGTCGGCCCAGGCGGCGGCATGGGTGGAGCCGCTTGCCGCATTCATCGGCTGGTGCTGCGTCAGCGCGGCCAGCGCGCGCTGCAGAGCGGCGGGCGAGTAGCTGCGTCGCTCGCGGATCTGCGGCAGTGGACGCAGCACTTCTTCCAGCTGGCGGGTGCCGCACAGGCCACAGCCACCACGGCCGGGCAACAGGCGGCCATTGGCCGGGTCCAACTCGGCACCGGGTGCCTCCTCGGCCACGGTCATCTGCAGTTCGATGCCTTCCAGTTGCGGGCGGATGTCGATCGACAGCAGCTGCGAGGGCGCAGCAATCAGTCCCTCACTGAGCGAGAACCCGAGCGCAAAGTCCTCCAGGTCGCAGGGCGTGGCCATCATCACCGCGAAGGCGGCGTCGTTGTAACGCAGTGCGACCGGCACTTCCTCAGCGACCACGTCGACCAGCGGCTGTCGCCCCTCGCTGCGCCAGCGCTGCAACGGACGCTGGGCCGTGCCGGCAGGCGGGGTGTGCGGTGGGGTCGAATCAGGCATGCAGCGCGTCCGGGCTAGGGAGATACGCAGGTGGTGGACCACCCACGGCATCGAGAATAGCGCAGTGGCCATGCGCTGACGCAGGTGTAACCGTTGTCATGGCAGGCTGCGCTAAAACAGCCTGTACCCTCTGGCGAAGCCGCGCAGGCCGTGCTTGACTGTGCGGCTGGCCGTGCGATTGAAGCGCCGCCGGACTGCGATGTGCCCATTGTTGCCGCGTTCCTTCCGTAAGGTTCCCGAACATGTCCGAGCAGAAACCGCCGCGTTACAAGCCCTACAACCAGCCTGCCGGAGGCTGGGGTGCTGCCGGTGCCACCGCCAGGGTGCTGCTGCAGCAGAGTGTGATCGGCAAGGGGTCGAAGGCGCTGCTGGCGATGAACCAGCCCGGTGGCTTCAAGTGCCCCAGCTGTGCGTTCCCCGATGCCGACGAACGCAGGAAGCTGGAGTTCTGCGAGAACGGCGCGAAGGCACTGGCCTGGGAAGCTACGGAGTTCCGGACCGGCCGCGAGTTGTTCGCCCGGCACACCGTGACCGAACTGATGGCGCAGACCGACTACTGGCTGGAGATGCAGGGCCGGCTGACCGAGCCGATGCGCTACGACGCAGCCACCGACCACTATGTGCCGTGCAGCTGGGACGATGCCTTCGCACTGATCGGCCGCCACCTGCAGGCGCTGGACAGCCCGCACCAGGCCGAGTTCTACACCTCCGGGCGCACGCCCAACGAAGCCGCGTTCCTGTATTCGATCTTCGTGCGCGAGTTCGGCACCAATAATTTCCCGGACTGCTCGAACATGTGCCACGAGCCGACCAGCCGTGGCCTGCCGCCGGCCATCGGGGTGGGCAAGGGCACCATCGTGCTGCAGGATTTCGAGCACGCCGAGGCGATCTTCGTGATCGGCCAGAACACCGGCACCAATTCACCGCGGATGATGAGCAACCTGGCCGAAGCACGCAAACGCGGCATCCCGATCGTGGCGGTCAATCCCATGCCCGAGCGCGCGCTGATCCGCTTTGCCGAGCCGCAGGACGTGGTGCAGATGGCTACGCTCGGTTCGACCGAGATCACCAGCGAGTTCGTGCATATCCGCATCGGCGGCGACCTGGCCCTGATCAAGGGCATGATGAAGGTGATGTTCGAGCGTGAAGCACAGGGCGAGCGCGTGCTCGACCATGATTTCCTGTCGGAACACACGGTGGGCCTGGAGGCGCTGCGCGAAGACGTGATGGCGCAGGACTGGGACCAGATCGTGCAGGTGTCCGGCATTTCGCTGGCGCAGATCCGCCGCTGTGCGGAGATCTACATCCGTTCCAAGGCCACCGTGATCTGCTACGGGATGGGGCTGACCCAGCACCAGTATGGCTCGCGCCTGCTGCAGCAGGTCGCCAACCTGCTGTTGCTGCGTGGCAACTTCGGCAAGCCCGGCGCCGGCATCGGACCGATCCGCGGCCACTCCAACGTGCAGGGCGACCGCACCGTCGGCATCGACGAGAAGCCCAAGCCGGCCTATCTCGACCGCGTGCAGCAGGTGTTCGGTTTCGACCCGCCGCGCGAGCATGGCCACCATGTGGTCGAATCCATCGAGGCGATGCTGGCGGGCAGTGCCAAGGTGTTCATCGGCCTGGGTGGCAACTTCATCCATGCGGTGCCCGATACGCCGCGCGCGTACGAGGCAATGCGTGGGCTGGACCTGACCGTGGGCATCGCCACCAAGCTCAACCGTGGGCATCTGGTTCACGGCCGCGATGCGCTGATCCTGCCGGTGGTGGCGCGCTCGGAGCGCATCGTCACGCCGGCCGGCGAGCAGTTCGTCACCATCGAAGACGCGATGTCCAATGTGACCGCCTCGCGCGGCGTGCTCGAACCGGTCAGCGCCGATGTGTTGCCCGAGGTCGAGATCGTCTGCCGGATGGCGCTGGCCACGCTGCCGCACAGCAAGGTCGACTGGATTCGCTGCATGCACGACTATGCCTCCATCCGCGAGCTGATCGCTGCCGTGTACCCGGAGATCTACACCGGATTCAACGAGCGCATCCAGCAGCCGCACGGCTTCCATTTGGACATCCCGCCGCGCCGCCGGGTGTGGCCCACGCCCAACGGCAAGGCCAACATCCTGGTGATGCCCGGCCTGGACGTTGACGATCCCGTACACGATCCGGACATGCTGCGGCTGGCCACCGTGCGCTCGCATGACCAGTACAACACCACCATCTACAGCTACAACGACCGCTATCGCGGCGTGTACAACGATCGCATGGTGCTGTTCATGAACATCGAGGACCGGCTGGCGCGCGGGCTGGAGAAGGAAGCGCGGGTCATCCTGGAGACGATCAGCGGCGATGGCGTGCAGCGGCGCGTCGAGGGCCTGACGGTGCTGGACTACCCGATGCCGCGCGGCGCCCTGGCCGGCTACTACCCCGAACTGAACCCCTTGCTGCCGCTGGACTACTACGACCGCATCAGCGGCACGCCGGCGGCCAAGTCGATCCCGGTGCGGATGCGGGCGATGGCGGCGGTCGCCTAGCAGTGGATGAGTCCAATCCTATGGGCTTCCGGCATGTGGATTGGGTTGATCCAGAGCAAAGGAGCAACGGAAATAGTTGGCCGTATCCCGCCAAGCGCCAACGATCGGTTCCTGGATCTGCGCCAGCAGTTCACGGGCTTTGAGGGGATCATTGGCCTGGCAGGCGAAGTATGCGAATGATTGCAGGTTCCATGGCGAGGGATAACGTGACAGCACGTCTTCGAAGCCGCGTTTCATGGTCGGCCAGTTCACTTTCGACTCGGTGAACAAACGGTCCTCGTACTCCCGCTGCGAGGCAACCCAGTAGATACGGGCGTACAGCATGTATTGGTCCTGCGGTGGGGCCGCGGCCATGACCCTGCGTGCATAGGCTTCCAGGCCGGCCGGATCGCCGCCCCACTTCGGAGCGAAATAGCGCACGGCAGCAAAGTAGAGCGGGAAGTAACCCGGATAGCGCGCGATGCCTTCGTCATGCAATGCGAAGAAGCGGTCTGCATCCCAACTCTGTTCGATCGCCCGGTGTTCCATCGACTCGTACCAATACGGGTCCGTGCTGGCGATGTCCTTGTATTTCAGCAGGTAGTCAACGGCCTGCTGCTGCAGCGCGTTGAACGGCGCCCAGTCCTCTGCCTTCACCGTATTTGCATAGCCGGGGCCGCGGATGCTCCAGCCTTGGCGGCTGAGCATCTCAGCCATGGCCAGGCGCGCCGACGGCGACCTGGGGTAGCGCGAGATCCACGCCTGCACGAGCTTCTCGCGACCCTGCCAGTAGGCCGGGTCACGGTTCCTCATGCTGAAGACATAGCCGATGCCTACGTAGTACGCCGAAAGCTTCCAGACACCACTGCTGAAGTAGCGATCCGTATCCCGGTAACGACTGGCGAGTTGCTCCAGTCTGGCGAAATCCTGCTTCTCCAGCAGTTGCTGTGCCTGCCGGGAGACTTCAGCGCGTTCGCTTGCTTCATCTTCGCTTGGTTCTTCGGCGCCGGTGATGGTCGCGCACGACAACAGCAGCACCACAAGCAGTGTTCGCATGAATCCATTCATGAGGGGAACTCCGTGTCGGGGACAGGGGCAGGGGCGTGGCAAGGCAGGGTGGCACGATTGCCATCTCGCCATAGCAAGGGGCGTCGCGCAAGTCGGCCGCGTGGTTGTCAAGCTGTCAGGGTCGTTGCCAGCCCACTGAGGGTGCCCGCATCGGCTATCATCGGCGTGTGAACCTGCCTGGCCTGCTGCTGCGTTGGATGTTGCTTGTCGCCGTGGTGCTGAATGCACCGGCGCCGGCGCTCGCTGCGTCTTCGTACAGCGGCCCGTCCAGCCAGGAGCATTGCGCTGCACCGCACTCGGCCGCGATGGCTGCGGCCGGCTGTTGCGATGATGCGGCCCCGGCGGCCTGCCAGAGTGGTGAGTGCGAATGCCCGCCGGCCTGTCTTGGCATGCTGGCGACATTGAACGGAACACCGGCCTCGCCGTGGCGCGAGGCGCCTGTTCCGGCCAATACCCAGCAACGCGCACCGCCGCCGAGACTCGACCCGTTGCGGCCCCCCATCGCGTGATTTCCTGCAGGCCTCACGCGCCTGCCGTAGCTGCTCGACTTCTTCTCGACTCTGCCCGCGCCTTCGATGCGCGGGCGGCGGGCCGCGTTGCCCGCATCTGCAAAGGAATCACTCAATGAACCGTACTCTCTCCCTCGGTCTGCTGCTGGGCACCGTGTTGGCCACGACCGCCTGCGCTCGTGCCGCCGAAGAATCCTCCGCGGCACCGGTCGCCAGCGAAGCACCGGCACCGGCCCAGGCCAGCCCGGCCAGGGTCGATCCGGCCTTGCCGGTCGCCATCGTGCACAAGACCGCCAGCTGCGGTTGCTGCGGCATCTGGGTCGACCACCTGAAGGCCGCCGGCTTCGAGGTCGATGTGCGCGACACCGATGACATGAACCCGATCAAGGTCCGCCTGGGCGTGCCGGTCGGCAAGGCCTCCTGCCATACCGCCGAGATCGGCGGTTACGTGGTTGAGGGTCACATCCCGGCGGAGGACATCAAGCGCCTGCTGGCCGAACGCCCGGCCGCGCGCGGGCTGGTGCTGCCCGGCATGCCGGCCGGTTCGCCGGGCATGGAAATGCCGGACGGCTACGTGCAGCCGTACACCGTCGAGCTGGTGCGCACCGACGGCAGCACCGAGCCGTTTGTCCAGCACGGCCAGGGCGGCTGATGGACGGCGGGTGCCGGTCATCCTGACCGGCACTCTCCGACGCGTCCTGTGTAGAGCCGAGCCTACGCTCGGCTGTGTTCGGCCAGCAAGCCGAGCACGGGCTCGGCTCTACAGGATCTGCAGGATCAGCGTGCCGTGGCCGTTTCCTTGGCCAATTGCACGTCGAACTTCTTCTCGGCCGCATCCGCGTAGGCGTTGCAGGTCAGTGCCTTGGCGCTGGCCTTGCTGCCGGCGGCATAGTTCCAGTTGCTGGCGCCCGGATGCGGGGTGAGCAGCAGATCGCAGGGCAGCGCCCGCACCGTTGCGAAGCTGCGCTTGTAGTCCTCGATCAGGCGCGGATAACGGGGATTGCCCTTCAGCTGGTAACCCGGTGCACTCAGGCTGTCGGCGTAGGCGATGCGCACCGGCTTGCCATCGCGGGTGTCGGTCCAGGTCCAGGCGGTGCTGCCCGGGGTGTGCCCTTGCATGAAGTGCGCGGTGAATGCGATGCCGCCCACCGTGACCACTTCGCCATCCATGATGATGCGGTCGGCGCTGGCCGGCGGATAGGTGATGCCGTCGCCAAAGTGCAGGTCGTTGCTGCCGCCGCGCGCCAGCAGCATCGCCGTTTCTGCATTGGCTGCCACATGCGCGCCGGTGCGACGCTTGAGCTCGGCGACCGGGCCGGCGTGGTCGGCGTGCGCATGGCTGAGCAGGATCAATCGCAGGTCCTGCGGGGCCACGCCGCGCAGCTTCATGTTGTCCAGCAGGTGACCGGCCATCTGTGGCATGCCGCCATCCAGCAGTACTGCGCCCTCGGCGGTCTGCACCAGCAGCGCGGTCAGGTCCTCGGTGCCGATCTGCCAGGTGTGGTCGGCAACCTGCAGCGGCGCCATCGGCTGCAGCCAGGACGCATCCACGGTATAGGCCCGCAGTTGTGGCAGCGGTGCCTCGGCGGCAGTGACATCCAAGGCAAGCGTAGTCAGGGCAAGGGTCGTCAGGCAAAGGCGCATGGCGGAGAGGTGTCTGGGCAGGGTCGGATGAAGCTAGCACGTACCCTGGGCGGGCCGTTTCGCGAATAATTCATGGCTGCCATAAGCTCCGCCGCAGCCGATGCAGGGATTGTTCGCTTGCTGTGGATTGTGAATCCATCTCCACAGGCTGGAGCGCACAATCGGCCGGGGCTAGCCTGCTCTCAGGCTCAAGGAGGTGGACCATGCATGTGCTCATGGTGATGCTGGGTGGCGTGCTCCTGCTAGGGGTGTTCCTGCTGTTTGGCCGCCTCTGGAGCGTGGGCACCTCACAGCTGCCCACGGCCCTGCTCGCGTTCATCGCCACCTGGCTGCTGGTGACGCTGGCCAACATGTGGGTGGGCGTGAGCAAGGCCGGTTACGCCGTCCGGGAGGAACTACCGATCCTGCTGCTGGTGTTCGCGGTGCCGGCCTTGCTGGCTGGACTGCTGTACTGGCGCCTGGCGCGCTGAAGGACGGCCATGAGCACACGACCGAGACTGCCTGCCCTGCGCCAGCGCGATGGCCACCACGCCCGCGTGACCTACGAAGAGCTGTTCTTTGATCTGGTCTACGTCTTTGCGGTTACCCAGCTCAGCCACCATCTGCTGCATCACCTGGACCTGGTCGGGGTGATGCAGACGCTGGTGCTGTGGTTCGCGGTCTGGTTGGGCTGGCAGTACGCCTGCTGGGTCAGCAACTGGTTCGATCCGGAGGCGCCACGCATCCGCGGCCTGCTGTTCGTCACCATGTTGCTGGCGCTGCTGATGTCCTCGTCCATTCCCGAGGCCTTCGCTGAACGCGCCTGGGTCTTCGCGGGGGCGTACGCCACCATGCAGGTCGGACGCACCGTGTTCGTGCTGCTGGAGGTCGGCCGCAACCATCCGTTGGCGCCGAACTTCCGCCGTATGCTGGCGTGGGTGAGCGTGTCGGCCTGCTTCTGGCTGGCGGGCGCCGCCGCCGAGGGCAATCTGCGCCTGGCGTTGTGGGCGGTGGCGGTGGCCTGCGAATACATCTCGCCGATGTTCGGTTTCGCGTTTCCGGGCCTGGGCCGGTCGCACACCCGCGAGTGGACCATCGAAGGCGGGCACCTGGCCGAGCGTTGCCAGCTGTTCGTCATCGTCGCACTCGGCGAGACGCTGCTGGCTACCGGTGGCGTGCTCAGCGAGGTCGAGCAGTGGAGTGCTGCGGTGGTCTCTGCGGTGCTCGCCACCTTCGCCGGCACCATCGCCATGTGGTGGCTGTATTTCGGCATCTCCAGCCGCGACGCCACCGCGGCGATCACCCATTCCGAGGACCCCGGGCGGATGGGCGCCAATTTCCACTACGTGCATGCGTTGCTGATCGCCGGCATCATCGCCACCGCGGTGGGCAACGACCTGGTGATGGATCACCCGGAAGCGGCGGTGACGCCGGTATATGCAACGGTGCTGGTCGCCGGGCCGTTGATCTACCTGCTTGGCAGCGCCCTCTACAAGCGCGTTGTGTACGGGCGCGCCCCGTATTCGCATCTGTTCGGTGCCATGGCGCTGGTCGTGTTGGGCGCCGTCTTGCCGCACACCCATCTGCTGGCCGCCGGTTGGCTGACCAGTGCGGTGCTGCTGGCCGTGGGGTTGATGGATACGCGGTTGAAGCGTCGCCTGCAGCGGGCGTGATCCGTTGCGTCAGCAAAGCGCTCCAGCCGCCATCGAGCGCAAGCGCTGAGCAGTCGATTGGCACTCGACTTCGGCACCGCTGCACAAGAAATGCTGGCAGGCTAGGCCAGCGCGGCGGCCATCGCTGCAAGCTTGCCGATTGTGTTCATGTTGCGGGCGGTGCCGTGCTGGGCACAGGGCACCCGCAGGCGCGAATCGGGCATGCCGTCTCCGTAATGGATGAAGATCTCGCGCGTGCCGAGTGCAAGCTGTTCGTCGCGCAGGCCGGTTACGCCGTCCAGTGGATCGGCGGGCAGGCTGCCGTCGAGGAACAGGGCGACCACACGGTTGCCGGCCGCCTGCGGAAATGGATTGCGCGCCACCACGCCGGCGATCTCGTTGGCCGAGCGCACCAGCACGCCGACCGGCTTGCCGGCGTAGGCCTGCAGCCGTTGGGCGAGGGCCTCCCGCACGGCGGCTTCATCAAGCCCGCTGCGGAATACCGCGTTGCCACTGGCGATGTAGGTGCGGGTGTCGGAAAAGCCGGCGTCCTTGCACATCGCCACCAGTTCGCGCATCGGCAGCTTGCCGGTGCCGCCGACGTTGACCGCGCGCAGCAAGGCGACGTAGGCGTTCATGGCGTCCCCGCCTGCAGGCGGTCGTACATGCGTACCAGGTCAACCAGGGTGCGTGCGCCCATCTTGCGCATCACCTGTGCGCGACGCACCTTCACGGTGATCTCGCTGACGCCGAGGTCAGCGGCGATCTGCTTGTTGAGGCGGCCACGCACCACGCCATCGACCACCTCCCGCTCGCCGGCATTGAGGGTGTTCCAACGCAGCTGCAGCGCGCCCAGTGCCTCGCCCTCGCGGCGGCGCTGGCGGTCGATCTCGATGCCCTTGTGGATGGCATCGAGCAGTTCCTGGTCACGGAAGGGCTTGGTGAGGAATTCGATGGCGCCGTCCTTGATCGCGTTGACGCCCATCGCGATGTCGCCGTGACCGGTGATGAACACCACCGGCAACTGCAGGCCGTGGCTGCCCATGGTGCGATGGAATTCGAGCCCGCTCTGGCCGGGCATGCGCACGTCCAGCACCAGGCAGGCCGGTGCGTCTACCAGGTCGTGTTCGAGGAAGGCCTGGATGGAGGCGAAGGCCCGCACCTGCAGGCCCATCGAGGCCAGCAGGTCCTCCAGCGCCGCGCGAACCGACGGATCGTCGTCGACCACATAGACGATGGGTGCCGGATCGGGCGTGGCGGCAGTGGGCTTACGCATGGTGGGCGTCCGTGGCAACGGGCAGGTGGAACACGAAGCAGGCACCGCCGCCTGCCGGGCGTTCGGCACGGATCTGGCCGTCGTTGGCCTCGATCATCGAGCGGCTCAGGCTGAGGCCCAGCCCCAACCCGTGTGACTTGGTGGTCCAGAACGCGTCGAACACGCGCTCGGGATGCTCGGCGGGCAGGCCGACGCCACGATCGCGTACGCTGAGGCTGACCCGTTGGCCGTCGCGCCGGGTCAGCAGGGACAGGCGTCGGTCGGCGGTGGGCACGGTCTCCATCGCGTCCACCGCATTGAGGATCAGGTTGCCGATCACCTGCTGTACCTGCACACGGTCGGCCTGCACCGGTGGCAGCTCGGCGTCCAGCAGCAGCGCCACGGCCACGCCATGCCGGTCCAGCTCGCTGCGCGACAGCGCCAGCATTTCCTCCACGGCCTGGTTCAGATCGAAGGCGCGCCGCTGCGGTGCCGCGCCCTGGGTCAGGCCGCGGATGCGGGCGATCACGTCGCCGGCGCGGTGTGCATCGGCCAGGATGCGGGCCACGGTCTGCCGCGCCTTGTCCACGTTTGGTGGATCCTGCGCGAGCCAACGCTGGCAGGCTTCGGCGCTGCTGGCGATGGCCGCCAGCGGCTGGTTCACTTCATGGGCGATGGAGGTGGTCAGCTCGCCCACGGTGGAGGCGCGCGCTACCCGCAGCAGGCGGCCCTGTGCTTCCTGCACGGCGGCCTTGGCCGCTTCCATGTTCAGCGCGAGATAGGTGGTGATGCCGATCACCAGCATGCCGATGACCGAGTTGACCAGGCCGATGCGATAGGTGCCGAAGCGGGTCAGGAAGAAGCTCAGCCCGGTCAGCGCGATGCAGGCGATGGCCAGGGTGATCAGTCCGCGCGCGCCCAGCACGCGCGACGCCGCAAGAATGACCGCCGCGTAGAAGCAGGCGGCAGCAACCGCGTAATCGGTGACGGTGTCGATCAGGAAGATCGCCGCCATCACGACGATCAGGACCAGCAGCACCAGTCGGCGGCGGGGCGACAGCGATGGCATCGGGACGGCTCCCTGGCGTGGGGTGAAAGGATAGCAAAGCCGCCAACGCTAGATGCCGACCGGTAGTGCCGGCCGCTGGCCGGCAGCTGCACGGTGTTGCCGGAGCTCATGAGGTTGCCGGCCAGCGGCCGGCATTACCGCCAACGGTCGGCACCCACCAAAGCGATGCACGGTGCGTCCGCGGATCATCCGGTTGCCGGCCAGCGGCCGGCACTACTCTTCCAGGCTGGCGTTCCAGAATCCCTGCAGGACGCCGGGCGTCGCCGCCAGCGTGGCCAGCACCGCATCCAGTTCACCGGCATCCACCGTGGTGGCATACAACACCGCTTCAATCTCCACATCGCGCTCGCCGAACGGGCGCTGGTCCACCGCGCGCACCGGGTACTGCGCCTGCTCAAGCAGCAGCAACAGCCGGTCCAGCACCTCGGCCTGCTGTTCGCGCTGGCACACCACGCTGATCGCATAGGTCGCCTCGCTGAACGCTTCCGGCAGCGGCTGCCGCTGGATGCGGTTCACCAACGGCCGCAGCAGGGTGTTGGCGGCCAGCACGAACACCGCAGCCATCACCGCTTCCGGCAGCAGCTTGATGCCCGCGCACGCACCCACCGCCGCCGATCCCCACAGGGTGGCCGCAGTGTTCAGGCCGGACACCTGGGCGCCGTCCTTCATGATCGCGCCGGCACCGAGGAAGCCAACGCCGGAGATCACATAGGCCACCACATGCAGCGGTGACGGCGGGCCGCCGTACAGGTCATGGAAGCGCACCGCCAGATCGACGAACACCGCCGCCCCCACCGCCACCAGCGTATTGGTACGCAGGCCGGCGGTGCGTTGCCGCAGCTGCCGTTCCAGGCCGATGACCGTGCCCAGCACGAACGCCACCGACAGGCTGATCAGCGAGCTGAGCGTGGCGCCGGCGTTGAACGCCGGCAGGTTGGGATTGATGTCCATTGTGTTTCTCCCTGGACAAAGCGGCGGGCGCTTACTGCCAGCCGTAACGACGGATGTAGAACCGCTTCAGCGCAGTGGTCAGCACCGCATAGCCGAACAGGATTGCCACCAGGAACGGCCAGTAGCCAGCCGGCAGTGCCTGCAGCTTGAAGTAGCCGGCCAGCGGGCTCATCGGCAGGAACACGCCAACGGTCATGATCAGGCCGGTCATCAGCAGCAGCGGCGGCGCGGCGATGCTCTGCAGGAACGGCAGCTTCGGCGTGCGGATCATGTGCACGATCAGCGTCTGGGTCAGCAGGCCGACCACGAACCAGCCGGACTGGAACAGGCCCTGGTCGGCCGGCGTGCGCGCATCGAACACGTACCACATCAGCGCGAAGCAGGTCAGGTCGAAGATCGAGCTGATCGGCCCGAAGAACACCATGAAGCGGCCGATGTCCGCCGGGTTCCACTTCAGCGGCTTTCGCACCAGCTCCTCGTCCACGTTGTCGAACGGAATGGCGATCTGCGAGATGTCGTACAGCAGGTTCTGCACCAGCAGCTGCAGCGGCAGCATGGGCAGGAACGGCAGGAAGGCCGAGGCCACCAGCACCGAGAACACATTGCCGAAGTTGGAGCTGGCGGTCATGCGGATGTACTTCAGCATGTTGTTGAACGTGCGCCGGCCCTGGATGACGCCTTCCTCCAGAACCATCAGGTTCTTTTCCAGCAGGATGATGTCGGCCGCCTCCTTGGCGATGTCCACCGCACTGTCCACGCTGATGCCGATATCGGCCGCGCGCAGCGCCGGTGCATCGTTGATGCCGTCGCCCAGGAAGCCGACCACCTTGCCCTGTGCGCGCAACTCGCGCACCAGGCGCTCCTTGTGCAGCGGTGTCAGCCGGGCGAACACGCGATGGTGGTGCAGCGCCCGCGCCAGCGCGCCGTCATCCATGCGCTCGATCTGCGGGCCGGTCAGGATGGTGTCGGCGTCCAGCCCCACCTGTGCGCAGACACGGGCGGTCACCAGCTCGTTGTCACCGGTGAAGACCTTGACCTCCACGCCATGCGCAGCCAGCGCCTGCAGTGCCTGCGCAGCCGATTCCTTCGGCGGGTCCAGGAAGGCCACGTAGCCGACCAGGGTCAGCCCGCACTCGTCGGCCTGCGAATAGGTGGTCTGGCTGGCAGCGGTTTCCTTCATCGCCACCGCCACTACGCGCAGGCCCTGTTCGTTCAGTTCCTCGGTGGTCTGCCGCACGCGGGCCAGGCGGTGCTCGTCCAGCGGCATGTCCTGGCCGTTCTCACGCACGGTGCTGCACACCGCCAGCATCTCTTCCACGGCACCCTTGCAGATCAGCTCGTGGTGATCCTCGCGCTCGGAGACCACCACCGACATGCGGCGGCGCTCGAAGTCGAACGGGATCTCGTCCACCTTGTGGTAGTCCTGCGACAGCCGCAGCGAACTCTGCAGCTCCACGTGCTCCAGCACCGCGCGGTCCAGCAGATTGATCAGGCCGGTCTGGAAGTGGCTGTTGAGGTAGGCGAACTTCAGCACGTCTTCCGAATCGTGACCGAACACATCGGTGTGGCGCTCCAGCGCGATCCTGTCCTGGGTGAGCGTGCCAGTTCTGTCGGTGCACAGCACTTCCATCGCGCCGAAGTTCTGGATCGCATCCAGGCGCTTGACGATCACCTTGCGCCGCGACAGCAGCACCGCACCCTTGGCCAGGGTGGAGGTGACGATCATCGGCAGCATTTCCGGCGTCAGGCCCACCGCCACTGACAGCGCGAACAGGAACGCCTCGGTCCAGTCACCCTTGGTCCAGCCGTTGATCAGCAGCACGAACGGCACCATCACCAGCGCGAAGCGGATCAGCAGCCAGCTGACACTGTTGACGCCGGCCTGGAACGCGGTCGGCGCACGGTCGGTTGCAGTGCTGCGCTGGGCCAGCGTGCCGAAGTAGGTGCGGTTGCCGGTGGCCAGCACAATGGCGGTGGCGGTACCGGACACCACGTTGGTACCCATGAACAGCAGGTTGTGCTGTTCCAGCAGGCCGGCCAGGCCATCGCCCGGGTGCGCGAACTTCTCCACCGGCAGCGACTCGCCGGTCATCGCCGCCTGCGCCACGAACAGGTCCTTGGCGGTCAGCACGCGGCAGTCGGCCGGAATCATGTCGCCGGCCGACAGCACAATGTGGTCGCCGGGTACCAGTTCACGGATCGGCAGGTCCAGCAGGCGTGCCGGGCGACGGCTGTGCAGGTGCGCGCCGAAGTACTGGTCGGCCACGTCGGCCGCCTCGGTGCCGGGATTACGGCGCAGCACGCGTGCGGTGTTGCCGACCAGGGCCTTCAGCCGCTCGGCCGCCCGGTTCGAACGACCCTCCTGCACGAAGCGGATCAGCGTGGACAGCAGCACCATCGCACCGATGACGATCGTCGCCTTGATGTCCTCGGTCAGCCAGGACACCGCCGCCAGTATGGTCAGCAGCAGGTTGAACGGGTTGCGGTAGCACTGCCACAGGTGCCGCCACCACGGCAGCGGCTTTTCGTGATCCACCTCGTTGGGGCCGAGCGTGGCCAGCCGCTCCCCGGCCTCGTGCGGGCTGAGGCCATCGGCATGCGACCCCAGCGTGGCCAGCAGCTGGGTCTCATCCTGCTGGGCAAGGGTGACCAGGCCGGTGGTGAGCGCGAACGGCGCGGCCTCGGCGTTGCCTGGGCCGAGCCCGGCTTCGGGCATCGCACGGCGGCGGAACAGGTTGCCTGCGCGGCGGCTGCGCAGGAAGGCGTTGAACCAGGCGTTGAGCAGGCTCATGGGACGCTCCTCGAATGTCAGAGCCGGCCGCAGCCGGAACACGAACGGGATGGGTGAGACAGATCAGGCGTGGCGCATCGCCAGAACCGCCGGCGACCACGGCTGCATGCGCAGGCGCTGGCTGCCACCGATGCACAGTGGCTTCATCGCGTCGCGCAGGGGATAGGGCAGGTGGCGCAGCACATTGATGCGCTCGCTGATCGGCAGCAGCGACAGTGCATCGGCTACCACACGCGGCGAACCGAGCGACAGCGAACGGGCGAACATCACGGGGCCGTGCTGCAGCAGCTGGCTGCGCAGGGCGGCGACATCGCGCTCGCCGATCATGCGGCGCACGGTGATGTAGAGGATCTTGTAGGACATGGGGGCGATCTCCAGGCAGGCGGCGCCTGGCGGTCCCCGTCACTCAGGCAGGCAGGGACCGGCGGGCAGGCGCCAGGAACAGGCAACAAGCGGTCATCCGGGGCGCGGTGCGCCCGGCAGGGTCGGGGTCCATCTGCGTCTCCATGAGGGGAGGGTTCCAGCCAGGGTTGCCCTGGCCAGTGGCGCTATTGTCCGCCCCTGAATGGGGCAGGCCTAGAGGCCCGTGGGTTAGCCCGGCTATACCTTGGTATAGCCGGGCATGCGCAGCGCCAATTGAGGTTCAGTGCTGGGTCAATGCGCGCCGCTGGTCTGCCTGCACACGTCATACTCGCCGCGGCTCAGCGCCTTGTTGCGGTCGGTATCGCAGGCGTGCAGTCGCTCGGCCCAGTCCGGCGCCACTGCATCGACTTCCGCCAGGGTGACAATGCCATCCTTGTCCTTGTCCAGCGACTCATAAGGCGGTATCAGCTTCACTTCGGTGACGTCCTCGGCGGCGGTGGCCTTGCTTGCCTCCTGGGTCCTGGAACAGGCGCCCAGCAGCAGGCCGATGGTGATGACGAGGACAGCAGGAACGTAGCGAATACCGGTCATGACAGGCTCCAGAAGTGGGGACGCGGGCCACGGGTGTGGATGGCCACGGCCGGATATTCGGCCCGGATCTGTAAGCGAGCTGCGAAGAACCGACCGGGTCGCCAGATGGCGGTGGGCCACCGTTCACCCGCACGCCCCATGCGTGTACCGGCCGCACCTGACGAAATTGTCAGGCAGGCGACAGCGAGGCGCCGGAGGCCAGCCGGGAGGATAGCATCAGGCCCGCGCAGCCCCCGCGCCGGCACCGGTATGGATCCCTGTCATGCGAATTCCCTTCCTGTCCGCACGAATGCGTCGCCGCCACCTTGTCCTGGGCGCGTTGCTGCTGGTGGTGTTGTCGCTGGTGATGCTGTTCCAGGGTGTGTCGCGCAGCGACGCGCAACCGGCCAACGCGCCGCCGCCGGTACCGGTGGTGACCGGCCGTGTCGAGCAGCGCGACGTAGCCCATTGGCGTAGCGGCGTAGGCACGGTGCAGTCGTTGCAGAGCGCCGTGCTGCGGCCGCAGGTCGATGGCGTTCTGACCGAGGTGCTGTTCGAGGAGGGCCAGAAGGTGCGCAAGGGCCAGTTGCTGGCCCGTATCGATGATCGCGCGATCCGTGCCGACCTGGGTGGCGCACAGGCTGCGGTGGTTCGCGACCGTGCCACGCTGGATGCCGCGCGCTCGGACCTGGCGCGGCTGCAGCACCTGTCTACCGACCAGCTGGTTTCGCGGCAGATGCTGGAGCAGCAGGCGGCCACGGTGCAGCAGCTGCAGGCCACCGGGCGTGGCAATCAGTCGGCGGTGGATGCCGCACAGGTGCAGCTGTCGTACACCCGTATCCTGGCGCCGATGGATGGCCGCATCGGTCTGCGCCAGGTGGACCCCGGCAACCTGGTGCGTGCCACCGATACGCAGGGACTGGTGACGGTGCAGCAGACAGATCCGATCTCGGTGGTGTTCGCGCTGCCGCAGGACGCGTTGCCGCAGCTGCGGCAGGCACTGGCTGCCGGCGACGTGGCGGTGCAGGCGCTGGACCGCGATGGTGGCCAGCGCCTCGCCGAAGGCACCCTGCAGGTGATCGACAATCAGATCGACGAGACCTCCGGCACGGTGCGGTTGCGTGCCCGCTTCGCCAATGCCGACGACCGGCTGTGGCCCGGGCAGCTGGTCAGCGTGCGGGTACGCATCGGCCAGACCACGGACGCACTGGTGGTGGACGCTGCCGCAATCCAGCGCGGTGTCGAGGGCAGCTTCGTCTACCGCGTAGTGGGAGATGGGAGCGTCGAGGTGCTACCGGTCACCGTCGGTGAAGCCGAGAACGGGCAGGTGGCCATACAGGGCGAGCTGCGGGTGGGTGATGTAATCGTGCGCGATGGCCAGTCGCGCCTGCGCCCGGGTGTGGTCGTCACTGAAGCCGGCGCACCGGTTGCCAGGGCCGGGGCCGCACCATGAGCACCCGCGTTTCGCTGTCCAGCTGGTTCGTCCGGCATCCGGTGGCCACCACGCTGCTGACGCTGGCGGTGATACTGCTCGGCGTGGCCGCGTTGCCACGGTTGCCGGTGGCACCTCTGCCTGAAGCGGAATTCCCGACCATCCGCGTCAATGCCAGCCTGCCCGGCGCCAGCGCCGAGACCATGGCGTCGGCGGTGGCTACGCCACTGGAAACGCAGCTGACCGGCGTGCCCGGCATCATCGAGATGACCTCCACCAGCGCGCTCGGTAGCACCTCGATCACGCTGCAGTTCGATCTGGAAAAGAACATCGATACCGCCGCACAGGAAGTACAGGCGGCAATCAATGCGGCGGCCGGGCGCCTGCCCAGCGACCTGCCGAACCTGCCGACCTGGCGCAAGGTCAACCCGGCCGACAGCCCGATCCTGGTGCTCAGCGTGGTCTCGGCACAGATGTCGATGACCGAGCTGAGCGACCTGGCCGAGAGCCGCCTGGCGCGTTCGATCAGCCAGATCAGTGGCGTGTCCGAGGTCAATATCGTCGGCCAGCAGCGCCCGGCCATCCGCATCCAGGCCCAGCCGGAGCGGCTGGCAGCGATGGGCATGACCCTGTCCGACCTGCGCGGCGTGGCCCAGAACGCCAGCCTCAACCAGGCCAAGGGCGCGCTGATGGGCGAACAGCGCACGTCCACCTTCGAGGCCAACGACCAGCTGTTCGATGCCCAGGACTACCGCCAGCTGGTGGTCGCCTACCGGCAGGGTTCGCCGGTTACGCTGGGCGATGTCGCGCAAGTGGTCGACGGTGCCGAGAACGCCTATGTGCAGGCGTGGCCGAACGGGCAGCCGGGCGTGGGCCTGATCATCAGCCGGCAGCCGGGCGCGAATATCGTTCGCACCACCGATGCGGTACTGGCCGCCTTGCCGGAGCTGCGCGCCAACCTGCCGGCCAGCGTCGATGTGGAAGTGCTCAACGACCGCACGCGCACCATCCGCGCGTCGCTGCACGAGGTGGAGGTCACCCTGGTGCTGACCATCGTCCTCGTGGTGCTGGTGATGGGGCTGTTCCTGCGCCAGCTCTCGGCCACGCTCATCGTCGGTGCGGTGCTGGTCGTAGCGCTGGTCGCCACGTTCGCAGCAATGTATGTGGCCGGCTTCAGCCTCAACAACCTCACCCTGGTCGCACTGGTGGTAGCGGTCGGCTTCGTGGTGGACGACGCCATCGTGGTGGTGGAGAACATCCACCGCCATCGCGAGGCCGGTTTGGGGCCCGTGGACGCGGCACTGAAGGGTGCCGAGGAAATCGGCTTCACCGTGGTGTCGATCAGCCTGTCGCTGATCGCGGCGTTCATCCCGCTGCTGTTCATGGGCGGCGTGGTCGGGCGCCTGTTCGCGGAGTTCGCGATGACCATCACGGTCGCGATCCTGATCTCCATCGTGGCCTCGCTGACGCTGGCGCCGATGATGGCTGCGCACCTGATGAAGCGCATGCCGGCCCATCGCGACGGCCAGGACACGCTGGCCGGGCGCCTGTTGGCCGGCTACGACCGCAGCCTGCAGTGGGCGTTGGGCCACCAGCGGCTGGTCCTGCTCGGCTTCGGCGCGACGGTGACGGTAGCGGTAGCCTCGTACGTGGTGATCCCGAAGGGCTTCTTTCCGCTGCAGGACACCGCCTTCGTGTTCGCCACCACCGAAGCGGCACAGGACATCGGCTTCGAGGAGATGGCGGCCAAGCACCAGCAGCTGGCGAAGATCGCCGCCGAGGATCCAGCGCTGCAGGCCTACAACCATGCGGTGGGTGCTACCGGTGGCAGCCAGACCCTGTCCAATGGCCGCTTCTGGTTCATCCTGAAGGACCGCGGCGACCGCGACGTGGACGTGCACGGCTTCATCGACCGGCTGCGCGCGAAGATGGCCAGCGTGCCGGGCATCACCGTGTACATGCGGGCCGCGCAGGATATCAACCTGGGCGCGGGGCCGGCGCGTACGCAGTACCAGTACGCACTGCGCGGCCAGGACAGCAGGGAGCTGTCACGCTGGGCCGAGCAGCTGACCGAACGCCTGCGCGGGCTGCCGCAGCTGCGTGACGTGTCCAACGATCAGCAGGTCGGCGCCAGCGTTACCCGGCTGCAGATCGATCGCACTGCTGCGGCACGCTTCGGACTTACTGCCAACGATATCGACCAGGTGCTCTACGATGCGTTCGGCCAGCGCCAGATCAACGAGTTCCAGACCGAGACCAACCAGTACCGGGTGATTCTGGAGATCGCGCCCGGCCTGCTTGGCCAGGTCGATGCGCTGTCCTACTTCCACCTGCGTTCGCCGCTGACCGGGCAGATGGTGCCGCTGTCGGCGGTGGCCCAGGTGCAGCCACCGGGCAACGGGCCGCTGTCGGTCAGCCACAACGGCATGCTGCCGGCGGTGAACCTGTCGTTCAACCTGGCGCCGGGCGTCTCGCTGGGTGAGGCGGTTACCCTGGTCGAGCAGGCACAGGCGCAGATCGGCATGCCCGACAGCATCAACGGGCGCTTTCAGGGCACCGCACAGGCGTTCCAGGAATCGCTGGCCAGCCAGCCGTTGCTCATTCTGGCCGCGCTGCTGGCCGTCTACATCATCCTCGGTGTGCTGTACGAGAGCTTCGTGCACCCGCTCACCATCCTGTCCACGCTGCCGTCGGCCGGTATCGGTGCCGTGCTGATGCTGTGGCTGTGGGGGCTGGATTTCTCGATCATGGCGCTGATCGGCATCGTGCTGCTGATCGGCATCGTCAAGAAGAACGGCATCCTGATGGTCGACTTCGCGCTGGATGCCCAGCGCAACCGCGGGTTGACCCCGCTGCAGGCCATCCACGAGGCCTGCCTGACCCGCTTCCGCCCGATCATGATGACGACGTTGGCGGCGCTGCTGGGTGCCATTCCGCTGATGATCGGCTTCGGCACCGGCTCGGAGCTGCGCCAGCCGCTGGGTGTGGCGGTGGTGGGTGGCCTGCTGATCAGCCAGTTGCTGACCCTGTACAGTACCCCGGTGATCTACCTGGCCCTGGACCGGCTGTTCCTGCAGCGCCGACGCGAACGCAGGGCGGCCGCCGGTGCCGCGCTGACGGAGCCCGGATGAAACTGCTGATCGTCGAGGATGAGAGCAAGACCGCCCACTACCTGCGCACCGGCCTGGGCGAGCAGGGCTGGGCGGTCGACCTGGCCGCCGACGGCGTGACCGGCCTGCACCTTGCCCGCGAGTTCGACTACGACGTGATCGTGCTGGACGTGATGCTGCCCGGCATGGACGGCTTCAACGTGCTGCGCGAACTGCGCCGCAGCAAGCAGACCCCGGTGATCATGCTGACCGCGCGCGACCGCGTGGATGACCGCGTGCACGGGCTGGGGCAGGGTGCCGACGACTACCTGGTCAAGCCGTTCTCGTTCATCGAACTGCTGGCGCGCCTGCAGGCGCTGGTCCGGCGCGGCCGCCAGCAGGAGCCGACCGAACTTCAGGTGGGCGACCTGCAGGTCAACCTGCTGGCGCGCCGCGCCTATCGTGACGGTGCGCGACTGGACCTGACCGGCAAGGAATTCGCGCTGCTGGCCCTGCTTGCGCAGCGGCGCGGGCAGATCCTGTCCAAGACAGTGATCGCTGCGCAGGTCTGGGACATCAATTTCGACAGCAACACCAACGTGGTGGAAGTGGCGATCAAGCGCCTGCGCAGCAAGCTTGACGGCCCGTACCCCAGCAAGCTGCTGCATACGGTGCGCGGCATGGGCTACGTGCTGGAGGTGCGCGATGATGAGGGTGATGGTCGATGAGGTGGTCGATCGCCCAGCGCCTGTCGGCGATGTTCGCGCTGGCCGCGCTGCTGGTATTCGCCCTGCTGGGCATCGGCGTGTATGGCGTGCTGGAACGGCAGGTGGTGCGTTACCAGCACGCCGAGCTGCAGACCAAGCTGCACGCGGTCAGCGGCAGTGTGGCGATGTGCGATACCCGCGAACGCTGGAGCAAGGTGCGCGACAAGGTCGGCAACCTGATTTCCGGCGACCGCGACACGCTGGTCTGGGCCTGGAGTGACGACCCGACCTTCCGCATCGGTAGTGAGCGCCCACAGGTGCAGCCACCCAATGGCCACGACAGTGGCATGGGCACGTTGCAGCGCGAGGGCCAGCATCCGCTGCGTACGCTGTATGAGCGCGTGCCCGGCAAGGGCGTGCGGCCGGCGGTGGACCTGTGGATCGGTATCGACTCCGAACCGTACACGCATGCCTTGCAGCGCTTCGCCGTGGCGCTGTGGGTTGCCGGCGGGCTGGGCGTGCTGCTGGTGGCCGGCCTCGGCTACTGGATCGCGCGCCTGGGACTGGCCCCGTTGCACGCGCTTTCGGACGAGGCGCGCTCACTCAGCCCACAGCGGTTGTCACAGCGGCTCGGCACACAGGCGTTGCCGGCAGAGCTGGGGCACCTGACGCATGCCTTCAACGGTGCACTGGATCGCCTCGAGGCCGCCTACACGCGGCTGGATGCGTTCAACGCAGACGTGGCGCATGAGCTGCGCACGCCGCTGGCCAACCTGATGGGGCAGACCCAGGTGGCCCTGTCACGGCCGCGCGACAACGCGCAGCTGCAGGACGTGATGCAGTCCAACCTGGAAGAGCTGGAGCGGCTGCGCGCCATCGTCAACGACATGCTGTTCCTGTCGCGGGCCGGGCAGGGCGACATCGCGATGGAGACCCGGCCGGTGGCGCTGGCCGACGAAGTGGCCGCCGCCGGGGACTTCCTTGAATTCCTGTTCGAGGAAGCCGGGCTGACCCTCCGCATCGAAGGTGATGCGACCGCCAGCATCGATCCATCGCTGTTCCGGCGTGCCCTGACCAACCTGCTGCACAACGCCGTGCAGCATGCGCGGCCCGGTACCGCGGTGCGGGTACAGCTGCAGGCCGAAGGCAAGGGCGCGCGCATTGCGGTGTTGAACGAAGGCGATGGCATCGCCGCCGAGCACCTGCCGCTGTTGTTCGAGCGTTTCTACCGGGTTGACCAGGCCCGCGAGTACCGGGGCGAACGCCACCACGGCCTGGGCCTGTCGATCGTCAAGGCCATCGCCGTGCTGCATGGTGGCGATGTGTTCGTGGCCAGCCGCGACGGGCTGACCACGGTGGGGTTCACGGTGGCGTGTTGACGCTGCGGGTCAGGTGCCGTTGCCGAACCGGTCGGCAAACGCATCCGTGGCCCGCACCAGCGCATCGACCGTGGCCGGCTCGTTGGCGCTGTGGCCGGAGGTCACCATCTCCAGCCGCGCTTCCGGCCAGGCCTTGGCCAGGTCCCACGCGCTGCGCGGCGGGCAGATGATGTCGTAGCGCCCCTGCACGATCACGCCGGGCAGGTGGCGGATGCGATCGATATCGCGCAGCAGCTGGTCAGGTTCCAGGAAGATGCCGTTGCGGAAGTAGTGCGCTTCAATACGAGCCTTGGCCAGCGTATCCAGCGGATCATCGGTGGATTGCGCATCCACGTCGTGCTGCAGGGTGGCGGCGTTGTCTTCCCAGCCCAGCCAGGCCTGCGCGGCTTCGATGCGGGTCGTCTCGTCCGCGCTGTCCAGCCGCGACCAGTAGGCTGCGATCATGTCACCACGCTCGGCCTCTGGAATGTAGGCCTCATAGCGGTCCCAGCGCTCCGGGAAGATCCAGCGCGCACCACCGTTGGCCTCGGGGAACCAGCGGTTCTCCATTTCGCGGCCGAGGAATACGCCGCGCACGATCAGGCCGGTGGCGCGCTCGGGATGTGCCTGCGCGTAGGCCAGCGACAGCGTGGAGCCCCACGAGCCGCCATAGACCAGCCAGCGCTCGATGCCCAGGTGCTCACGCACCTTTTCGATGTCCGCTACCAGGTCCTGCGTGGTGTTGTCGCGCAGCTCGCCGAACGGCGTGGAACGGCCGCTGCCGCGCTGGTCGATCAGCACGATGCGGTAGCGCGCCGGGTTGAAGAAGCGGCGATGGGTCGGCGAGATACCAGCGCCCGGACCGCCATGCAGGTACACCACCGGGATGCCCTGTGGCGTGCCGCACTCTTCGATGTGCAGGGTATGCAGATCGCTCACCGGCAGGGTGAACTGGCGGTAGGGCTCGATGGCCGGGTACAGGGTGCGCATGGCGGGTGTCTCACAAGCAAGGGCGGCCAGCATAGCGCCGCCACCTGCGGCTTGCAGCAGCGGGCTCCTGCGCGGCGCTGGAAATGCGCTGGCCGATGCGCATAAGCTTCCGCGATGCAAGCGACCACGGCCGGGACGTCCACCTTCAACCTCACCCTCGGCAGCGGCGCGCGCGAGCTGCTGAAGTGGATCGCGCTGCTGGCCATGACCGGCGACCACGTGGCCAAGGTGGTGTTCGGGGGCTACGTGCCGGTGGTCAGCGAACTGGGGCGTATCGCGTTCCCGCTGTTCGCGCTGGTGATGGCCTGCAACCTGGCCCAGCCCGGCGCCGACCTGCGCAAATCGATGCGCCGGCTCGCGCTATGGGGGTTGATCGCCCAGCCGTTGCACGCTTTCGCGTTCGGTTCCTGGCTGCCGCTCAACATCCTGCTTACCTTCACTTTGGCTGCGGTGGCCGTGCATGCGCTGGCGAACCATCGGCCTGTGCTGCTGTTGATGGCTGCCGGCGTGCTGCCGATGTTCGTGGACTACCAGTGGGCCGGCGTTGGCGCCGTGCTGCTGGCCTGGATCGCGTTCCGGCATCGCGCGTGGTGGCCGCTGCTGGTCGCGCTTGCGGCGGTGTGCTGGGCGAACCACAACGGCTGGGCGCTGCTGGCCGTTCCGGTGGTGCTGCTGGCCGCGCGGGTGAATTGGCCACTGCCGCGCTGGCGGTGGGTGTTCTACGGGTACTACGTGGGACATCTGGCGGTGCTGGCGTTGACTGCCCATCTGCTTGCGTAATGTCGGAACTGGCGCGTCGCCTGTCTTGAATGCCGGATGCGGTCAAGGAATGCGCGGTGCCGATGGGGGTGAAGCATGCCGCCATCGGCATGGTGCAAGTTGTTGAATCTTCGGCTCGATTGTCGATATGCGACAATGCTGCCACTGCGTGAACGTTGCTGTCTCTGCACGTGGGTTGTTGGCGCCTGCCACCCCGTCGTGCACATGATGGATTGCCGCCGGAAAAGGGTGGCCGGGTGTGGAAACCCGTTTAGCTATGCGTTGTTTACGCTTGCCAGCCGGCGTCGCCTTGCGCGGCGCCGGCTGGCATTCCGTTCGCGTTCCATGGCGGGCGGTACGTGGGGTGCGCGCAAGCGAACCCACCGGGTAATGACGCTTAGCTACCGGTTTCCACACACGTACCGTCCGCCGCCTTTGTTAAGGGCGGTGGTCCCGCATGCCTTGCACGGAGACCTGCCATGAACGCATCGGAGTTTCCCCATCAGCGCGCCCCGGCCAATGCCGATGAAGCGCACGACATCGCGTCTAATCCCAACAGCCTGACGGCCCTGCTGCATCGCATCGGGTTGGGCGCGGCTGCCGACGGCCAGCCCTGGCCCGAGCGCCATCAGCTGCCAGGCCGCTGCCTGGCGTTGGCCGACGCCGACGGTGCACTGGCCGGGCTGCGCATCGTGCAGGAGATCCTGCTGGCGGCCGAACGCGCCCGCCAGAATGGCGGCCCGGACCAGTACGTCGGCGATCGCGTGATGGAAGGTCTGAAGCTGGCGGCATTGGCGTTGACCAGCCATGCCATCTATCGCCTGCAGCCGGAATGAAACGCAGATCCACACCTTGTTCGCGGATTGCCCGACGACCTGTAGAGCCGAGCCCACGCTCGGCTCAGCAGACGAAACGGAGCCGAGCATGGCTCCGCTCTTCAGAGGATCCACGAGCGTAGAACCACGCCATGCATGCATGCCGTTCGCGGATTGCCCGACGACCTGTAGAGCCGAGCCTATGCTCGGCTCAGCAGACGAAACGGAGCCGGGCATGGCTCGGCTCTACAGGGGTTCCACGCCAGCTTAGAAATCCATCGTTGCCGACAGCAGCACCGTCCTCGGTGCACCCAGTGCCAGGCTGGACAGCAACGGCATGCCCCAATACGACTTGTTGGTCACGTTGTTCACGCTGGCCCGCAACGCAAGCGGCCGACCCGCCACGGTGGTGCTGTAGCGCGCGCCCACGTCGAACAACGTGCGCCCCGGCACCGACAGGCGGTTGTCGGCACTGATGTACTGCTTCGACATCGCCGTGGCATTACCGGTCAGGGTCAGGCCTTCCAGCGCGGGCACATCCCACTCCACGCCCAGCTTGGCCTGCCGCTGCGCCACGGCGGTGGCCATGCGGCCTTCATTCACGCCGCCAGCCGTGCGGGTCAGCTTCGGCTGTACATAGGCCACGCCACCGAGCAGGCGCACGCCGTCCATCGGTGCGCCGAAGAAGCCCCATTCCACACCGCGGTTACGTTGCTCGCCGCCAAACGAGAAGATATTCGTGACCGGGTCGGTGTAACTGCTCGGTCGCTTGATCTCGTACACGCTGAAGGTGTGCGCGAAGCTGCCCAGATCAAGCTTCAGGCCCAGCTCCTTCTGCCTGGTGCGGAACGGTGCGAACACATCGCCGGCATTGGCGGCGGTCATCGGCGCGGTCGCGCCCTGGCTGAGCCCTTCGATGTAGTTGGTGTAGAGGGAGACCGTGTCGGTCGCCTTCACCAGCAGGGCCGCTGCCGGGGTGGTGGCGCTCTCGTCGTAGCGCGAGGTGCGTGCACCGCTGGCGACGTTGAAGGTCTCGCTGACCACCTGCTGGCGGCGCACACCCAGCGTCAACTGCACGCGGTCATCGGCGAAGGACAGGGTATCGGCAACGCCGATGCTGTCCAGCCGCAGTTCGCTATGCGAGATGTGCGGCGCTACGAACGGCGCGGCCGGGCCCCACACCGGGTTGTACAGGTTGGTGGTCCAGTCCCAGCCCGGCACGCTGCGGCGGCCGTAGTCGTTCTGGGTGTGCTGATAGTGGGTCACATTGGCAGCCCACTGGTGGCCGACGCTGCCGGTGTGGAACGAACCGCGCAGGCCGGCATCTGCGGACTGCTTCCTGATATCGAAGGCGAGCTGGCCGATCACCGTGGTGAAGTCGCCGGCCGGATTGAGGGTCTGCGCGCTGATCGAACCGTTGTAGCGGTAATCGGTCCTGCTGGTGCCGTAGGCCAGGTAGGCCATCAGGGTATCGCTGATATCCAGTTCGCCGCGCAGCATCGCGCCCTTGTCCTGGCTGTCCACGTAGGCCCAGTCCGGATTGATCAGCGTATCGCCACGCGGCGGCCGCGGAATGGCCACGCCCGGCGCGAGGCCGACACCACGCGCGGGGCCATCAACGCGGTCGTCGGCGCTGTACAGATCGGCCGACAGCCGCGCACGTTCGCCGCGCCAGTCCAATGCCAGCGAACCGAGCTGGACCTTCTTGCGCTGCTTGCCCACGGCGCCATCGCCATCACGGTAGGCGCCGTTGAAGCGGATGCCGAACTGCTTGTCGGTGCCCAAGCGGCGACCGATGTCCACATGGGTGCCGAACTGCGCATCGGAGGCGAAGTTGGCGCTGACCCGCTGCAGCGGCTGCTCGCCTGCACGCTTGGGCACCAGGTTGACGCTGCCACCGACCGAACCACCCGGTGGCATGCCGTTGAGCAGTGCGGACGGGCCCTTCAGCACTTCGATGCGTTCGAACATCTCCGGTGAGGTGCGGTAGTACGGCGCCATGCCGATCAGGCCATTGAAGGTGGTGTCGCTGGTGCTGGAGGCGAAGCCGCGGATCGCGTAGTTCTCGCTCCACGCACCGGTAACACCGTTGCTGAAAACGGTGGGGTCGGTGGCGGCGATGACGTCGGTCAGGTCCTTGGCCTGGCGGTCGCGGATGAAAGATTCGGTGTAGCTGACCGTATTGAACGGCGTATCCATGAAGTCCTTGTCGCCGAGCAGGCCGACGCGGCCGCCAGCGGCCACCTGGCCGCCGGCATAGTCCCCCGTCACGCGGCGCTGTTCCTGCACCTGCACCGAGGGCAGGGTGGATGGCGCGGTTTCGGCCAGCGCGGCACATGATGCCAGCAGGCCAAGCGCGAGCGCCGATGCGCGGTGGCGCCGGGCCAGGCCGTGCAGATGCGCGTGGCCGCATGACGCGGCGGCAGCGCCGTTCTGCGGGGAAGAGGAGGGGTACGTGGTCATGCCAGGGTCCTGTGAATCTTGGGCGCGAGCGCGCCTGGCGCGCTGCCATCGGCAAGCACGGGAAGAGCGCGCAGCGCAGGGTTGTCGGCTGGGTGGGGACCTGGCGGGAAGTGAGCCTGGGGCTCGGTTCGGGCTGCGCGGTGGTTGCGAACCGGACGCATTCCGAATTAGTTGAGTAAAATAAACTAAATCGACCGAACCGGACAAGAGGGTCCCTTTGCTGGCACCCTCGGCAGGGTATGAACACGCAACGCGAAACCACGGTGCCGCCGCGCGGCCGCCCGCCGACCATCACCCCCGAGCGCCTGGCCGACATCGGCATCCGCCTGGGCCTGCCCAACCTGACCATGGCCAACGTGGCCGCCGAACTGGCGGTAACCCAGGCGGCGCTGTACAAGCGCGTGGCGAACCTGGAGGCGTTGAAGCGCCTGGTGGCGGAGGCGGTGTTCCAGCGCTGGCAGATCCCGCGCGCGTCGGCAGATGCGCCGGGCGGCTTGCAGGGTTATCTGATGGTCTTCGTCGAATCGTTGTGCGAGGTGGTGAAGGCGCACCCCGGGCTGCCGCCGTACCTGCTGCGGCGCACGGTGGCGACCGCGCCGATGCTGGAAAAGATCGCCTCGCACCAGGCCCACGTGGCCGAGGTATTCGGCCTGCCGATGGACAAGGCGCGCTGGCTGCTGGCCACGATCGCCTTCTACTGCATCGCCGGCGCCGACACCATCTACGCGATTGCGGACGACGAAGAGGGGCAGGTGATCACCGAGTTCAAGCAGGGCATGCAGGCGCTGGTGATCGGGTCATTGCAGCTGCTGGACGCGGAGAGCGCGGACTGAGCACCGTGATCCCATCCACGCACGGCGTGGATCTACAATGCGGCCATGCCTGTCACGCCCACTCTTGAAGACCTGCGCCGCTACGCGGTGGCGCGCACCCTGTTCAAGCCGACCACGCTGCTGACCGCGATCCGGAAGCTGGGCTTCGTGCAGGCCGACCCGATCCGGGCACCTGCACGCGCGCAGGACCTGACCCTGCGGCACCGGGTGAAGCACTACCGCGCAGGCGATCTTGAGCGGCGCTACAGCCGCTTGCCGGTGGAAGAGGACTGCCTGGTGAACTACGGCTTCCTGCCCCGCGAGCATCTGGCACTGATGCACCCGCGCGTGGCCAAGCGTGAATGGGACGCCGAGACCCATCGCCGCGCCGCCGAGGTGCTGGCGTTCGTGCGCGAGCGCGGCAGTGTGCATCCGCGCGAGGTCGACCAGGCGTTCGCGCATGGGCGCGTAACCAACTACTGGGGTGGCACCAGCAATGCCAGCACGCATCTGCTGGATGGCATGCACTACCGTGGCCTGCTGCGCGTGGCGCGGCGCGACAACGGCACCCGTATCTACGCCGTGGCCGAGCATGCCGAGGCGGATGCCAGCGAGCAGTCGCAGGTCGAACGCGCGGCCGCCCTGATTGATCTGGTGGTGCGCAAGTACGCGCCGCTGCCATCGGCCAGCCTGACCTATCTGGTGCGGCTGCTGGGCTATGGTGCCCCCCACCTGGCCGAGCAGACCCGCAAGGCATTGGCACTGGCAAAGCAGCAGCTGGCCAGTTGCACGCTGGAGGGCACTACCTGGTACTGGCCGGCGGACGAGAATCCGCGTTCGCGCCGCCATGCATCGGACGAACAGGTGCGCCTGCTGGCGCCGTTCGACCCGGTAGTGTGGGACCGCCGCCGCTTCGAGTTGCTGTGGGGCTGGGTGTACAAGTTCGAGGCCTACACGCCTGCGCCAAAGCGCCAATATGGGTACTACGCACTGCCGGTGCTGTGGCATGACCAGGTGGTGGGCTGGGCCAACCTGAGCGTGTGCGGCGGTGAGTTGGTGCCGAACGTGGGTTATGCCGGCAAGTCGCTGGCCCGCGACAAGGCATTTCGTGGCGCGCTGGACGACGAGTTGCAGCGCATGGCGGAGTTCCTGTAGCGCCAAGCGGCGCATGGGTACCTATCTGGGTGCTGGCCGCGTTGGTGTGTTCGTCTGTGATCGGGCAGGGCTTCGGCTGCTTCCCGGCACACAGAGTGCTGCACAGCTGGACCCTATCCAGGCACTGGCGGCGGAATAGGGCCGCCCGCTATGGCACCTGTAGAGCCGAGCCCGCGCTCGGCTGCACTCCGTTCAGGTCGCGCTGCACCGAGCGCTGCGCCCAGCAAGCCGAACATAGGATCTCGGCTCTACAGCTGCTCAGCGCACCTTGCCTTTGATTGGCACGCTTCCCGGCAGCTGGGAATACCCGCCGTCACCCCAGTGCCGGGTGATGCGCTGGAAGAACAGGGAGTTGGGCACGCGCAGCAGGCAACCACGCGCGCCTTCGCCACGATCACTCAGCGTGGTGTAGATCAGGTTGATGTCAACCACCTGACCGCACAAGCCCGGCTTGTCCACGCTTTCCAGCACTTCAATGGTGTCATTGATGCGGAACGGGCGCGTAGCGACGATCAGGAACGAACAGAACAGGTTGGACAACACGCTCCATGCGGCGAAGAACGCCACCGCACCGACCGCCATGAACCCGGTCAGCGCGGTCCACAGCACCGAGCGCGACACGCCCAGGCGCTCCAGTATCAGCAGCGCAGCCGCCAGATACAGCAGCAAGGCACCGCCGCGGCGCAGGCCCACATGAAGCTCGGGAGCCAGCCTGCCGCGCTGCCGGGCCTGCACCAGCAGCCACGCCAGGGCACGCACCATCACCCATGCGACGCCCAGGATGGCCAGCACCTCGGCCACCGGCACCACCACAGTCAGCCAGTCTTCGATCCAGGCGGGCAATCCGGCCATGAGGAGTCACAGTGTTGCCGCGCCGCCGGAGATAGTCAGCAGTGCACCGGAGGTGTAGCTGGCGCTGTCCGAAGCCAGCATCACATAGGCCGAGGCCAGCTCGGCCGGCTGTCCGGGGCGGCCGAATGGCGTCTGCGCGCCGAACTGTTCGACCTCTTCGGCGGCCATGCCTGCGGGAATGAACGGCGTCCAGATCGGGCCGGGCAGCACGGCATTGACGCGGATCTGCTGCTCGGCGAGCAGGCCGGCCAGCCCCAGCGTCAGGTTGGCGACGGCACCTTTGGTTGCAGAATAGGGAAGGATGTTCGGCGTCGGTCGCTTGGAATTGACCGATGCGGTGTTGATGATCGCACCGCCACCGCGCAGGTGCGGGACGCACAGCCGGGTAAGATTGAACACGGCATGGACGTTGGTATCGAACGTCCGCTTCCAGTCATCCAGGGTGATGTCGTCGAAGTGCTCGTAGTAGCGCTGGTAGGCAGCGTTGTTCACCAGGATGTCGAGACCGTCCAGCTCGCTGGCCACGCGGTCTACGAGCGAGCGCGCCTGTGCCGGGTCACTGACGTCACACGGTACCAGCACGGCTTTGCGCCCGGCCTGTTCGATCTGCTGCTGCACATGGCGGGCGTCGTCCTGCTCACCATCGAGGAATGCGATGGCAACGTCGGCGCCTTCGCGCGCGAAAGCGATCGCCACCGCCGCGCCGATACCGCTGTCACCGCCGGTGATCAGTGCCTTCTTGCCCTGCAGCAGGCCATGCCCGCGATAACTGTCCTCGCCATGGTCCGGCCGGGGCTGCATCTGCGCAGTCTTGCCGGGGAAGGGTTGCTGCTGGGCCGGGAAGGGCGGGCGTGGGTAATCGGGCAGGGCCATCGTCACTCTCCGAAAGGAAACTGGCGCCAGTCTCCCTCCAAGCGGGTAAACGGCTGGAGGGCGCGGTGTCGTTGCAGCGTGGACGCCTGCGCGCGCGGCTTCACAATGGATGCGCGATGGTGGTCATGATGCTGTTGGCCGGTTGCCGTGAATCCAGCCGCGTATGCTGCACGATGATCGGCTGGTCGGATTCGACGAGGGTGGCGAAGCCCGTGCCGCGCGGCACAGGTGCCGGATCCTGCAGATCGTTGAAGCGCAGATGGCAGGTGCGCCGCGCCGGCACCGTGATCCGGTAGGGGCCCACCGGATCGCGGTCCTCGAAGTAGAGGGTCAGGGTGACATGTGCGTCCTCGTTGCCGGCATTGAGGACGCAGCATGTTTCGTGACTCTGCATCTCCGGTGACGGGCCGTTGCTCCAGGCTGGAATGTAGCCTTCGGCGATAGCCCAGCGTCGATGCCCGATGCAGGAAGCGTTCGTTTCCATGACGCCGTTTTAGCTGGAGGGGTGTTGCCATCGTGTCCAGTCCCCGCACGGAATCCGTGATGACCATCGGCTACCACGCATCGCATGAACAGTTCCCGCCCGCCACCTTGCTGGGCCTGGCGCTGCGCGCCGAACAGGCGGGATTCGAGGCCCTGATGTGCTCCGACCATTTCCACCCGTGGACGACCGCACAAGGGCAGTCGGGCCACAGCTGGGTGTGGGCCGGCGCGCTGGCGGTGCAGAGCGCGTTGACCCTGGGCATGGTGACGTGCCCGATGCTGCGCCAGCACCCGGCCTTGGTTGCACAGGCAGCGGCGACGCTGGAGCAGCTGGCGCCGGGCCGGATCTGGCTGGCGCTAGGTACCGGCGAGGCCCTGAACGAGCGCATCACCGGCCAGCCGTGGCCAGCCAAGCGGGAGCGGCAGAGGGCACTGCGCGATGCGGCCGAGGTGATGCGGCGGCTGTGGGGCGGCGAGCAGGTCGACCACGACGGTGGCTTCCAAGTGCGCCAGGCGCGACTGTACAGCCGGCCGGCACTTCCCCTGCCGCTGCTGGGTGCAGCCGTCACGGAGGACACCGCACGCTGGATGGGGGGCTGGGCCGACGGCCTGATCACGATCAGCCAGCCATTGGCGCAGTTGCAGCGCGTGGTGGCGGCGTTCGAACAGGGCGGTGGCAGGGGCAAGCCGATGTACCTGCAGGCCAAGCTCTCCTACGCGCGTGCCGAACAGGCGGCGCTGGAAGGCGCGATGGAGCAGTGGAGCGCCAATGTCCTGCCACCGGAACTGGCCGAAGGCCTGGACCAGCCCGAGCAGTTCGAGGCACAGGCCCGGTCGGTCAGTGCCGAGGAGCTGCGCCAGCACGTGCATGTCTCGGCGGATCTCGGCCAGCACCGGGCCTGGCTGCAGGAACTGCAGTCACTGGGCTTCGATCGCATCTATCTGCACAACGTGAACCGCGAGCAGGACCGCTTCATCGATGATTTCGCCGAACACGTGCTGCCCGCGCTGCGCACTCAGGCGCCCTCGGCGGCCAGCCACGTATAGCCATGGCCCTGCAGGCAACAGCGGCGATCCTGCAGCCTGGCGCCGTGGCCCACCAGCGTACGCAGCGGGCCGTGCAGGGGCACCTCTACCTCAACCGGGTCGTCGCCGAAGTTGATCAGTGCCAGTGCCTGGTGGGGGGCCTCGCCGTAGCGGAGCATCAGCAGCGCAGGTGAAGGTGGGTCGAGCGTGTGAGGACCCTGCTGCAGCACGGGATGTGCATTGCGTTGCTGCAGCAGCTCGCGCACGCGCTGCAGCAGCGAGCCGGGCGTCGCGCGTTGCGCCTCGACATTCACCGTCCGGTAACCGTAAGCGCCGTCTGCCGGAGGCACGCGCCAGGCATGCCGCGGTTGATCGGTAAACCCCGCCGCTGGTCCACCGTGCCAGTGCATCGGCATCCGCACGGCATTGCGTTCTGGCAGCTCCAGGCAGTCACCGAGGCCGATCTCTTCCCCATAGCGGATCACCGGCACCTGACCCAGCGACAGCAGTGCGGCCCAGGCCATGGCCTGCCACGCGGTGTCGCCGTCCAGCATGGGCGCCAGCCGGCGGCGGATGCCGCGGCGATAGATGCGCATGCCAGGTTCGGGCGCGAAGCGCTCCATCACCGCCTCGCGTTCGTCCGGCTCAAGCTGCTCCAGGTCAAGCTCATCATTGTTGCGCAGCCAGGCGATGCGCGTGTGCGGCGGCGCCTGCGGTCCGTATTCGGCCATGACCCGGGCCACTTCACTGGCGTCGCCGCGCGCCAGGGCCAGGAAGAAATGATTGTTCAGATGGAAGTCGAGCAGGTGCGAAAGCCGCCGGCCCTGGCACAGGAAGTCACCGTAGCGGGGCGCGCTGACATCCGCTTCGCCGATCAGCGGCAGGCCTGGCTGTTGCGCATCTACCGTGGCGCGCATTTCCTCCAGCAGCCACAACCCGTCGTCGCGCGGGTCGGCGTGGCGGGCGCGCTCGACCATGTACGGGACCGCATCCACGCGGAAGCCGGCCACGCCGCGCTCCATCCAGAACGTCATCATCCGCAGCAGTTCGTCGCGTACCGGCGCATGGGCCAACTCCAGGTCTGGCTCGTGCCGGTAGAACATGTGACGGTTGAACGCGCCGGCCTCGGCGTCCCATGTCCAGGCAGACGCCTCGATCGGTGGGAACATCGGCTGCAGGCCGTCGTCGGGCACGTGGTCGCTCCACAGGTACCAGCGGCGCCATGCCGGGTCGCCCCGCCGCGCGGCGACGAACCACGGGTGGGCGCTGGCAGTGTGCTGCATCACCAGCTCGACGATGATGCCGATACCGCGTGCGTCGGCAGCATCGACCAGGTGCTGGAACGCGGCCTGGTCGCCAAGGCGCGGATCGATGCGGTAGTGATCGGTGACATCGTAGCCACCGTCACGGCCGGCGTTGCAGTAGAACGGCAGCAGCCACAGGTGGCTGACACCGAGCCACTGCAGGTAGTCCAGCTTTTCGGTGATGCCATCCAGCGTGCCCCAGCCGCGGCCGTCGCTGTCGCGGAACAGGTAGGGGTCGACCTGGTAGATCGCGCGAAGCGGGCGCACCGCCATGGGGCTTCTCCGTCACTGTCCACGGATGACCAGCCTGCTGTGGCGCGTGGCAGCGGTTCGTGAAACGGACGGCACCCTGTCGTGACATGGCATCCACGGACTCTGCATGCGCGGGCGCGCACAGTGAACGCTCATTCCCGGCGCCGAGGAGGCTTCCTGCATGGCCCGACGCAAGACGCTTCGTATTGCCACGTTCAACGTCAACGGCATCGGCACGCGCCTGCCACAGCTGCTGGACTGGCTGCACAGGGAATCGCCGGACGTGGTTGCCCTGCAGGAACTGAAGGCGACCGACGCCGCGTTTCCGGCTGCGTCATTGGAGGAGGCTGGGTACGGTGCACTCTGGCAAGGTGAGGCGCGCTGGAACGGCGTGGCACTGCTGGCACGGGGGGCCACGCCGGTCGAGAGCCGCCGTCGATTGCCCGGCGAGCCCAGCGACACGCAGAGCCGCTACCTGGAGGCGGCGGTGCACGGGGTCATCGTGGGTGCCCTCTACCTGCCCAACGGCAACCCGCAGCCCGGGCCCAGGTTCGACTACAAGCTGCGCTGGATGGCGCGCCTGATCCGGCATGCGCGCAGCCTGGTCGAGCTGCCGCACCCGGCGCTGCTGCTGGGTGATTTCAACGTGATTCCCACCGAAGCCGACGTCTACGACCCCAAGGCCTGGCGCCGCGATGCGCTGTTCCAGCCCAAGGTGCGCGAGGCCTTTGAACGGCTGCTGGCGCAGGGCTGGACCGATGCGTTGCGGAAGGTGCACGGCAACGCCACGATCTACACCTTCTGGGATTATTTCCGCCAGCATGCCGAGCGCGACCGTGGGTTGCGCATCGATCATCTGCTGTTGAACCCCGTACTGGCGGAGCGACTGAAGGACGCTGGCGTCGACCGCTGGGTACGCCTGCAGGCAAAGGCCAGCGACCACGCGCCGGCGTGGGTGACGGTAAGCGCGTGATCAACGCGCGGTTGGGTCTTCGCGTCGCTCGCGGCGTACCCGTGCGCGGGTGCGGTACAGGCGGCTGTCCGCTTTCTGGATGGTGTCGGCCACCGGCTCGCCGGGCGTGCTGATGGCCGCACCCATCGAGAACGCGCTGGGCGAGAGCGCGGCGTGGTCCTGGTACCAATGCTCCAGTTCGCTCAACCGGCCGTCCGCAGGCGCAACCAGTACCACCATGAATTCGTCGCCGCCCAGTCGCACCACCGTCTCCTCCTTGCCCAGCGGTGAGCGCAGGAACGTGGCGAACTCGACCAGGACGACGTCGCCACGCCTGTGGCCCTGGGTGTCGTTGATGTGCTTGAAATGGTCCAGATCGAACATCACGCAGGCCCAGCGCTCTTCAATCAGTTCATCCAGCCGGTGCAGGTAACGCCGGTTGTAGCACTGCGTGAGCGGATCCTTGAAGGACATCTCGCGCAGCTGCTGCTCCTGCATCCGCAGTGCGGTGACGTCCTGAGCATGTCCCAGCACGTAGGGCGGGCTGGCTTCGTTGTCGAGCACGTTGTGATACGCCCAGTAGTGGCGCGTTCCCTCCGCGGCGATCAGCTCGATCACGCCGGCGTCGGTGTGGTTTGCCTGGATCCGAGCGAGGTAGGCCTTGAAGCCCTCGCGTTTTTCCGGCGGCATCAGGTCACACAGGCTGCGCCCGACCATCTGGCTTTCCTCGAAACCCAGCGATTGCACGGCCGCCGGATTCACCGAGGTCAATGTGCCGTCCAGGGTGTGGGTGCAGATCAGGCCCAGGCTGTAGTGGAACAGTCGCCGGTAGCGGGTTTCGCTCGCTTCCAGCGCGTCGAGCGCGGCTCGCTCGTCCGTGATGTCCTGGATCGCCCCGACCAGGCGCGGATGCCCGTCGACCTGTTGCCGGCTGCCGACCACCCGGGTCCAGATCGCGCGCCCGTCGGCGGTGGTCATTGGCAGCTGCACCTCCCAGGACGTGCCTTCGTCGATGCAACGCTGCACTGCTGCCCGGATGATGTTGCGGCTGTCTTCGCGATAGAACGACAGCGCGGTGTCGAGCGTCGGTTCAAAGTTGCTGCGCACGCCGTGCAACTGCTTGGTCTCGCGGGTCCAGCGCACTTCGTTGGTCACCAGGTCCATCTCCCAGCCGCCCACCCGGGCGGCGCGGTTGGTGCGCTCCAGGAAGTCTTCGCTGCGTTTGAGCTCGCGATGCAGCGCCTTGGCCTGGCCCACCTGTGCCATCAGCGTGCTGCGCTGCTCCAGCACCTGGGTGGTGACCCGGGCAAGGTGCACCATCAGTTCGCGCTGGGACGGAGACAGCACGCCGGGCATCGGATCGAGCAGGCACAGCGTGCCGATACGTGCGCCGTGCGCCGAGCCCAGGGGGATGCCAGCGTAGTGGCGGATGCGCGGCCCACCTGTCACCAGCGGATTGGTGGAGAAACGTGGGTCCTGGCGCGCATCGGGTATCTCGAACAGCTCGTCCTGGCGTATGG
Source organism: Stenotrophomonas sp. YJH_SMC_122 (assembly GCF_059369535.1). Classification (NCBI taxonomy): domain Bacteria; kingdom Pseudomonadati; phylum Pseudomonadota; class Gammaproteobacteria; order Lysobacterales; family Lysobacteraceae; genus Stenotrophomonas; species Stenotrophomonas sp. YJH_SMC_122. The sequence goes on along the minus strand of NZ_JCAFST010000005.1, from coordinate 233,850 downwards.
CATGGGTGCAGAAGGAAATTTCGCGGGCCGTTTCGCTGACGCCCTCAAGGCCGATGTTGGCCTTGAACCACTGGCGGTCTTCGGCCACCACGCTGATCAGGCCCATGGTCATGCCGGTTGCGGCGCGGGCGGCGGCGACGATGGCATCGAACACCGGCTCCGGCGGCGTATCCAACAGGTGCAGTCGTTCGATTTCGAGCAGTCGTTCGGCTTCGTCCATGGCGCTTTTCAGGGCTGGGTGGCGAGGGCGCTTGCGGCAGCTGTCTGGGACTACGCTAGTGCGCACGGCGTTATGTATCGCCATGGCGGGGTGATGCCGATGTGAGGCGGGCGCGCCGGTTCAGTGCTCGCGCAGCGACGCCTGCAATGCGGTTGCCAGCGCCGCGTCTCCGGACACCAGATCCTGCCAGCGCAACGCAATGCCCTTGCGTCGCCCCTTCTCCACCAGCTTCAGGCCGTCAGGGGCCACAGTCAGGGTGTAGGGCTGGCCATCGATCTCCAGTTCGCGTCGCAACGGCTTGTCGAGAGGTGTCATCAGGGTTTCCTCGCGGGGGCGGAGATGCGGCGTCGCCGCACCGATACGTGACGGTGGTCGCGGACGTGCCATCGCCAGGGGAAATCGACGGCGCGCGAGATTCCGATCCGTGGACCAACTTCCGGGTCGGACGGAGGCGGGGTGCCATCGCTGGCGATCACGATGCCATGGCTGCCTGTCACCAGATCGGCGCCGTCGAAGCTGCGGTCCAACCCGAATGCCTGCGAGAGCTTGCCGGGGCCGCTGGCCAGATCGTGGTCGCGGCGCGCGGCGGGACGCAGCTCGTGCATGCGCTCCAGGCCCGTCAGCGGTTCGACGGCCCGCAGCAGCACCGCCACGCCTTCACCGACCTCTCCGCAGACCACGTTGCTGCCCCAGTGCATGCCGTACGTGAAGTAGACATAGAGGTGGCCGGCCTCACCGAACATGCTGGCCGTGCGCCGCGTTGGCCCGCGATAGGAGTGCGCGGCGGGATCGTCGCTGCCGGCATAGGCTTCAACCTCGACGATGCGGCCAGTGCGACCATCGTCGCGCACCAGCAGCTTGTTGAGCAGCTCCGGCGCAACGTCGGTCGATGGACGCCGGTAGAAGCGGCGCGGCAGGATCTGCAGGGAGGCGGGCAACCAGTCCGGCACGGTGGTGGCAGGCTCGGGTGAAATACCGTGGCACTGTGGCATCGATCAGGTGAAACGGGCGCAGACGCCGCGTCATTCCGGCGCAGGCGGTGCGGCCAATGCAGCGCGCCGGGCGGCATACACCTCCGGCGTCTGCGGCTTGATGAACAGTGCCACCAGTTCCGGATACTCGCGCTTCACCGCCGTTTCGATGCGGGTGATGCAGGCTTCGATCTGCGGGGTCCGGCGGTCATCCTCGAACTCAGCGCTGAGCATGGCCACGACCTGTTCCGGGCCCATCTGCATGGTGGTCACGCCATTGGCGCGGCGCAGATCCGGATCGGTTTCGGCCACCGCCATGATCCGCTCGGCCACTGCGGGATGGGCAGGTTCTCCGACCAGCAGGCCCTTGGTCTCACGGGCCAGGAGGAACGCGGTGGCGGCCAGCACGCCGGCGATGCACAGCGACGCAACGCCATCAAGCACCGGCATGTCCAGCACCTGCGCGGCCACCAGGCCGATCAGTGCGAAGCCCAGCCCGAGCAACGCAGCGCTGTCTTCCAGCAGTACGGTGAAGGTGGAAGGATCCTTGCTGCGGCGGAAGGCTTCGAAGTAGCCAAGTTTGCCTTTGGTACGCCGGAACTCGCGCAGCGCCACCCACCAGGAGGCACCCTCGAACAGGATGGAAATGCCCAGCACGCTGTAGCTCAACGCATGGTTGGTGGCCGGCTCCGGCCTGCGGATGTGCTGGATGCCCTCGTAGGCCGAAACGCCGGCACCGGCCGCGAACACCAGCAGGGCGACGATGAAGCTCCAGAAGTACAGCTCGCGGCCATAGCCGAACGGATGCAGGGAATCCGGCGCCTTGCCGGCACGGCGCAGCCCGTACAGCAGCAGAAGTTCATTCAGTGTGTCGACCAGCGAATGCACGCCCTCGCTGAGCATGGCCGAGCTGCCGGAGATGCCAGCGGCGATGAATTTGGCGATCGCAATGGCGAGGTTGCCCGCGAGCGCGGCATAGATGACAAGGCGGGAACCAGTGGGAGCGGACATTTCGGTGAGCGGGCGGGGCGGACGCCTGATCTTCGCGGTCGCCGCGTGCCCGCTGCGTGCACGCTACGCTCAACGCCCCTTCGGATTGAGATACAACCGCGCACCGTCGGATTCACGGAACCCGGACCAGCGGCCACCGCCTGACGCGCGGAAGCGCCCGAACACTGTGTTGCTGGTATCGGTGAGGAGCAGCTGGTTGCCCGACAGCACCCAGCGGTTGGCCGAGAAGAAGCCGTCCGGGCAGCCGGTGGGAACGTAGGCGCTGTAACCACCGAACCACTCGATGCTCTTCAGTTCGATGGTGCACGTGCTGCCGTTCTCCTGGCCCAGCGTCCAGCTGCCGAACAGATCGCCTTCGCGCACGCCGCGGCCGCCGCGCTGGCGGTCGTGGTCCCAGTCATCGTTGTTGTCGTGGAAGCCGAAGTCCACGTCCAGCCCCTTGCTTTCACTGCGCGACTCGGACTGCGAGCTGCCGCTGGTGGTGGTCTGCGTGGTCACCGCGCCACTGCTCTGGGTCTGGGTACTGCTGGATTGCGTGGTCTGCTCGGTACGGGTGGCCTGTTCACCGAAGCCGAACGACGCGTCCTGGGCAAGGGCGGGCAGGGTCAGGAAGCACAGGACGGACAGGCAGGCACGGGCAGGAACGGCGGCCATCGCAGGATCCTCGGCAGGGTGGACCGCGCGAGTATCGAGCCGGTGGGGCGGGAGACGGCGTGAGGACGCGCCCAGGGGCGGGCGTGCCAAGAGTCGGCGCTGTTCGCTGACGGGTCGTGCCGGCCGCTGGCCGGCTCCTCTTTGGCGCCCAGAGGCCGAAGGCATGCCGGCCAGCGGCCGGCACGACCCGCAGCCAGGCACGGCCTCGCTCTATTCTTCGGGTTTCACCCGAGCGACCCGTTTCCGGTACTCGTACACATTGTCGCCGCGGATACGCTTTTCCTCGGTGCCGGTAACCCGGCCGACCTGCTGGTCCGAGCCGGTGACCGGCTTGGCTTCGATGGCGGTCTCGTGCTCGAAGGAGTGCGATTTGTCGGTGTTGCGGTAATAGCGGTACAGCGCCCAGTACAGCGCGGTTGCGCCGGCTGGACCTGCCGCCAACAGCCAGAGGCCACTGTCGTCGCTCATGTCGATGCCACCAGGAAGGCTATTGCGAGGGCTTCAATGACGGTGCCGGCGGCCAGGGCCGCCAGCAGCATCTTCCATTGCTGCACGGGCACGCTGCCCATGGTTTCGCCGGTACGGCCGTTCACCGCGATGTAGTGCAGCATGCCGCCGTTCTTGCCGGGCTGGTGGTAGGAGTACAACCACACCGGCAGGTACATCGAAACCCAACGAGTGCCATGCACCTCCAGCTGTTCCTGTTCCCAGCGCACGCCACGGTTGTAGCGCCTCACCGACCCTTCCACCTGCGCACGGGCGATCGACAGCAGCTGGTCTTCCAGCCGCGGCCGCAGCTTTTCCACATCCAGGTTGCGTTTTTCAGAGGTGAAGCCGGCCAGGTACGAGGCGTTCCACTTCACCGCGTTCTTGGTGTCGAACGGCAGGATGGTGTTGATGATGTTGTTGGTGTTGGCGCGGGTATCCAGATTGCCGCGCTCGGCCGAGGATTCCAGGGGCAGGTCATCAACCGTGAAATCCACCTGGCGTTCGACCTGGTAGACATCGGCGTCGTACAGGGTGCGCTTGTTCTTCTCGGTGCCGACCGTGTATTGCCGGGTCTGGATCTCGCCCTTGCCGGCCACGGCCGCGCTGACGTTGCTGTCCACGATCATGTAGGGCAGGAACACGCCCACCACGTTTTCCGGGGTGAACTGCTCCTTGAACGCCTTCAGCGCGAACATGCGGCGCTTGTCGACGAACTGGCGGATGCGCGCGACCGCATCGTCCTTCTTGATGTGGAAGGGCAGCACCGCGTCGGGCACCGCACCATTGCTGATCTGTTCGTTGACGCCGAAGACGTGGCGGCACCAGTGGCAGCGCGCCGTCATCGTGCTTTCGGTGTTGACCGTGACTTCGGCGCCGCAGCCCGTGCACTTGAACGTCATCAACGCCGAGGTGTCGGCATCGATGTTGCGTGCACCGGAGGCGATGACCGTGCCACGCAGCTGGTCGATGGCCTCGCCCAGCCCGAATTCCTCCTCGACCCGCGCGCCATGCCATTCGTGACGGCAGTACAGGCAGACGAGGATATCGGTGCCGGCTTTGGGCCGGATGTCGGTGGCGCCGCACTTCGGGCAGCGGTTGAGGCCGTCCTTCAGCTCGCTGGCCGAGGTATCGATGGCCACGGGATCGGGCGCTTCCACTTCATCGCGGATGGCCTGAGGCAGTTTCGAGGTGTCCAGCGGGAAGCTGCCGGGCAGGGGAGGGACGTCCTGCGGCGAACCGGGCCCATCCAACGACGCCGCCGACAAGGGCGGCGGCGTTGCGGGCGCGGATCCGGGCAGCGGCGGTGGGCCGTTTCTGGGATCGGACATGTGGGTTGTGCGTCCTGCTGTTACAGGCCCAGTGCCTTGGCTTTCAGGGCGTCATAGTCGCCCTGGGTGATCAGGCCCAGGTCCAGCATTTCCTTGGCCTTCTTCAGCTTGGCCACCGGATCGTCGGCAGCCGGCGTGACCGGCTGCTGCATGCCGCCGACACCGAACATGCCCGAGGCCATGCCGACACCGACCAGGCCAGCCGCACCGCCGTTCTCGCCGGCCGACTGGATGCCCTGGGCGACGCTCGCCTGCAGGTTGGAATTGCCGCGCGAGCCGGACAGCGCATCGGCGCGCTGCACGGTCTTCAGCAGTTCGCGGGTGTTGGCGTCGTACTCGATCGAGACAATGGCGGTCTTGACGATGGCCAGGCCGCGATCCGACTTCCACTGGTAGCCCTGCTCGACGGCGGCCGACAGGCTCTGTGCAAAGCCCAGCGAGTCCTGCTGCAGCCTGGTGATGCGGTTGCCCTTGCCCGGATCGTTCGTATACAGGCTGAAGGCCGGCGCCAGCGAGCCGACCACTTCATTGAACAGCTGGCTGGCGGCGGCGTTGTCCAGGTCGGTGAAGTCGAACACCTGGCCCGGCTGCAGGTAGCTGGCCGGCACGAAGTTCTTCACGAACAGGATCGGGTCGACGATCTTCAGCGTGTACGAGCCACGCGTGACTGCACCCACCTGGGTATTGAGGAAGCCGTCGTCCCAGTAGATTTCCGACTGGGTACCGAAGCGGTTGTCCGGCAGCTCCTTCAGCGAGACGAAATAAGCCGCCTGCTGCGAACCGGGCTGGCCGCCGAACTTGAAGCGTTCCCAGCTCTGCTTGATGAAGGTGCTGACCAGGCCGTCACCGGCGAAGATCGATTGCGAGTTCAGGTCGTCCGAACGCCACTCGTAGCCGCCCGGTTCGGCGACGAACGCGGTGATCGCACCGTCCTGGAACAACAGCAGGCCGTAGCCCTCCGGCACGACGATCTTCGAGCCGTTGGTGATGATGTTGGACGAGCCGTTGGTGTTGGAGCCGCGGCCGGCGTTGGTGCCGCGCGGCACCGCCGCGAACAGGGCCGCCGTCGAGGGCAGGCCCGTGGGCACGGTGTAGAAGTCCTTCCACTGGTCGGCCAGCACACCACCGACCGCACCCTTCACCGCCTGTACCAGACCCATGTCCAACTCCCTGTGATTCGAGGGCAGGCACCATGCCTGCCGAGCTGGGCTGAATATAGCAGCGGGCAGGGACCGCTGTGGTGCCGGAAGATGAATCCAGGCCCTGCCGGGGCGCAGGATCGCGCCTGGCGCTGTCTCTACAACATGTACGGGATCTTGAACGCCAGCGTGAAGTCCGGTGCATCCGGGGTCAGCCCGATGCCGAGCAGGGTGACCAGTGTGGTGTGCTGGTTGAGCGCGTACGTCACGCCCAGATTCAGTGATGCCGCGTTGGCGTCGCTGCCGATCACTTTCATCCACTTCCCGCCTTGGAAACGGGTGGATGCGCGGGCGCTGATGCGGTCGCTGAAGGACAGGCTGAGGCTGGTGCGCTCGTTGAACGCAAAGGCCACGCCAGCGCCGAAGTAGACCGCGCCGCCGAGCTTCACGTCACCCGGGTTGACCGTGTCGGGGTTGCTGTCGATATCACTGAAACCACGCGGGAACGAATGCACATAGCCGACGTTGGCGAACAGGATCGCCGGATCGGCGGTCTTGACCATCGACAGGCCCACATTGGCCTGCCACACGCCATTGCCGGTGGGCTGTTCCCTGGGTACGGCGAAGCGGATGTAGTCATCGTCGTCGCGCTCGATCACCTTCCAGTCCAGACCGTAGGGTGCGCGCCCGGTAGGGGCGGTGACTCCGGCGGTGAGCACCGTTTCCGGGCGCCAGCCGCGTTCGCCGAACAAACGGTAGTTCGCACTCAAGCCGATATCGCCCAGCCCGTTGCCATTGGTTTCTTCCTGCGCGATCGCGGCCGCCGCACCGCCGGCGCCGCCCTTCTGGTAGACGGTGCGCCGCGCCAGGTAAGGCACGTCCAGGTTGAGCGTCAGGTTCGGGCTGACACCCCAGCGCGCGGCCAGGTTGTAGGTGAGCGAATCGGATTCAACGTTCTCGATGGCGATGTTGCCGAGGAAGATCGCGTCCAGCGCCAGGAAACCATTGAGAGTGAGCTGCTTGCGGTCGTAGCGGGCGTAGGTGAGGCTGTTCTCGACGGTGAAGCGGCGCGAGAACAGCGCCGACTGCTGTTGTTTCACATCATCCACGCTGCGCCGCGATTCCTGCTTCGCCTGCTGTGCCTCGGCCGCCGTGCTGGCGTAGCCCTCGCTACCCTGCGATGCCTGCAGCGTCGAGCCATGCTCGGCTGCCGCGCCCGTTGCCGCCGCCGTTGCCGGCCCGGTGGACCCCGTGCGTCCACTCAATCGCGCCTGCATCGCCTGTACCTGCATGTCCAGTTCGCGCAGCCGCCGCACCTCCTGTGCGTAGTTGGATTTGAGCTGCTCCAGCTGGTTGGCCAGTGCCTGCACGTCGGCGCCATCGTCCGCCGCCGGTGGTGCGGCAAAGACGGTGCCCGCCAGCGCCGCCAGCGCCAACGGGGTGATCCTCTTCAAGGTGTGCATGTTCGTGTCCTGCGTTGTGGAGCGCTTCCCCCAACGCCGTGCCGTGGTGCTAGCGGCCCGGCCCCATGCCGCGGTTCATCGCAATCGCCTGGGCCACGTTCTGGCTCAACGGCAGGTTGCCGCCCGCGGTATCCCGCACCAGTTCCAGCCGCAGCTGGTTGCTGGCGATCTGGCCGTCACCGGCCAGGGCGATGCCCTGGCCGACGCTGCCGTTGCGTATCCATTGCTGGACAAGCCCCTGGCCATCTGCCTGCAACAGCAGGCGTGCCTGGTTGCCGTCGAGCACCGCGGAGGCCGAGAGGCCTGCGGCCTGCGCACTGATCGAATGGGCACCGTCACCCGGCAGGGCCGGCACCGCGCCATTGCGTACCACCAGCGTGGTCGCATTGCGGGCGACGTTGCCATCGCCGGCCACCTGCATGCTCTGCACCAGGCCGCTGGCGTTGGCCAGGCCGCTGCTGTCGATAAGGCGACCCTGCGTGTCCGGCAGCGGCGCGTCTGCGGCAGTCACGTGCACGCTGGGCTGGAAGCTCAGTTTCGGGCTGCCGCCGCCGCGGAAGTCCATGCCCAGGGTCAACGCACCCTGCAATACATTTCCGTTGGCGGCCTGCCACTGCGAGACCATCGTCACCCCGAACCACGCGACGGTATTGCCGCCCACGGTGTAGCGGCCGCGCAGCAGGTTGAGTTCGGAATCCGGAATTTCCTTCAGGCCGCGTCCCGGCGCAGCATCCGCCGCCTGCAGGGGCAGGGCGGGGCTCGCCAGCAGCAGGAGCATCAACAGACGGTGGCGGAACATGGCGGAACCTCCTTCAGAACAGGTCGGCGTGGCTGAAGCCGAAATCGACCAGTTCGGCATCGGTGATCGGCCCCTGTCGCGCGTAGAGCGCGCGGGCGCTGGGCCGTTCGCTGGGTTGCAGCAGGACCGTGTTGCGATCGAAATCACTGCCGATCACCACGAATACGGCACGCGATGGCCACGCGGCGAGGAATTCAGGCAGCGCCAGGCTGCGGTTGCCAAGGATGGGATCAGCCACCTCGACCACGCCGCCGCGCACCTGCTTGAGCACCACGAAGTGGCGGAAGCCGCGCACGTCCATCAGGACAAGACCAGGAACGCGAAGCGTGCGCAGGCGTGCCTCATCGATGCGATAGCCGCGCCCGCGCATGCCCAGCGATTCCACGTAGCGCTTGATGTCGAGCAGCGAAAAGCCACGCTCGGCCACCAGCGCCGGGTCGGACACCCCCATCACCCCTTCGATCACCGTCGCCTCGTCGGTGTCCAGGTGGTAGGCATGGCGCAGGAGGGTCGCCAGTGCGGCCGCTCCGCAGCTGTAATCGGTGTGCTGGCGTACCACGTTGCGGTAGCGCCGTTCCTGCATGCTCTCTACCTTCTGCTGCAGCAGCGCGCCATTGGGCAGTACGCCGGCGAAGCCGACGTCGCCCGCCCGCGCGGACGCGCCGCCCAGCAACAGCAGGCAGGCCAGCAGGCGTATCGAGAGACGGTGGCCGAACATCGCATTCTCCGGCAGCAAGGGGGAGCCCCTGTCCCAAGGGGGAGGAGGAACAGGGGCTCCCGGGGACCCGGCCATTGGCGGACGGCCGGGGTGTTGCGCTTACTCGCCGCTGCCACCACCGCCGCCGGTGCTGGGCTGGGCGACTGCCAGGGCCAGGCTGTTGGCCTGCAGGTTGCCGGTGCCCGCGGCCACGTTCACGCCGATGTTGCCGGAGGCGCCGGAGAAGGCACTGCCGGACAACGCCGAGGTGTTGGTCGCATCCACATTCACCCATCGCGTGGTGCTGACGGTGCCGCTGAGGCTGGCATACAGGTCGGCCACGCCCAGTTCGACGAACTGGCTGGTGCCACTCTCACGCGTATCGAAGCCCAGGCCACCCACCCCCGGCCGGTTGGGGTTCATCGTGGCGTTCTGGATTTCGTCGTCCAGATCGATATGGCCGGTGCTGCTGCCACCCGGGTGTGGCAGCTCCCCACTCCAGGTATCCAGATAGTAGTTGGCCATCTGGTAGGCGTTGCCGGTACCGCGGTAGGTGCCGGCGCCATAGGCCAGGGTCAGGCCGCTGACGCCGCCACGCATGCCGACCTGCACGGTATCGGTGTAGGACTGCACGAAGCCGGCGTTGCTGACCGTGTTGCCGGTGGAGACCTGGTTGGAGCTGATGCTCGACTGCGCCACCGCGGTGGTCGCGACCGACGCCGCCAGCGCGTTCTTCTGCTCGTTGTTGTTGCCCGAAGCAATGTTGACACCGATGTTGCCTGACGCACCGCCGAAGGCATTGCCACCGAGACCTGCGGCATTGGTGACGCCGGAGTTCATGGTCGCGTTGCCGAAGCCGGCCTGGTTGACGAACACCTCGGCGTCGGCCATGCCGAAGCTGAAGGACGCGTCGGCGGCGGACAACGACGCGGCATTGTCCTGGGCGTTGTTGTCGCCCGATACCACGTTGAAGCCGAGGTTGCCGGAGGCACCTGCACCCACGCTGTCACCGATGGAGGCACTGTTGGTGACCAGGCTGTTGCTGGTGGCGTTGTTGCTGATCGACTGGCGGTTGTCGATTACGGCGATGGCCGCAGAATCGAGGTCGATGTCGCCGGTGATGTTCGGGTCGCCGGAGAAATTGATGTCGGTACCCAGTCGCAGGTCCTTCTCCAGGTTCACGTCGACGCCGTGGTTGTTCTTTTCCTTGCGTTCGTCGGCCTGGATGTTGCTGTGCTTCTGCACATTGACGTTGACGGTGCGGTTGCGCACGTCGTTGTCGGTGTGATTGTGGGTGTCGTTGCGGGTTTCGCTGACGGTGTGGGTGTGGTTGATGTTCGCGTTGGCGTTCTGGTTGTCCCAGCCATTGGCCGCAGCGGCGGTCGAGGCAGTGGCAATCGCCATGGCGAGCATGGTCCGTTTGACGGTCGCTTTCATGGTGCCCTCTCTCTCATCAGGTGGTGCATCGGTTGGGTGGTTGTCACGGGCGGTCCTGCACGACCAGGCCCAGCACATTGGCCGTGTCATTGCCGCTGCCCGCGATCTGATTGAGTTGCAGGACCCCGTCGAATCCCCGCAGCGCGGTGCTGGTGACACCGGCGCTGCGGGTGCCCGTCGCGACGCCGCGACCGGCGTCGTCCCGCCCCCCTGCCAACGCGGAACCCTCGGCGGCCAAGGCCGTATCGTCGGTTTCGCGTATGCCCTGTCGGGCCAGTGTCGCGCTGACGACGTTGAGCGTCGTGTTGGCGATGCCGCTGGCCTGGTTGATGGATGCGATACCGCTGGCACCGGCCAGCGCCTTGCCATCGATGACGGCGGTGGCGTGAACCGGTGCACCCAGCACGCGGTCGCCACCGCGCAGTTGTCGGTTGCCGATCGAGACGTCGGCATGTTCGCCAGTGGCGATGCCGCGCAGGTTGGCCTGCAGATTGAGGTCGCCGGCCGCCTGGTTGACCGCGATGGCGCCGTTCGCGCCGGCCAGTGCATGGCCGTCGATGCGGGCAACGTCGAGGTAGGCGAGCATGCCGCTGTAGTCATCGGCCTGCGCGATCAACGGCGTGGCAGGCAGGATCAGCAGCAGCCAGTGCGCCCGCCTCACTTGCCACCTGCCGGGGCCATGCCCTGCAGCGGGAACTGGCCGAGAGCGCCGCGCACGGTATCGCCGATGCCGCGGGTACTGTTGCCGACCGCGCCGAGCGGGCCGTTCATGGCGCCACCGAGGCTGCTGCCGACCATGCCGTCACCGCTGCGGCCGAGCGTGCCGCCCAATGCCTGCTGCGTCACACGTTCGACCGTGGTGCCTGCGGGTGTGGTGGCTGTGGCGGCGTGACCTGCCCCCATGCCTGCGTAGTCCTCATCGCTCAGCTCGTCCATCCCGTTTGCCGGGGCACCCGCACCGAGGGCCGCCGCGATCTCGCGCTGGGGTTTCGGGTCGGCGATCAGCGCCATGCCGGGCGGTGCCATGCGATAGGCCGGGCGTGCGGACACATCACGCAACAGGACGATTTCGCCCGGTTGAGCCTTCACGCCCTGGCGTGCACCGGAGGCAGAGGCGCTCGCGCCAACCGACAGCAGGGCCACGGCCAGCGTTGCCAGCAGGCCGCGAATGGGGGTGATGCCGTCCATGCCGATCTCCCGTGGTGGGTGCGGCGGAACCACGCATCAACCGTGCCAACCCTGCAAGGCTTGGCTGCCATGGCGCCAGGTGGTGGCAGACGCAGGGGGTCTGCTGCCGCGCTGTTACAGCGGCGTCGGAAAAATGTTGGGATTGCGCTGTACCAAGCGCCGCAGGGCAAGGCGGGCGCCCGACTGTCACACGGGTGTTACAGGTGCCGTCGCGGACTGTAACGATGCCGCTTCAGCCGGTGCTCTCTTGACGCGGCGCTCATTGCGCCGCCGTTTAGCGCAGCGCTAGGATCCGCCCATCAAAGGCCGCTGCGGCGGCTGTAGAGGTCCCGGCGGAGGGCGGCACGCCGGTGATTGCCTGACAGTCCGCCGACGGTGTCCGGATGCTGGGGGAAGCATGGCGGCGGTCCCGGAGGCTTCTACATCGCGTTGCGTGCTCTGGTTCGGCGAGCCGCTGGCGAACGAGCGCAGCGCGCTGGCGGCCGCAGGCTGGTACGTGCGCCGCATCCATCCCGACCCGGCGATGGCGATCGGGCTGCGCGGGCGTGATCGGCTGCTCGCTGTGCTGGATCTTCGCCATCTGGATACGCCCGCGCTGCAGTTGCTGGCGCCATGGATCGAACAGCACGCGCATCTGCCCTGGCTTGCGGTGCTGCCACCCGGCGCGGGGCCCACGCCTGCGGCGTGGCAGCCCTTGCTGCAGCGTTGCATCTCGCGGTTCACGCTGCCTTTCGGCCTGCAGGACCTGGTGGCTGCGATGCGCCAGCAGTTCGACGCAGATGATCCTTCTGCCAGCGAGGTGTGCGGCGGCCAGGGGCCGCGCACACTGATCGGCGAGAGTCCTGCGTTGCATGCGGTGCGCATCGTGCTGCACAAGTTTGCGCCGGTCGAACTGCCAGTGCTGGTCACCGGCGAAACCGGCACCGGCAAGGAGCTGGCGGCTCACGCGCTGCATGCGTTGTCCGGCCGTGCGGGCAAGCCGTTCATCGCGGTCAACTGCGGTGCCATTCCGGCCAACCTGGTGCAGTCGGAGCTGTTCGGCCACGAGCGCGGCTCGTTCACCGGCGCCGACAAGCGGCAGATAGGCGTATTCGAAGCCGCACACGGCGGAACCGTGTTCCTCGACGAAGTGGGCGACCTGCCAGCGGAGGCGCAGACCAGCCTGCTGCGCGTGCTGCAGGAAGGCACCTTCGAGCGCGTCGGCAGCAGCCAGCCGCTGCGGGCGGATGTGCGGGTACTCGCCGCCACCCACGTGGAACTGGAACACGCGGTGGCGCAGGGTCGGTTCCGCAGTGATCTCTACTATCGGCTCAATGTGCTGCGCCTGCTGATGCCGCCCTTGCGCGAGCGTGGCGCCGATGTGCAACTGCTGGCCGAGCACTTCCTGCGCTGCTTCCGACTGCGCCACAGCGTGCGTGCACGTGGCTTCGCACCCGCTGCGCTGCAGGCGATGCGACGCTTCGGTTGGCCCGGCAACGTGCGTGAACTGCTCAACCGGGTGCAGCGGGCGGCGATCATGGCCGAAGGCGAGCTGATCAGCGAGCGTGACCTCGAACTGGGTGGGCCCGGGCATGCGCCGCCGGGGGCGATGCTGCACGATGCCCGCGGCCAGGCCGAGCGCGATGTGCTGCTGCAGACCCTGCGCCAGACCGGCTACAACGTCTCCGAGTGCGCACGGCAGATGCAGATCTCGCGGGTGACCGTGTACCGGCTGTGCCGCAAGCATCGGCTGGAGCTGCCGGCGCAGCGCTGAGTGCGGATCATGGTTCGCCCGAACGGTAGCGGATGCGGTACAGGTCCAACCCCGCACCGTCTGCGCGCCGCGCCGAATAGGTCAAAGTGTCAGGTTGCGAGCCATCCAGCATCGCACCGTAGCTGTCGCCGGAGGCTTCGTTCACCGGGGAGGGCAATGCATGGCCCGCGTCATAACGACCTCCACGGTCGTAGGAAATGAACTGGCGCACCGGTGCAGTGGCGAAGTCCAGGGCGCGGGCAAACACCACCGTTCGGCCGTCGCCCAGGAAGGTGGCATCGAACTCCTGCGCTGCGGTATTGAGGTCACCCGCCAGCGGCCGTGCCGGCTGCGCGACGCCGCCGATCATCGCCGCGCTGTAGAGGTCATGGCCGCCGGCACCGCCCGCACGATCGCTGGAGAACAACAGCGTACGACCGTCCGGCGAGAGCATCGGCGCGAACTCGTCGGCCGCACTGTTTACCGCAGGCCCGAGATTTTCCGGTTCGCCGAATCGACCGTCGCGTCCAATCCTGACCCGGTACAGATCGTCGCCGCCCTGGCCGCCTGCGCGGTCCGAGCAGAAATACACCACACGGCCATCGGTGGAAAAGGCGGGATCGAAGTCACGTCCCGGCGTGTTGAACGAGACCGGCGTCGCCGGCCGCCAGCGCTGTCCATCGTGGCGGGAGACCCAGATGTCATACCCGCCCGGACCGCCGGGCCGGTTGCGGCTGAACCACAGTGCGGTCTTTCCATCTGGGCTCAGGGTCAGTCGAATTTCGTCGTACTGCGTGGATGCAACGCCCGGCGCAAAGCGTTCAGCGGAGCCGACGATCTGCAGCACGCTTGAGGGAGTCGCAGGGGGCGACGCAGCAACCAGCAGCATCACGGCCAGCCGCGCTTTCATGCCTGCCGCTCGAAGTCGCTGACCCAGTTGGTTTCCCAACTGCGTCCCCCATCGGTCGAAGCCGCCTGTTCCCAGCGCGCCGAACGCGGGGTGATACGTGACCAGATCACCCGCGTCTGGATCGCGCGACCGTCGTGCTGGTCCTCGCCAAAGAAGCGACCGACGCCGGCCTCGAAACCACCGCGCAAGGGCGCGCCGATCCGGGTCGGCTCCCGGCCATCCAGCCACCAGCTCAGCCAGTGCCGCTCAGCGGCGCTCCAGGCGCGGATGCCCATGCCGCGCAGCGGTGCTCCCGGCACGTCCATCAGGTTGTCGCCCACGTTGCCGAATCCTCCCAGTACCGGCCAGTTGTGCAGGGTGCCGTTGAACGCGTCCCACGCATCACTGCCCGCCAGCCGAGCGCGCAGGCGACGATGGCGCACGTTCCAATGGCCCACCAGGAAATCAAAATCGCGCGGTGCATCCGGCAGCTTCGGAAGCGGAGAAGGGGCTGCCGCAGTGCGCCGGAACCAGTTGCGCCAGTTCACTTCCCAGTGCGCGCCGGCATCGTCGGAGAATGCCTGTTCCCACCAAGGCTCCTCGCCATGGATGTCATGCCAGCGGAACCAGACGTCGATGGGGCGTCCCTTGAAATCATCACGACCACGGAAGCTGCCGCCGTCGCCCTCGAAGACGCCGCGCACGGGCGCTTCGATATGAGCAGGGGTGCGTCCATCGATCCACCAGATCGACCACGTGGAAGACACCGGATCAAAGGCACGCACGCCCAGGCCCCTGTAGGGACCCGAAGGCAGCGCCATGACGTTGTCATCGATGGTGCCGAGCCCGCCCAGGGAGAGCCAGACCGCGCTGGCGCCGGTGAAGGCTTCCCAGCGGGTATCACCCACCAGGCGCTCCTTCAGGCGTTGGTGCCGGACCCGCCAGTTGCCCTGCAACCATTTCCAGTCTTCGCTGTGGCTGGCCAGGGGCCGCCCCGAGGGCAAGGCGCTTGAGGCTGCCACTGCGGCCAAGGTGGCCAGGAACTGCCGTCGATCCATGTGCGTGATCCCTTGCCGGAAGTGCCTCCATCGTTGCGGGTGCGAGGGGGATTGACCACGCAGATATCCGGGCTCAGGCTAAGCCACACTTATGGTGACCCAACGCCAGCTTCCATCGCTTGTCGCCATCCGCGCCTTCGAAGCGGCGGCGCGGCTGGGCAGTTTTGCCCGTGCCGCCGAGGAGCTCGACACCAGCGCGGCATCGGTGAGTTACCACGTGCGCCGGCTGGAGGCCCAGACCGGCACCTGCCTGTTCCTGCGCCATGCACAGCATGTGGAATTGACCGCCGCCGGTGCGAGCGTCGCAGTGGAGGCCACCCGGGCCTTCGACGCGCTGCGCGCCAGTTTCATGCGTGCCGCTGACATGGATGCGGCGCGATTGCGCCTGTCCGTCTTGCCCACGCTGGGCACCAGCTGGTTGACGCCGCGGCTGGGCAGCTTCCGCGCCCGCCATCGGAACATCGTGCTGGAACTGGACCTGTCGGCAGAGCCGCAGGACCTGGCCGCCGGGCGTTTCGATGCCGCCATCCGCAACGGGCATGGTGCGTGGCCCGGGCTGCAGGCCACGCCCCTGTTCCCCAGCATTTTCACCCCGTTGTGCGCACCGGCGCTGCTGCCGGCGGCGGCCGGGCTCGGTCGCCGGGCGCTGGACATTCCGCTGCTCGGCAGGCCCGACTGGTGGGCACTGTGGTTCTCCGCACATGGTGCCGTTCCGCCGCCGGCCGAGGAGAGCCTGGTCAGCCCCTTTGCGTTGGAGCATCTGGACGTCGGCGCGGCCATTGCCGGGCAGGGCATCGCCATTGCTTCGCCAATCCTGTTCCAGGCCGAACTGGACAGCGGGCGCCTGGTGCAGGCGCATCCCGGTGTGGCCAGCGACGGGCGTGGTTTCTGGTTCGTGGCACCGACGGCGCGCAGCCGGAGCGCCAAGGTCATTGCATTCGGTGACTGGCTGGTCGAGCAGGCCGCGCAGGCCAGGCATGCGGCGCGACATCATCTGGCGCGCACGGTGACGGCATGAAGCAGAGCCCTGAACTGCTGCGACGCCTGCTGCGTGCCAAGGACCGGATGGACCATGCCAGCCACGAGGACTGGCCGGTGGCCCGCCTGGCCGAAGTGAGTGCCGTATCCGCGGCGCATTTCGCGCGTTCGTTCAAGCAGGCATTCGGGCTGCCGCCGCACCGCTACCTGCTGAGCCGCCGCATTGAACGGGCCGTGGCGCTGTTGCGTGACACCGACCTGCCGGTCACCGAGATCGCCGCGCAGACCGGCTGGAGCAGCCTGGGCACCTTCGGCCGCATCTTCCGTGACATCACCGGCGACAGCCCCGGCAACGTGCGCGCACGCGAACGCCGGCACCCACCGCTGCGCGGCGCCGTGCCCGAATGCCACGCGCGCGCCGCGCAGCGGCCCTGCCTCGACACGTCCGTGCTGGAACAACGCCGCCGTGGCGCGCCGCCGGTGGTGCCCGCCGCGGAGCGTCAGGCCGGTACGACAGGGGCGGCACGGAGACGGCCGGCATCGACCGCGGGATCGCTTCCGGCGAGCGCACCTTCAAGACCTGAAACATCGGTGTCCAGCAGGCACGTCGCAAACATGAGGAAGCGGTAGGCGTCGGCAAAGTTCGACCCGAGCCCGAATGAAATCCTGACCGCGCCGCAATCTCCCTTGTCCAGGATCTTCTCATCGAAGGCGGTGCAGTCGAGGATCTTCCCGGTCTTGTCCAGTTCGCAGTGCTCGGCACCTGCGGTGGCATAGGTTGCCTGCTGGACGGCCCCGAGGTTGCAGAAACATCCATTGCGCAGGGTGATGCCGAAGCGGTCGGCCAGGCGCTTGATGCGGGCATGCGGCATGATCGAGCCATAGCAGTCGAAGAAGTTGAGCATCACCGTCGCTCCTTTGTGCTGTGCCGGCGGGCCGTACACGCGGCACAGCGGTGTGTCGCCGCGCACGGTATGGCGAAGCGCGGCAAGGCGCGCCTCGAGCCACCGGGCCAGTGCACCGGAACGCAGCGCCAGGGCCTCGACGCCGCCCATCCGCGCCACGAAGGCAAAGCCCCGGGCGATCGCCGGGAACGCGGCGTAATTGGGTGTTCCGATCTCAAAGCGTTGCCCGGCATCGCGATACAGCAACCGCTCGGTGGGCGACCACGGGCCCGAGTAGTAGCAGACGCCGCCACCGGCAAAGGACGGTGGCCTGAGCAGTTGCAGTGACGAGCGGCGGGCAAGCAGGCAGCCTGCGCCGGTGGGGTAGCCGAAGATCTTGTAGAACGAGGCCACCACAAAGTCCGGTTGAAGGGCGCCGCAATCCAGCCGCGCCTGCGGAACCAGTGCGGCAGCGTCGCACAGCACCATCGCACCATGCGCCCGCGCGCGGGCGATCCAGGCCAGGTCATGTCGCGCACCGGTCGCGTTGGACTGGGCGGGAAAGGCGAGCAGATGCGGGGCGCCATCGCCCAGCCGCTGCAGCGCACGCTGCATCAGGTCCCCGTGCAGCAGCAGGTCGTCGTCCAAGGGGATGTACTTCACCGAGGCGCCCTTGGCCCTGGCGTATTCGCGCAGGCCATGCACCGATGTGTGATTGTCCTTGGTCAGCAGCAGCTGCGTGTCCGGCTGGAAGGGAAACGATTCCGCCACCAGCCGGATCGCGCTGCTGGCGTTGGCAGTGAATATCACCTCGTACTCGTCCGGCGAACAGCCGAAAAAGGCGTAGATTGCCTCTCGTGCCTGCTGGTAGGCGGCCTGCGAGGCCTTCGATCCGCTGTGCGGATTGCCCAGGATCGCGTGTTTCAATGCCTGCAGGTCCTGTTCGAGCAGGCTTTCGGGTGGCAGGGTTCCGCCCACATGATCCAGGTACGTCACGTGCTGCTCGTCCAGCCGTGCGTACTCCTCGTTGCGCATTTTCTCTACCGATGCGTCGGGGAAGCCCGGATGCTCGGTCAGGAACTGCGCCCTGGCCGCGGTGAATGCATCGAGCGCCTGCGCCTCGTGCGCAGGGACGGCGCGCTCGGCGCCCACGCAGGGCGCGCGATGGGTCAGCTGCTGGCACCGCAGCAGCGGCGAGAAATCGGGGGGCGTGATATCCAGCGTCGTGCCCGCATGGGCCGGATCAGCCTGGCCGCGCAGCAGCCATGCCTCCACCCGATAGCGCTGGTCAGGCACGTCCTTGCGGAACTGCGCGAGCATCAGGTCCAGGTAGTGCTCGCGGGTGCCGGTGTCGCACTGGTTGAACTCCTCGAGCAGGATGCAGGCGTTGAACAGGAACTCGCGCGCGCCGGCCGCATCCAGCGAGAACGACAGGGGATGCAGCCCCGCAGGCAGATCGTTGGCCCTGGACAGGCCTTCGATCGCGAAAGCCCGGGTGATTGGCGACGGGTCGGTCAGGCTCAGCGCAGCGTCCATCAGCCGCGAGGGCATGCCGAAATGCAGCTGCGATTGCTGGCGGGTGAGTTCGAAGAGCTGGTTGTAGTGGAACATCGTGGCATAGACACGCCCGCCCGGCCGCAGCACGCGGCGGAACTCCCTGGCCACGCGCGCCTTGTCCGGCGGGAACATCAGGCCGAAGCCACAGACAATCACATCGAAGCTGTTGTCCTCGAACGGAAGCTCTGCCATGTCCACGTCGGCCAACAGCGGAACGTGCTGCTGGATCTCCGGGCTCAGGACGCGCCGGGCCATGTTCACCGCGATCTGCGACAGATCGCTGGCCACCAGCCGCAGGCCCCGTGGCCGCGCAAGATCCTCATACAGGCTTGCGGTGATCACCCCGGTGCCGCAGGCGACTTCCAGCACGTCCCTGACCACGAATCCGCCATCGATGTCGCTGGCGACTTCGCTGGCCAGCAGCTTCCCGTAAGGGTGGAAAATGCGAGGACTCAATACCCGCTCATAGAATTCCATGAAGGTACTGAGTGACCAGCGGCTGTCGGACACAACTTTGCATTGGCCTTGCGCTACGTCCTGCATGGTGCGCTCCCTGGCAGCGTGATGGTGCCGATGGACCGGGCTGGCGCGGTTATCGCATGCGTTCCTGTGTGCGTGCGTGATTGGCATCACATTAAGTGGACTTAATCATCCGGTGGATTATCCGCTGTGCCGATCTGCGTATTCATGCGCCCCGGAGGCGCCATTGACCCCCGGTTTCTCCACGCTGGGCGTCGCGGCCACTGGCGCAGTTTTGGAGAAGCGGCGCCGGGCCGGGGGGCGTAACGTAGCCGCACTTGTGAGGAGGTGTTGCATGTCAAATACGGTGGATACGATCGGCCTGTATGTGCGTGACCAGGATGAAGCGCTCGATTTCTATGTCGGCACGCTCGGCTTCGAGGTGCACACCGATGTGCGCAATGGCGGCTATCGCTGGCTGACAGTGCGCAACCGCGGCCAGCAGGGTTTCCAGCTGGGCCTGTTCGTGCCCGGCCCACCCACCCACGACGCCGCCACGGCGCAGGCGTTGCGGCAGTTGGTGGCCAAGGGCGCGATGCCGCCGCTGGTGCTGGCGGTGGACGATTGCAGGGCGCGCTATGTGGAATGGCAGGCCAAGGGCGTGGAATTCATCCAGGAACCCATCGAGCGTTATGGCGCGGTCGATGCCGGATTCCGTGACCCATCCGGCAACGGCTGGAAGATGATCGAAGCACGATCTGACGCGAGGCGCCGGCAATGAGCCGTGGCGGCTGGGCGCGGCCCGTGCATCGCTGGACGTCCATCGTGTTCACGCTGGCAGTGGTCGCCAATTTCGTGGCGCGCGGGCTGGGGCAGGGCGAGCCTTCGGCCTGGATCACCTATTCGCCGTTGCCGCCGTTGTTCCTGCAGCTTTTCACCGGCTTGTATCTGTTCGTCCTGCACTATGCAGGCAAGCGCGGCAGCGCCACGGCGGGCGCTGCGCGCTGAGGGCCATGCCGTCAGGCGACGGCGTCGGCCGCGAAGGCGGCGAGCAGGCCCGGCAGGTCTTCCATGCGCTGGAAGATCACGCGGGCGCCGACTGCACGCAGGGCCTCCGGCGTGCTGTGGTGCGGGCCGCCTTCGCTGAAGCCGAACACCGTGGCGCCGGCGGCCACGCCCGCAGTCGCGCCGGTGACGGTGTCCTCGATCA
The DNA here is from genome assembly GCF_059369535.1 of Stenotrophomonas sp. YJH_SMC_122. Lineage (NCBI taxonomy): Bacteria > Pseudomonadati > Pseudomonadota > Gammaproteobacteria > Lysobacterales > Lysobacteraceae > Stenotrophomonas > Stenotrophomonas sp. YJH_SMC_122. Next base: position 213,687 of record NZ_JCAFST010000005.1, on the reverse strand, counting down.
CCGCGCAGCGCGTGGGGTCCACGCCCAGCGCCGCAGCGGCCGCCAGATACACATCCGGATGCGGCTTGGTGCGGGGCAGGTCCTGGCCACTGAACACATTGGCCCCGAACACATCGAGCAGCCCGACCTTGTCCAACTGCAGTTTCACCTTGTGCAGGTCTGCTCCGGAGGCGCAGGCAATGCGGCCACCGGTCGCTGCGGCGATCGCACGCACGGCCTCGGGCGCCCCCCGGATCGCCTCGAGGTCCTGCTCCAGCGCACGGTTGCGCTGCTGGCGGAATTCCTCCAGCCATTCCTCCGTGAACGGCTTGCCGGTGCGCTCTGCGATCAGCCCGGCCAGATGGGCCACGGATTGGCCGAGGAAGACCTCGCCGGCCTGAGCCGGGGTCAGCGGCCAGCCGCGTGCGGTCAGCATTTCCGAAAGCACACGGGCCACCAGCGGCTCGGAATCGACCAGTACGCCGTCGCAGTCGAACAGCACGGCATCGAAGGGAAAACGGGACATCTACAACTCCAGGGCGCAATGCAGTGATTCAATTGCAGGCCATTTTCCCACAGCCATCCCCGCGTGGCACCCGGGCCGGGTGCCACCCGATCCCAGTGGACCGGTCAGCCCAGATCACACCCGGCCGGCTGCGGCCACGTGCTGGCCGGCAGCATGTTCTTCAGCGAGGCCGGCGCGTTGATCGCCACGTAGCTCGCACCCAGCAGCTCCTCCAGATCGGCAATCGTCACCAGGTAGTTGTCCAGGCTGCCCAGGTTGGCCTCGTTGGGGATGATCCAGCTGATCGCCTTGGCGGTTCCCGTATTCGGGTCGCGGGTGATGATCGTCTTCCAGAAGAACTCCGGCGTCGGGATGCCGTGGCTGGCCAGGAAATAGTCGTTGGCGGCATCGCCGTAGACCACGCCACCGTAGACGTCCACCGGCGCAATGTCGCGGTAGCACTCGGCCACGTTCTCGGCCTTCACCCAGATGCCCTGGTTGAAGCTGGACACCTGCGGAACGATGTTGGTCATGTAGTTGGCGCGGCGGATGTAGGTCGCGTCGTAATCCATGTGGTTGGACGTGACCAGATGGCCACGGTCATAACCGGACTTGATGCTGGCATACGACGCCGTGCTGGTCTGGCCCAGGCAGCCGGCCGGCAGGTCCGGGTCCTTGTAGAAGCTGGACGGCCGCGCCGCGGAACCGGTATCGGCGGTAAGCGTGTACTCGTAGCGGGTGGCACTGTGGATGCTGCAGTCGTAGGTGAGCACGAAGCCGCCCTTGTTGAGGGTGACTACCTGGGCCTGGGCTGCGCCGGCAAAGGCGCTGAGGACGAAGGCAAAGACAAAGCTTGCAAGGCGCATTGCGATTCTCCAGCAAAGAGTTCGGGACGCAGCTGCCCGCCACGACAAGGCCAGGCCTGTGTCATGTGAAGGCATTGCGGATACGGGTGATGCGGAGTGCGGTGGGACTGACCGCGATGACGGGGCCACAGAGGCCGTGCGGTGTCGCAAGCGTCACAAGCTGTCGTCTTTTGGTCAACGACGAGAACGCGAAGCTGTGACCGGGTGCAAGCACTGGTGATGTGTCAGATCACGTGGTCCGTGGCTGACACGCGCGCGTGATAGGGCGTCGTGGCACAGTGGCTGCGCGACTCGGTACCATACCCGGCATCTGGGAAAGCCCTGGCATTGCACGGGGGGAATGATGAGCAGTGACGTCTTTGCGGGGGCTGCTGTTGTTGCCGTCGTCGGAATGGCGATCGTGGCTGCGCTGCGTCGACAGAAGCGTCCGCCACATCGCAGTTTCAAGTGTGGGCGCTGCGGCAGCGCGGCGCTGCACGACACACGTACCATCGGCGCCTGGCGAGACGGGAAGCAGCGGTTCTACTGCAGCACTTGTCATGCAGACTGGTTGCGATCACACCCACAGGATTCCAGGTCGCGCCGTGGGCAATCCGGGTGCCTGGGCGTGGTTGGCATGCTGGCATTGATACCGCTGGCGGGCCTGCTGGTATGGGTTGTCCACCGCGCCTGAATCTGGTTTCGCATCGATCCGCCGGGGCTGTCGGCTCCGAAAGCGCCATGCTGCGTCGCAAGGTGCCAGCCACCATTCGCACTGGTACGGTCCGACCCGTTGCACCACCACCGACGGGGAGAGACAACGATGCGCAAGGTTCTGCTGCTGTTGATCCTGCTGACCGGGCTGGCGCCCACGGCCCTGGCGGCCACGGTCAAGACCACCCATCGCACCATCCCCAGCTGGGATGGCACGCCCCTCGGGGCCTTCGTCATCGAACCGCAGGATGCCGGCAGTGGCCGCTATCCGCTGCTGGTGATGCCCAGCAGCTGGGCAGTGCCCAGCGTGGAGTACGTGGGCGTGGCACAGTCGCTGGCGCAACGCGGCTATGTGGTCATCAGCTACAGCTCGCGCGGCTTCTGGGAGTCCGGCGGCAGCATCGACATCGCCGGGCCCGCCACGGTCGAAGATGTCAGTGCGCTGATCGACTGGGCGCTGGACAACACCCGCGCCGATCCGGCCAGGATCGGTGTCTCTGGCATCTCCTACGGTGCCGGCACCAGCCTGCTGGCGGCGGCACGCGACCCGCGCATCAAGGCCGTTGCCGCGCTCAGCGGCTGGGCCGACCTGCAGGCGTCGCTCTACAGCCATGACACGCCCAGCGCGCAGGGCATCGCCCTGCTGGTGGCAGCGGGCCTGGCCACTGGCCGCCCCGGCGCGGAACTGGCCACCATCAACGGCAATGTGCTGGTCGGCAACTACCAGGGGGCGGTGGACTCGCTGCTGCCGGTGGCGGCACAGCGCAGCCCGGCCAGCAGCCTTGATGAGATCAATGCCAACCAACCCGCGGTATTCCTCGCCAACGCCTTCAACGACAGCCTGTTTCCGCCGGGCCAACTGGTCGACTTCTTCACCCGCCTGAAGGGACCCAAGCAGTTGCAGCTGCGCCATGGCGACCACGCCCTCAACGAAGCCTTCGGTGCGCTCGGCATTCCCAATGAGGTCTATGCCACGGTGGGCGACTGGTTCGACCACTACCTCAAGGGCGTGGCCAATGGCATCGATCGCCAGCCGGCGGTGCAGCTGAAGTCGCAGAAGGGCAGCTGGAGCCGCTATCCGGACTGGCAGGCCACCTCTACCGGCGCCGTAAGCTACGGGCTGACCGCGCCGACCGGGCTGCTGCTGCCCACCGGAGGGCTGGCCGAGAGCGGTGGTGGCACCGGTTGGAACTACCGGATCGGCAGCGGCCTGCTGACGGCCGCCAACTCCGGCGTGGTGATGGCGTCCGGCGCGCTGCAGATGTTCAACCTGCCGCCCGGCGCCTATGTACCGTTCGTTGGCCGCAACGCCGCAGGCGTCTGGCAGGGCCCGATCTACTGGAGTGCACGCCGCCTGGATGGCGCACCGGAAGTGCGGTTGACGGTGACGCCCACTCGCGCCAACACCACGCTGTATGCCTACCTGTATGCCGAGGATGTGCTGGGCAACGGCCAGCTGATCAGCCACAAGCCGTACACCCTGCGCGGTGCCACGCCCGGCCAGCCGAGAACCATCGATCTTCGCCTGGAAGCCAGCAGCTGGAACCTCCCGGCCGGCAGCCGGCTGACCCTGGTGGTCGATACCGTGGACCTGCGCTATGCGGGGATCAGCCAGCTGGGGGGGGCGGTGACCTTCAGCTCGCCGGCCAACGCGCCTTCGGTGCTGAAGGTGCCTTTGCGTTGATGGGTCAGCGCAGGTCCGGTGGATTCATCGAAGCGTCGCGTACACAGGGATCACCAGCGTCCGGTGTCAGGCGCGCCTCGATGTCCGGTGGAAACCGCGGAATCCTGCTGGTCTGCATCACCACCCAGCGCATGATCGTGTGCAGGTAGTTGAGTGGCAGCATCGTGAGCCACATGAAACCCGGGAGCTGCGCGTCTTCGGCGAAGATGCGCTCCTTGCAGGACGCGAAGCTCCCGCGCTTGCCGTCCAGCGGCATGCAGTAGTGCACCGCATCCACGACGGCTGCCGGTCCTTCTTCCATGTAGCGCCGCAGGAACTCCCAGTGGGCATACGCGTTCTCGATGCGGGAGGTCGCGATGCAGAACGCGAACGTCTCCCGTACTGTCACGCCATCCGCGTCCAGGATCAGTCCGCGGACATCCCAGTTGTACCATCCGAAGGTTCCGGTTCCGCGGCCAAGCGTGAAATACACCCGGTCCCAGGGCGCGCTGAGGGTGGTGCCATCCAGCCGGAACACGTGTATCTGCCGATGCTTGCGATCAAGCGCGATCGGATAGTAGGTCCAACGGAACAGCTCGAGGCAAGCCACCCATATGCTCGCTGCAGTGAAGACGGCCAGCATCGCCATGCCTATGAATATCGCCTCCCACAGGCCGTTTTCGTTCGGTAGCCTGTTCACGACCAGCAACCAGAGCAGCATCAGCATGCCGCCCAGCCCGAAGGCAATGCCGATCGCGCCTAGCAGGGCTGCAAAGCCACGTGCGGCGAACCAGCGATCCACCGAAACCAGGCAGTTCGAATTCATCTTCACCACGCACAGCTGCGCCAGCGGCGCGACATCCAGTCGCTTCTTCCGCAGCAGGCGGTGCTCACGATCAAACGCATTCAGCGGGCGGTTGTTGGGAAATTTGCGCGTGTATCCGGTGTAATCCATGGGCGATCCCTGCGCGATTCCAGCGCCCGTTGGATTCTAGCGGGATTATCCTGGGGGAGATCAGCGACGAACGTCGAACTGGTCGCTCTCCATCAGCGCCCGGACTTCAGCTTCGCGGGCAGGGCTGAAGTCGCCGGGAATGGCGTGCTTCAACGCGCCCGCGGCCAGTCCGAAGCGCACGGTGCTTTCTGCGTCCAGCCCGGACAGCAATCCGTGCACGATGCCGGCGGCAAAGGCATCGCCACCGCCGATGCGATCAACGATGCCGGGCAGCGGCCTCGGAGGAGCCTGCGCGCGGGTTCCATCGCGTCCCAGCAGCAGCGCACCGAGCACGTGATGGTCGGTGCTGATTACCTGGCTGTTTCTGAAGAACTACCAGCGCTAAGCTTGATCTGGCGCGACGCACACCTGCGTTGAAGCGCGCAATGCATCACGAAACGGTGAATGGCCCTCCTGCCCCGCCGAGCGCAAAGAGGTTTCCTGCTACCTTCGGCCGTGGAGCCGGCACTGGCTCCTGAACTCATTCCATGGAGGAAACCTAGATGTCGCTAGCATCAGTTCTGCTTGTTCTCGCGTCAGCTCAGAGTCTCGCGGTCATGCCGGCAGGCCAGGCATTTTCGGAGAAGGAATCGGATATCGCTGCCAAGGCCTACATGAGTGCGAACGGCGTGTCACTCGACACCGCCAAGCGCAGGCTGGAAGTTGAATCCGAGCTACCTTCGGTCATCGCCGAACTGAAACGGCGATACAGTGATCGGCTCGCATTTGTTTCGATCGAAAACATGCCCGATCAACACCTCGTTGTTGGACTGAAGGGAAACATGATGGAGGCGGTCCGGCACTTCAGAGTGAGCGACTCATCCATCAGGGTCGAATTCGAGGAGGGGTATCCGTACACGGAGAAGGAGTTCTCCGAAACCATGCATAGAGTCGTTCCACTTGTGGTCGAACTCATACCTGATGCAGTCAGTGTGGACGGCCGCCCCGAGCTGGGCATGATTGACGTTTCGGTTCGCGGAGCCGATGTAAAATCGTATGAAGCGGCCAAGCGCAAGATTGAAGAGGCTGCGAAGCTGAAGGTCAACATCATCCTTGGGAGGGATCCCTTCCGCAATTCGGCGTACACCGCCGGTGGGGCGATCCTGACTGCCAATGGCAGGATGTGCACAAGCGGCCTTGCGGTTCGGCACAAGCTGACCAAGGTAAAAGGGCTCCTTACGGCAGCGCACTGCGATGATCAGTTGCTTTACAGCAATTACGGTCATGAGGTTGGTGGCCCGCAGGTCATGATGCCACTGACATTCCAGGACGCGCTCTTCGACGGTAGTCACGATGTTCAATGGCACTCGCTTCCTGCTGGAAATACACCGCTCCAGGAAGTGTTCGCAGAATTGAAGGGTGAGTACCAGACGAAGGCATTGATACTGATCCATGCGGACCTTCCACTGCATGGCCTCCTTTGCTTCCGAGGGGCTCGCACCGGATTCAGTTGCGGAACCGTCACATCGGTGCAGCACGCCCCGTTGGGCGTATGTGGCGCTGCAGTCTGTGCACCGACTTGGGGAAGAGTGGAAGGCTCCGAACTTGCATGCGCGTCCGGTGACAGCGGCGCCGCCGTCTTCAACAAGAGCGGCTCAGGCTACGGGATCGCAAAATCCGCTGAGAATCCCAGTGATTCAATCGAAAAGGGAAGCTGCAAGGCGTTGACCGTCATGCCCTTCGGCAAGGTTGCCGATCTGAATCTCGACCCGGTATGAGGCACCGGGACCGAGGAAGCCTTCAGTAGGCGCCGCAGGGAATTGCTGCGGACAGGAGAGGTGGCGCGCTCTGCCGTGGGCGAGAGCAGGGCACCACGGCGGCGGACGATGCCGATCGTGCGCGACACTACCGGGTTGCCGATCGCGCGTGTCACCAGGGTGGGGTGATCCCCGTCCGGCGTGGCCATCTTCGACAGCGCTGACACGCCGATGCCGGCCTCGACCATGCCCAATGAGGTCGACAGGTGGGTCACTTCGTAGTGCCAGCTGAGCTTGAGGCTCTCACGCGCCAACGCACCATTCAGCAGCGTGCGGTTGCCGCTTGTGCGGTGCACGGTGATCAACTGGCGCTTGGCCAGATCCGCCCATTCCACCTTGCGCTTGCATGCCAGGGAATGACCGCGCCGGGTCGAACAGGCCTTCGCGCCGGGCCAGCCCGGCCAGCATCATCATGCCGATCAGGAACAGATAGACATCGCGGCCCTCGGCCACCGCGTGCAAGGTCGTGCCGAACGGCACCGTTCCCAGCAGTGGAAGCAGAAGAGCAGCCCCCAGTGCCCACACGTACTCCGGAATGCGGAATGGCCGGAACAGCAGGCCGAGGGTCGCCACGGTCACGGCCGCCCAGATGAGGAAAGAGGAACAGGAAGCGAGCATCGGGCGGGGTGTCGCACCTCCCCGCATAAGGTGGGAGCCATTCAGGGCGTTGCGGTGGACTCAACGATGTTCGACTACCAGGGCTGGACCTTCAACGCCAATGGCCGAACCCGGGTGGCCCGGGTGGAACTGGATGGCGACGGCGGCGGCACCATCAACCGTTACCGGTTGACCCTCGGGCCCGCCCAGTCCGGGCTGTGCATCAAGGTGGCCTCGCAGGAGGAAGCCGCCAAGAGGCTCGAAACCGAGGCGGAGAGACTGCTCGGCCCAGAGTGGTAAAGAGGGCTTCACTGCGGCAGAAGCGTTGTGAGGTTGCCAGCGCCACTCCGCAATCTCAGTCCATGCGACGCCCGACCGTATTCTTACGGCCATGCATTCGCCCTCCAGCCCTCCCGATTTCATGATGGCCCGCCGACCCTGCGGCTGGGTGCAGAGCGGCGAGCGCTGGGATCTGTGGTGGAACGGGCGTTCAGTGGCCAGAATCGTGCCGCATGCCGTGCTCGGGTTCCGCATGTGCCTGGACGCGCGCAGGATGTCCCAGAGCAAGGTCGTGTCCGCCGCCAGCGTACGTCAGGCAAAGCGATACGCCGAACGCTGGTGCGCGGCACGGCTCTGCCCGCAGTTGCCCCTGCGCGATGCGGTGGCGCGGCTGGTGGACGCTGCGCACGACGCGGGCGCCGTGCCCCGGCGGGCAATGACGCGGGAGCAGCGGCAGCAGGCCCGGCGCCTGGCTGAGGCCGGATCGGGGGAAATGGGGAGGATCAAGGAAGCGCTGGCGCTGCGGCCACGTGCGATGACGGCCCGGCCCGAGGTGCAGGGGCGAGGTGGAACCTGGTCTGTACCCGGCCAGATTCCATCCTCGCTGCGCCGGAATGGCGGCACCTCCCCGGTTGGGGCTACGCCGAAAGCTCCTCGCGCACGATCCTTGCCCCCGCGCTGAGTGCGCGCAGCTTGCCCCTGGCCACGTCGCGCGCCAGCGGCGCCATGCCGCAGTTGGTGCTCGGGTAGAGCTTGTCGGCGTCCACGAACTGCAGCGCCCTGCGCAGGGTGTTGGCCACATCCTCCGCCGTTTCCACCGTATTGGAGGCCACGTCGATGGCACCGACCATCACCTTCTTGCCGCGCACCAGCTCGATCAGGTCGATCGGCACGTGCGAGTTGTGGCATTCCAGCGAGATGATGTCGAGGTTGGAGGCCTGCAGTTTCGGGAACGACTCCTCGTACTGGCGCCATTCCGACCCCAGGGTCTGCTTCCAGTCGGTGTTGGCCTTGATGCCGTAGCCGTAGCAGATGTGTACCGCCGTCTCGCACTTCAGCCCTTCGATCGCGCGCTCCAGTGCGGCTACGCCCCAATCATTCACTTCGTCGAAGAACACATTGAAGGCCGGCTCGTCGAACTGGATGATGTCAACGCCGGCGGCCTCCAGCTCCTTCGCTTCCTCGTTGAGGATCTTCGCGAACTCCCAGGCCAGCTTTTCGCGGCTCCTGTAGTGCGCGTCGTACAGCGTGTCGATCATCGTCATCGGGCCGGGCAGCGCCCACTTGATCGGCTGCGTGGTCTGGCGGCGCAGGAACTTCGCATCCTCGACGAATACCGGCCTGGGGCGGCTCACGGCGCCAACCACGGTCGGCACGCTGGCATCGTAGCGGTTGCGGATGCGCACGGTTTCGCGCTTCTCGAAGTCGACGCCGCTGAGATGCTCGATGAAGGTGGTGACGAAGTGCTGGCGGGTCTGCTCGCCGTCACTGACGATATCGATGCCGGCATGCTGCTGTTCCTGCAGCGACAGGCGCAGCGCATCCTGCTTGCCTTCAACCAGGGCTTCGTCCCGCAGCTTCCACGGTGACCAGAGCTTCTCCGGCTCGGCCAGCCAGGAAGGCTTGGGCAGGCTGCCTGCGGTGGAGGTGGGGAGCAGCGTCTTCGTCGGCATTGTGTCGTGTGTCCTGGGGGAGAATGGAAAGTCTATGGATCAGCGGGCGGCCCACTGCTCAAGCACGGCGCGGTATGGCTTGATGAAGTGCTCTTCGGTGAACCGGCCCTGCTTGACGGCCAGCTGGCTGCGCTCTTCGCGGTCGTAGACGATGCGGGTGGAGGAGTAATCCTGATGCTTCAGGCTGGGCTGGTAGACCTTGCCGGCCACGGAATTGGCGTTGTAGATCTCAGGGCGGTAGATCTTCTGGAAGGCCTCCATCGTGCTGATGGTGCCGATCAGCTCCAGGTTCGAGTAATCGCCCAGCAGGTCGCCCTGGAAGTAGAACGCCAGCGGTGCGACGCTGCCCGGCGGCATGAAATAGCGCACCCGCAGGCCCATCTTGTCGAAGTACTGGTCGGTGGGGGAGCGCTCACCCTGGCGGTACTCCACGCCCAGGATCGGGTGATGGTTCTCGGTGCGGTGGTAGGTTCTGCTGCTGGACACACTGATGCAGATGACCGGACCCTTGCTGAAGTTGGCGCGGTAGGCGTCCGACTCCAGGAAGTGCTTGAACAGCTTGCCGTGCAGGTCGCCAAAGCCCTCCGGAATGCCGAAGGTATCCTTGCCTTCGTTGCTGGCTGGAAGCACGACGCTGAAGTCGTAGTCGCGCACATAGGACGAGAAGTTGTTGCCGACGATGCCTTCGGTGCGCGCGCCGGTGTGCGTGTCGACGATGGTCGGGCGCAGCACTTCTATCAAGGGAAAGGGGTCGCTGCCCGCGTTGCCATCGATGTGCATCTCCACCGAGATGATGTCCAGCTCGACCGCGTAGCGATCGGCGCTTGGGTTGTCCCAATGCGCCAGATCATTGAAGCGGTTGTTGATCATGCGGATGGTGTTGCGCAGGTTTTCCTGCCGGCACGCGCCGCGCGCCAGGTTGGCGAAGTTGGTGGTGATGCGCGTGCCTTCGGCCGGCTGGTAATCCTCGTTGAAGGGGATGCGCGTGATGCTGAAGGTGAAGGCGTCGTTCGTCATGGGCGGCGTTCCGTTTGCAGGGTGACATCCAGATGCAGGTCGGCGGCATCCGGCATTCAAAGGGCTTCGATGGCCTCGGCGGCGGCGAGTGGCGCGCCGCGATGGGACAGCGCAAGCAGCGGCATGGCGCGCTGCACCGCCAGTCGTGCGCGCTGGATCAGCGCCTCGTTGTGCACGCGCCCCTCGGCGAAATCGCGGTCGGTGGCATACACGCCCAGAGGCAGGGTGCGGGCCTGGAAGAAGCTGAACAACGGCCGCAGCTGGTGATCGATCACCAGCGCATGGCGTTCGCTGCCGCCGGTGGCGGCCAGCAGGATGGGGGTGTCGACCAGCGCGTCCTGGTGGATGAAGTCGAAGAAATGCTTGAACAGCCCGGTGTACGAGCCGCGATAGACCGGCGTGCTCACCACGAGGACATCGGCCTGCTCGACGGCCACCAGCTGGCGCTCGAAAGCCTCGGGGAGCTGCGAGCGCCAAAGCGCACCGGCCAGTTGCGGCGCCAGTTCGCCGAGTTCGATCAGCTGCTGTTCGCTGCGCATGTTCTCGCCGATCAGGCCCAGCAGGTGCTCGGCGAGGGTGGCGGCCCGGGAGGGGCGCTGCAAGCCGCCGGAAACGGCGACGATACGGAGAGGACGGTGGGATGGAGGCATGACCCGATCCTAGTCATGCCTTTCCATGACGTAAAATGGTATTACTTCACCTATCCATGAGTGAGATTCATCTTAATGTTGGAGCGGATCCACCTCAGCATCGTGCAGCAGGTCGAGCAGCAGGGCTCGCTCACCGCAGCCGCCGGCGTGCTCAACCTGACCCAGTCGGCGCTCAGCCACAGCATGAAGAAGCTCGAGCAGCAGCTGGGCACCGAGGTCTGGCTGCGCGAAGGCCGCAGCCTGCGGTTGACCCAGGCCGGGCAGTACCTGCTGGCGGTCGCCAACCGGGTGCTGCCGCAGCTGGACCTGGCAGAGGAGCGCCTGCGCCAGTTCGCCCAGGGCGAGCGTGGCGCGCTGCGCATCGGCATGGAATGCCACCCCTGCTACCAGTGGCTGTTGAAGATCGTCTCGCCGTACCTGGCCGCGTGGCCGGATGTGGATGTGGACGTCAAGCAGAAGTTCCAGTTCGGCGGCATCGGCGCCTTGTTCGGCTACGAGATCGACCTGCTGGTCACGCCCGATCCACTGCTGAAGCCGGGCCTGAAGTTCATCCCCGTGTTCGACTACGAGCAGGTGCTGGTGGTGGCCCGCAGCCACGCCCTGGCCAAGGTGGACCACGTAAAGCCACGCCAGCTCAGCCAGGAAGTGCTGATCAGCTACCCGGTGCCGTTCGAACGCCTGGACATCTACAACCAGTTCCTGCTGCCGGCCGGCATCACGCCGCGGCGCCACAAGGCCATCGAAACCACCGACATCATGATGCAGATGGTGGCCAGCGGCCGCGGCGTGGCTGCCATGCCGCGCTGGCTGGTGGAAGAGTACGCGGCGCGCATGGACGTGGTGCCCGTACGCCTGGGCGCCAAGGGCATCCCCAAGCAGATCTATCTTGGCGCGCGCGAGGCCGATACCGGCATCGACTACCTGCAGGCCTTCATCGAACTGGCCCGCAACAGCTCGCCGCTTGCCGGCAATGTGGGCGGAGCACGTTGATGCCGGCAGGCCTGTCACTGCGGGCGGACCCCTTCATCAGCGCCTTTTCACTGGAAGTCAGTGCGAAGGCCATGCCCGCGCTGCGCGCCGAGGCGGATCGGATCCCGCGCGGTACCGTCATCTCCATTCCGTACCTGGCCAGCGAGGATGACGACGCCCGCCTGACCGCCGCGCGCACGGTGCGTGCGCTCGGATTGGAGCCGATGCCGCATCTCTCTGCACGGCGCGTCGGGTCACGCGCAGCACTTGAACGTTTCCTGGAGCGTGCCGCCGGCGACGCCGGGGTCGAGCGTTGCCTGCTGATCGCGGGCGACCTGGCCACGCCCGCCGGACCGTTTGCCGACAGTGCTTCAATCATCCAGACCGGTCTTCTGGAGCAATACGGCATCAAGGTCGTGGGTATCGGCGGCCACCCGGAAGGGCATCCGGCAATGAGCAGCGAAGAACGCTGGCAGGTGCTTCAACGCAAATGCCAGGGCATCGAAACGCGCGGCATGGCGCTAGTGATCGTCACCCAGTTCGCCTTCGATGCCGATCTCGTGCTGGCCTGGCTGGATGCACTTCGCACGCGTGGCATCACCGTTCCGGTGCTGGTCGGTGTGCCGGGCCCAGCCAGCATCTCCCGTCTGCTGCGCTATGCCGCGATGTGCGGCGTGGGCGCCAGTGCATCGATGTTGGCCAGGTATGGCATCTCGATTGGCCGGCTGCTGGGAACGGCGGGGCCGGAGGTGTTCGTTGATCGCCTGGTGAAGGGGCTGACCAGCGCCCATGGCCAGGTCAGCCCGCACTTCTTCCCGTTTGGCGGTATTGCGCCGTCGCTGGACTGGATGGCGCAGTACCGGCAGCGCATTTCCAGTGCCCGCAGCGTAATCCCCGAAGGCTGACAGCTGTCACTGGCTGCAACCGGGGCGGAAGCGAATAGTGAGCACCAAGGCGAGCGCACCTCGCCGCCACTCACCAAAGGGTTCGCTCATGAACATGCTCCAGCACCTCGCCTCGCAGACGCCGATCTGGGTCTGGCTGCTCCTGGCCTTCCTGGTCACCCGTGGCATCGCCGCCATGAAGCCGGCCGAGACTTCGCTGCAGAAGCTGGCGATCGTGCCCGGCCTGTTTGCCGTCTGGGGTGCGTGGTCGATCAGTCATCGTTTCGGCGCGTCGCTGATCGCCTGGAGCGAGTGGCTTGGCGGCATCGCCACGGGGGCCGCGCTTGCCTGGCTGCTGTTGAATCGCTTGAAGCTGACGCTGGACCGCAGCACCGGCAAGCTCTGGCGCAGTGCGGACTTCAGCCTGCTGCCGCTGCTGTTGGCCACCTTCCTGGTGAAGTATGGCTTCGAAGTTGCATTTGCAGTGTTGCCGTCGTTGGCCGCCCATGCCGGTTTCAGTGCCGCCTACCTGCTGCTGACAGGCGGGTTCACTGGCATCTTCGTCGGCAAGTACGCCCGCTACCTGGCCTCGCTGCGGGTGGATGCGGCGGGCAAGGGACTGGAAACCGCAGGCTGATTGACCTGGTAGTGCCGGCCGCTGGCCGGCTTCCCCAGGCAGGGTTGTGCGGAGCTGGCGCAGACGTCACGATGAACCATGCGGTGGGCGGATTGCATTTCGCAGCTTGGCACGTCAGCGTAGTGGGTACTGCCAAGGTTCAGACAGGTCAAATGAAGGCTCCAGAATGAAGATTCTGATCTCTTCCCTCATGTTCCTGGGCTTGGTGGTTGCGGCAGGAATCGTTTGGATAACGTATCCAACCTTTCTCGAATCTGAGCTCAGAACCTTCCGCTCACTTCCACCAGAAACATTCAAGATGCTTCGCGACGATGCGATCGCCTTCGCTCGGGCGAACGCATCGAAAGGCATTACCATCGAAGCAGGCCCCCCGCAATCGAGCGTGTTCGAACTGCGGTGCAGACAGGTTCCATTACTCCTGGTAGAGAACGGGCATGACCTGCTCACCCTCGATATCTTTGGGTACGCAGACCGACGTGCGCCAGGCATTGCCAAGCTTCAAGATCAGATGACATCGAGACTGATCCCGGAGGGTCAGCCCGGCAAGCCCGGCCCGAGTTCTGGAGAGCCCTCGGGACTGGAGGCGCTCATCATGAAGCATAGAGACGGCATCGATGTCGCGCAGCAGTGCCATTGAATCCAGGGGCGATTGAAGTGCGCCAAACGCATTGATCTCCTGACTTCGAATCCGTCGCACCTCATGCACGCCGCCTGATCGACCAGGTGGGCGTGCCCGACGTCGATGCCACCGATGGGCCGACACCGGCGGCGGCTCTGCAGCAACAGCGCGGTGCCAGCAATGCGCGATCATCGGTGGGTAGCGTGAACACGCTGTCCAGTCTGGTGCGCATGATGTACCCGCGGGCAGGCGCTTACCCGGCCAACCCGCCCATGCTGTATGCCGAGGACTTTTCGCCCAATACGCGGCGGGGGGCGTGCGTGCTGCGCACCATCGAGGCGAGCCTTCTGTGCGGATCCAGACCATGACATGTCGGTCAGACGTCCAGCGCCTTGGACGTTTTAGACGTTCCCGCGCCACTGGCTCATCAGCATCTGAAGAAACCGCTCGGCGGTGGGCGAGAGCAGGGCGCCCCGCCGGCGGACGATGCCGATCGTGCGCGACACTACCGGGTTGCCGATCGCACGTGTCACCAGGGTGGGATGATCCCCGTCCGGCGTGGCCATCTTCGGTAGCACCGACACGCCGATGCCGGCCTCGACCATGCCCAATGAGGTCGACAGGTGCGTCACTTCGTAGTGCCAGCTCAGCTTGAGGTTCTCGCGCGCCAACGCGCCGTCCAGCAGCGTGCGGTTGCCGCTGGTGCGATGCACGGTGATCAGCTGGTGCTCGGCCAGATCAGCCCATTCCACCTTGCGCTTGCGGGCCAGCGGATGATCGCGTCGGCAGGCGAGGACGAAGGGGTCCTCGGCCAGTACGTCGAAGTCGAGATTCGGATCGTTCGCGCCCATGAAGTTGATCCCGAACTCGACTTCGCCACGTTCCACTGCCTGCAGACCCTCCGTGGCCGGGATATCCAGGATGCGGAAGCGCACGTTCGGGTGCGCTTCGTGGAAACGCGCCATCACGCTGGGCAGGAAGTAGAACGCCGCCGTCGGCAGGCACGCGATGGTCACGGTGGCGCCGCGGGTGTCCTCCCGGCCGCGCAGTGAGAACAGCGAGCCATCGAATTCCTCCAGCATGCGGCGCACCAGCGGCAGCAGGTTCTCGCCGACAGCCGTAGTGCTGACGCTACGCGTGGTGCGCTCCAGCAGTGGCGAACCCACGGCCTGCTCCAGTTTCTGGATCCGCCGGCTGAGTGCTGGCTGGGAGACGTGCAGGATTTCCGCGGCGCGATGGAAGCTGCGTGTCTCCGATACCAGCAGGAACGCGCGTAGATCCAGGATTTCGCAATTGATGCTCATTGGGTATCAATCATCCAAAAATCAGCAATTCACAGATCAATTAGGGTCATGCCAGTATCGAATCACAGAGGGGTCATTCATCCCCTATACGCATCAATCTAGCACACGTATGTCCAACGATCTGCTCAGCATTCCCTGCGTGCTCATGCGCGGCGGCACCTCCAAGGGCCCGTTCTTCCTGGCCAGCGACCTGCCGGCGGACACCGCCGAACGGGATCGCCTGCTGCTGGAAGTGATGGGCTCGGGCCATCCGTTGCAGATCGATGGCATCGGCGGTGGCAACGCGCTGACCAGCAAGGCGGCGATCATCGACCGCTCGAGCCGGGCGGACGCCGACGTGGACTACCTGTTCGCCCAGGTCCGGGTGGAGCAGCAGGTGGTGGATACCTCGCCCAACTGCGGCAACATGCTGGCGGCCGTGGGCCCGTATGCCATCGAGCGTGGGCTGGTGCAGGCGCAGGATCCGCAGACCGAGGTGCGCATCCACAACGTCAACACCGGCAAGCTGATCATCGCGACGGTGGAAACGCCGGGCGGCAATGTGGCCTACCGCGGTGATACGCGCATTGCCGGCGCGCCGGGCTCAGCCGCGCCGGTCAGGCTCTCCTTCCTTGATGCGGCAGGCGCCCGCACCGGCAAGCTGCTGCCCAGCGGGCATGCGCAGGAAACCATCGATGGCGTGCCGGCCAGCCTGGTGGACTGCGCCATGCCGATGATGCTGGTGCGTGCCGAAGACCTGGGCGTGCGCGGTGATGCCTCGCCCGCCGAACTGAACGCGGACGCGGCGTTCATGCGCCGGCTGGAAGCGCTGCGCATCGAGGCGGGCGCCCGCATGGGCATCGCCGACGCCGGCAACAAGGTCATTCCCAAGCCGGTGCTGCTGTCGGCGCCGCAACAGGGCGGCGATCTGCAGGTGCGCTATTTCATGCCGCACCAATGCCACACCGCACTGGCCATTACCGGTGCGGTCGGCCTGGCCACCGCCGCCGTCACGCCGGGCACGCTGGCCCACACTTTGGTCGGATGCCGGTCCGTTCCCGGCAGCATTACCCTCGAACATCCGAGTGGGGCCCTGGAGGTGGGCCTCAGTCGCAGCTCGGGCGATTCGCCGGTGATTGCCAGCGTGGTCCGCACCGCACGCCGCTTGTTCGAGGGGCGCGTGTACGCGACTTCGCCCGCGCCCGCCACGGCCACTGCCACCCAAGCCCGCCAATGGACGTCAGCGGCATGATCTGAACCCGGACGGGCCTGCGTAGGCGCGCATGCCCTCCATTACAACGTAGATGCTTCACTCCTGGGAGGGATGATGTACAAGCAGTTCTTCTTGGCCGCGCTGTGCGCGGCCGGTCTGGCCGCGGCCGGATGCAGCAACAGCGGGCGCACCGAAGGCGCATCCGCCGGCGGTGGCGACAATGCCCCGGTACGCATCAGCGTCGGCTCCTACAACCTCAACAACCTGCCGTTCTTCATCGCCGACGCCAAGGGGTACTTCAAGGACGTCGGCCTGCAGGTGAAGACCGAGAACTTCGCCCAGGGCGGCTCCAAGGTGCTGCAGGCGCTGGTGGCCAATTCCACCGACGTGGCCGTCGGCTTCTACGACCACACCATCCAGATGCAGGCCAAGGGCAAGGACGTGGTGGCCTTCGTACTGCTCTCGCGCAACTCCGGCCTGGTGATGGCCGGCCGCGAGGATGCCACCTTCGATCCGGCGCGCCCGGAGACCATCAAGGGCCAGAAGGTCGGGATCACCGCGCCGGGCTCCTCGTCCGACTTCTTCGTCCGTCACTTCCTCGCCCAGCACGATATTCCGGCCGACAGCATCTCGTTGATCGGCGTCGGCTCGGGCGCCGCAGCGGTGGCCGCGCTGGAGCAGGGCAAGATCGACCTGCTGGTCAACTATGATCCTGCCGCCACCCTGATCACCGAGCGCAAGGTCGGCAGGATCATCCTCGACGCGCGCAGCGACGACGGCGCCCGCCAGGTCTATGGCGGCCTGTACCCGACCTCGGTGATGTACGCCAACCAGAGCTTCCTTGACAAGCGACCCGAAGCGGCCGAGAAGATCGCCCGCGCCGAGCAGATGGCCTTGAAGTTCATCGCCGACAACAGTGCTGAAGACATCGTGGCGGCGCTGCCGGACAGCTACGTGTCTGGCGACCGCGCCACCTATGCACGCGCAGTGGAGAACGCCCGCGCGATCTTCACCCGGGATGGTCACTTCACGCCTGCCGATCTGGAAACACCGCTGAAGGTGCTGCGTGAGTTCAACACGGATGTCGCCAAGGCCGATATCGATCTGTCCCGGACCTATACCAATGCCTTCGTCGAGCGTGCCAACGCTGCGGCGCCGGCTGCCCAACCGTAAGCGGAGGTAAACCATGGCCCTCAATGCCACCGTGCGCCAGTTCAATGGCGCACCGCAGCTGGAGCCTGCACAGACCATGGTCGCCATCAACAAGGTGACCATGTCCTTCGGCGAATTCACCGCCGTACGCGATGTCGACATCCAGGTGGGTGACGGCGAGTTCCTTGCCATCGTCGGACCCACCGGCTGCGGCAAGAGCACCATCCTCAATTCCGTGGCGGGCCTGCTGAAGCCGTCGTCGGGCCAGGTCAGCATCGACGGCCGCGCCGTCAGCGGCGTGCAGGAGTCGGTCGGCTACCTGTTCCAGCAGGACGCGCTGCTGCCGTGGAAGACCGCGTACCAGAATGTTGAACTCGGCCTGCGCTTCCGCGGTGTGCCCGAGGCCGAACGCAAGGCCAAGGCCAACGCGTGGCTGGCCAAGGTCGGTCTGGCCGGCTTCGAGCATCGCTACCCGCACCAGCTGTCCGGTGGCCAGCGCAAGCGCGTGCAGATGGCCCAGGCATTGATCGTCGAGCCGAAGGTGATCCTGATGGATGAGCCGTTCTCGGCGCTGGACATCCATACCCGCCACCTGATGCAGAACGAGCTGCTGCGGTTGTGGCAGGAAGACCGGCGCTCGGTGATCCTGATCACCCACGATCTGGAAGAAGCGATCGCCCTGGGCGACCGCGTGGTGGTGCTGTCCTCCGGCCCGGCCAGCCGCGTGGTGCGCAGTTTCGATGTGGATCTGGAACGTCCGCGCAACGTGGCCGAGATCAAGCTGGATGACCGTTTCACCGACCTGTACCGCGACATCTGGGCCTGCCTGCGCGGCGAAGTGGAGAAGAGCTATGCACGCCAAGACTGACAAGTTCATCCAACTGGCCCTGGTCGTGGCCGTGTTCGGCGGCTGGGAAGGCGGTATCGCGCTGGGCGTGATCGATCCGTTCTTCTTTCCCTCGCCAACGGCGATCGTGCAGCAGGCCTGGACCTGGCTGTCCGATACGTCGTTCTACCAGCACGTCTACATCACGCTGACCGAAACCGCGCTGGGCTACATCATCGGCACCGGCCTGGGTGTGGCCGGCGGCGTCTGGCTCGGCCTGAGCCGCCGCTCGGCACGCATCCTCGATCCCTTCATCAAGGGCTTCAACGCGATCCCGCGCGTGGTGCTGGCGCCGATTTTCGTGTTGTGGCTGGGGCTGGGCCTGTGGTCGAAGGTGGCGCTGGCGGTCACCCTGGTGTTCTTCACCACGTTCTTCAATGCCATGCAGGGCGTACGCGAGGTGAATCCGGTGGTGCTGGCCAATGCCCGCATCCTGGGCGCAAGCCGCAGTGACCTGCTGCGCCATGTCTACTTCCCGGCAGCGGCGAGCTGGATCCTGTCTTCGCTGCGTACTTCGGTCGGCTTTGCCGTGGTTGGTGCGATCATCGGCGAATACCTCGGCGCCTCGGCGGGCCTGGGCTACCTGATCGCGCAGGCAGAAGGCAACTTCAACGCTGTGGGTGTGTTCGCCGGCATCATCATCCTGGCCGCCTTCGTGCTGGTCATCGACGCGCTGCTGGACGTGGTCGAGAACAAGCTGATCACCTGGCGTCCCAACGCCCAGGCCCAGGCCACCAGCTGACCGGGCCGGGCTGAGCCCGCCTGCCGCGCCGCCGGGCCGATCCGGCGGCGCGCGCTTCCTCCCCCGATCTTCCCCCGCACCACCGCAACAGGCCAGCGCCGGGCCAGGGGGCCGGCTGGCCGGAGAGAGAGTCCATGAACCATTCCACCGTGCTGCCACCGGCAGCGCTGTCGGTCGCGCTCGGCCTGCTGTTGGCCAGTGGCCATGCTGGCGCCCAGGCTGTTTCGTCCCCTCCCGCACCACTGAGCCAGGCCGAACTCTCACGCCTGGTGCAGGAGCAGGCGCTGCAGATCCAGCAGTTGGAGGCGCGCCTGCGTGCCGTGGAGGGCGGGCACAGCACCGCCGGTGCGGCGGCCGCAACGCAGCCCCCCGCGCTGGACACCCGCGTCGCCGCACTGGAATCCAGCCAGGCCAAGGCGCCCAAGGTCACCTGGTCCAAGGGCGCACCGGAGTTCAGCAGTGCCGACGGCGCCGTGGCGTTCCGTCCGCGCGGACGTCTGTTCGTCGACGCATCCAGCACCGATGGATCCTCAGTGAGTGACCGCAACATCTCCGGTACCGAGATCCGCTCGGTGCGGCTGGGCGCCGAAGGCCGCTACGGCATCCTCGGCTGGGCAGTGGAAGGTGACTTCGCGGACAACGCGGTGGCGTGGAAGTCGGTCTACGCCACCGTGGACCACCGCCTGTTCGGGCTGCCGGCCGACCTGACCGTGGGCAACCGCCTCAACGACCGGGGTATCGATGGCTCCAGCAGCACTTCCAACACGCCTTTCCAGGACCGAAACGTGGTCGGCACGCTGATGCTGCCGCAGCGCGGCCTGTTCGGTGTCGGCCTGACCGAGCGCGTGTACGGCAAGGACTGGCATGCCAGCCTGTCGGTGGCCGGCAACGATCTCAACAACGCCGGCACCGACAACGACAGCCAGACCTGGGCCACGCGCGTGCACTGGAACCCGGTGGCCAACGACGCGGTCACGGTGCACCTGGGGGCCTGGGCCTTCCACGAGGAGATCGCCGCAGGCGCCAGCGGCGTCGTCCGCAGTTCGGCCATCGCCGGGCACTTCAATGACCTGGTAAAGATCGCGCCGGGCACACTGCCGGGCGCCGAGCGCAGCACGGCCTATGGCGCGGAACTGGCAGGCATCTTCGGGCCGGCCTGGGCGACCGGCGAATGGGGTACGCGCAACCTGCGCGGGGCCGACGCCGGCGGGCACTACGATCTGGACCACGAGGCCTGGGCGATTTCGGCTGGCTGGTTCCTGGCCGGTGCAAGGCCGGCCTATTCGGGCAAGGCCGGCACCTGGGGCCGGGTCAAGGTGGCCGATCCTGTCACCCGCGGCGGCGCCGGGGCATGGGAACTGAAAGGGCGCTACGAGGACGTCGACTATGCCGAGCTGCCCAGTGGCGGTACCGGCCACGCGTGGACGCTGGGTGCGAACTGGTATCTCAACGACTTCAGCCGCGTGATGTTCGAGGCGATCCGTTGGCAGACCCGCAACCGCAGCGGCACCGGCCAGGGCAGGGATGAAGGCACCACCTTCAACACCCGCCTGCAGGTGGCCTTCTAGCAGCGCATGCCGCTCGCGCGCCGATCAGAGCAGCAGCAGTGCTCCGATCAACGCCGGCGGCATCACCAGCGCGCCGACACGCAGGAAGTCGAGCGCGCTGACATGCTCGCCCTCGCGGCGCAGCGCTACCAGCCACAGCATCGTGGCCAGCGAACCGGTGACCGACAGGTTGGGCCCCAGATCCACGCCGACCAGCAATGCGGCACGGGTCTGCGCCGGCAGGTCGGCCATCTGCCCCAGCGAACCGGCGGCCAGGCCGACCGGCAGATTGTTGGCCACATTGCTCAGCAGCGCAGCCGCGCCACCGGCCAGCCAGCTGGCCTGGCGGGGAGATGCCTGCGCCACGGCCTGCAGCGCGCTGGCCGCGGTCTGGATGACACCGGTCTGCGCCACCGCTTCCACCAGCACGAACAGTCCCGCCACCAGCGGCAGCACACCCCAGGACACGTGGCGCAGCAGTGGCAGCGGGCTGCGCCGCTGGCGGATCGCCACCACCGCCACACTCAGCGTGCCCGCGCAGAACGTGGTCAGGCCCAATGGCCCGTTCAAGGCGGACGTGACCAGCAACACGGTGCCGGTGAACAGCACGCCCAGTGCGCTCAGTCGGCCGCCGTCGGTCAACGGGCGATGCGCCGGCGCGGCCACCAGCGGCTGGGCGATCTCGCGCCGGTGCACCCAGCGCAGGACCAGATAGGTGGCGCCGATCGCCGCCGCCGACGGCAGCGCGAACTGCGCCAGCCACTGCAGCAGCGGCGGCATGTGCTGGCCGTACACCACCAAGTTGGCCGGATTGGAAATGGGCAGCACGAAGCTGGCCGCATTGGCGATGAAGGCACAGACGAACAGGTAGGGCAGGGGATTGGCGCGCGCCGCCTTGCAGGCGGCGTAGACCGCCGGCGTCAGTACTACGGCCGTTGCATCGTTGGACAGGAACACCGTCACCAGCGTGCCGACCAGGAACACCAGGTCGAACAGGCGTCGCCCCGATCCGCCCGCATGCCGCACCGCGTACAACGCCAGCCAATCGAACAGGCCTTCGCGCCGCGCCAGTTCGGCCAGCACCATCATGCCGACCAGGAACAGGTAGACGTCGCGGCCTTCGGCCACTGCGCCCCATGCGGTATGCAGCGACACCGCGCCCAGCAACGGCAACAGGGCGGCAGCGCCCAACGCCCACATATATTCGGGGATGCGCAAAGGACGGAACAGCAGGCCGATGGTGGCAACGGCGACCGCTGCCCAGATCACGAGGGGGGCTTGGGGGGCGAGCATGGAGTGGGGCTTCAGCGGCACCTGCAGCGACCCCGGCGCAGGAGGGCCTGGCGCGCGCGATCAGCGGATGGGCGGCCGCTGCAATCATCGCAGGTTCCGGGTCGCCGCATCATACCGTGCGGCGCGGCATGGCGACCGCTGCGGACGACCGCGTTGCAGGTGGGCCGGGGGCGGCGCCCAGCCCACGTTCAGCACTCAAGCGCGCCATGACTTCAGGCACTGCAGTGTGACTACACATGTAGTCACACTGCACGCACACTCATTGGACGAGATTGCGATGCCAAGATCCTGCTGGTTGTCCTGCGCCCTGGCCCTGGTGTTCGGCATCGCCGGGCCCAGCCAAGCGGCGACGCGCGCCGAAGCCCTCGCCGCGATCGAGCGCAACGCGCGCGCCGCGCATTCCGATGCGGTCCTGGTGATGCACGACCGGGAGACGCTGCTTGAGCTGAAGCCCGCCGTCGGGCAGGAATCCGTTCACCTGATGTCGGCCACCAAGTCGGTCGTCGCGCTGGCCATTGCATTGCTGCTGGACGAAGGAAAGCTGGCTTCGATCGATACGCCGGTCAGCCGGATCTATCCCGAATGGAAGCAGGGCAGGAAGAGCGCCATTACCGTGCGCATGCTGCTGGACCATACCTCGGGCCTGCAGAACGTGGCGAACGCGGGCGAAGAGCTGGAAGGGGCCCCGGACCTGATCAAGCTGGCACTGGCTGCCGAGCTGAGCGATGAGCCGGGTAACGTGTTCTCCTACAACAACAAGGCTACCAACCTGCTGCCCGGCATTGTCGAGCGCCTGGCAGGCGAGCCTGTGGATGCGTACCTGGACGCGCGGCTGTTCAAGCCACTGGGCATCGCCCACTACACCTGGATGAAGGATGAAGCAGGCACTCCGCTGGGCATGGCCGGGCTGTCCCTGCGCGCGATCGATCTTGCCGCCATCGGGCAACTGTTGCTGGACGGTGGCGTGGCGCCGGATGGCAAACGACTCCTGAGTGAGCAGTCGGTCGCGTTGATGACGACCGAAAGCGCCCGTGCGCCAGAGGTTGGGCTGCTGTGGTGGCGGATACCGGCCTGGGAACGGTACCAGCTCAAGCCCCGGCTACGGGATCTGCTGGTGGAAAGGGGCGTGGACGACGACGTACAGCGCGCACTGCAGGCCAGCGCAGGGCGTGCATTCGAGAGCCGCAGCGCACTGGTCGCCTTCCTCGCCAATCAGCTGGGCGCGGACTGGTCCCAGCGCTACGCCAGCCAGATCTCCGCGCGCGGCCTGAAGCTCGCCGATCTCTACGACATCACACGGGGACCGGTCGTCGGCTTTGCCGCCAACGGCTACCTGGGCCAATACCTGATGATCGTCCCGGAACAGCGGGTGGTCGCCGTGCGTCTGGTCCACCGGCGCGACACCCACAGCGCTCCACAGGACGACTATCCCTCCTTCTTCGCCGATGTCCTGCAGTTGGCGCGGACACTGCCATAGGCCCTGTTGTCATCATGTCCACGCGCTCTGAACATCCTCCTGGAGCGTTCTTCACTGTCGTGGCGCCTAAAGTGGGATGACATCTTGGCCGCACACTTACTGAAGCATGTTTGATTATCAGGACTGGACCTTCCACGCCAATGGCCGAACGGTAGTGGCGCGGGTAGCGCTGGACGGCGACGGTGGCGGCACCATCAACCGCTACCAGCTGGTGCCGGGGCCGGCGCAGTCGGGGCTGTGCATCAAGGTTGCCTCCCAGGACGAGGCTGCGCAGAAACTGGAGGCCGAAGTGACCAAGTTGCTGGGACCGGAGTGGTAGCCACTACGCCATGCCGGGCGGGGATCCGCATGGTGACGGCGGGATGACCGGCCGGGGCAACGGGCATCGCGCCGGATGCCCGTTGCATGAGGCCGCCTACTTGGGCATCAGCACGGTGTCGACCACGTGGATGACGCCGTTGGACTGGCTGACATCTGCAACGCTGATACCTGCCTTTCCACCCTTTGCGTCGATGACCCAGAGCTTGCCATCGCGAAGCGCCACGGTAAGAGGCTCACCCTGCACGGTCTTCAGGGTGGCCTTGCCGCTGTGCTTGCGGGCATCGGCCAGAAGCTGGGCGGAACTGTAGTTGCCCGGGACGACGTGGTAGGTCAGGATCCGGGTCAGCTGCGCCTTGTTCTCAGGCTTCACCAGTGTATCGACAGTGCCTGCAGGCAGCTTTTCGAAGGCCGCATTGGTGGGCGCGAAAACAGTAAAGGGCCCGGCGCCGTTGAGGGTGTCGACCAGGCCGGCGGCTTTGACCGCTGCGACCAGAGTGGTGTGGTCCTTGGAATTGACTGCGTTCTCGACGATGGTCCTGGTGGGATACATTTCTGCCCCGCCCACGATGACGGTGTTGGCGGCGAGGACAGTGGGCACGGACGAAACGAGTACGGCGAAGCCGACTGCGGCGGCGATGCGCTGAAGAGCGTTCACGGTGCGTTCCTTTCTGGATGACCCGCAAGCGCGGGCATCTTTCCTACGGCGGGCGAGCGTGACCGGATGCAGCAATGGCCGAGTCAGCAGCTGTTTCGCGCGCTGCCGATTTTGCTGCGCTGCATGGTGACAACGGCGAACCTCGGTGATTACTCTCCGCTGCAACGCGATGGTAGCGCTACCAGTTGGACGGGGATCCAAGGTCCAGGGGCTGCCTTCTTTGCCGCGTGTTTGTCCTGGCAGGCTTGAAAAGCAAGTGTAAGTCGCGGCGTGCCCGAGCACCCGTGCTGTTCGGTTTGGAATGCGGGCCACGCCCGTGCGTGCCCCTGGGAGGGGGCGGTACATCCATTCGATCGTATGTCAGAGGGGACTTTCATGAGCACTTGCAGTTTCCGCGGCACCCTGGCCCCGAGGGCCGGTTCATGAGCCGCGCGTTGGCGAAGTTCCGGTCCCGGGCCATGTTCACCTTCGTGGGTGGTGCCCTGGTCATCAATCCCGCCTTTGCGCAGGACGCCGCACCGGCGACCGGGCAGCAGCCGCAGAGCCAGTCGCAACCCACCCAGCTTGATGCAGTGCAGGTCACGGGCATACGCAACAGCCTGAGCCAGGCCATGGACATCAAGCGCGACTCGGCGGGCGTGGTCGACGCGATCAGTGCCGAGGACATCGGCAAGTTCCCCGATACCAATCTTGCCGAGTCGTTGCAGCGCATCACCGGCATTTCCATCGAGCGCCGTGACGGCGAGGGTGCGCAGGTGACCGCGCGTGGCTTCGGCCCCCAGTTCAACATGGTCACGCTCAACGGTCGGCAGATGCCGGGCGCCGACGCGTTCGGTGCCTCTGGACAGGTCGCCATCGGCGGTGTCGACGGCGGCACCCGCGCCTTCAATTTCGCGCAGCTGGCCGCCGAGGCCATCAATGGTATCGAGGTCTACAAGACCAGCCAGGCACAGGTGCCCAGCGGCGGCATCGGCGCGACGATCAACATCCTGACCTCGCGCCCGCTCGATCACGCCGGCATCGTGGCCAACGCCGGCGCGAAGCTGGTGTCCGACCAGAGCCAGCCGTTCGACAATGACCTGACCCCGGAGCTGTCAGGCATCTTCAGTTACAGCAATCCGGAAAAGACCTTCGGCGTCAGCCTCAGCGCAAGCCAGCAGAAGCGCAAGGGTGGCTCGGTGCAGGCCACGGAGAACTACTGGAACGTGCAGCCGTGGACAGGGTCGATGCCGGGCAATCCGACCGTGGTCAATGCCCCGGCCGTCGGCCAGCTTTACGCGCGGCCCAACGACCTGCGCTACGCGTTCTCCGAATTCGAGCGCGAGCGCGTCAACGGCCAGGCCGTGCTGCAGTTCGCACCGACGGACAGCCTGACCCTGACCGTGGATTACACCTACTCGACCAACGAGATCACCGAGAATCGCGGCGAGCAGGGCATGTGGTTGCAGAACAGCAACTACACCAACGTCGAGTTCGACACCAGTGGCGCCGTCGCGACGCCGGTGTACATCCGTGAAATCGCCGGCACCAAGGATTTCGGCCTGGAACAGCAGCGCAGCATGCAGGAATACAAGCTGGGTTCGCTGGGCTTCAATGCCGTCTGGAATGTCAGCGACCGCTTCAAGCTCAGCTTCGATGCGCACAACTCGAAGAACGAGAGCCGCCCGAACGACCCGCTCACCGGCGGTGGTTCGATCTTCATGAGCATCGCCGGCACCAACAACTGTACCCGTGGCCCGCATTGTGGCGGCTCCTGGGTGCAGGAGCTGAACTTCAACAATGGCCTCCCGGTCGGCACCCAGGTCTGGTATCCCAGCACGGCCGATGCGATCGCCGGGACCAATGGCGTGGTCAACCCGGGCTTCCAGGAGGGCGAGGTCGGCACGCAGGTGCTGCGCGTCAACGCGCAGACCCAGATCAGCGAGATCAAGCAGGCGCGCGTCGATGGCGAATGGAACTTCGACCACGGCCGCTTCCAGTTCGGCGTGGACACCAACAAGTCCACCACCCACCGCATCCAGGCGGCCGAGGCCTATTCGACCCTGGGCGACTGGGGCGTGGCCAACGTGGACCGGGATACCGCCGCGGGCCTGATGGACCTGCTGCAGCCGGTCAACATCGTCGGCCTGTTCGACGACTACAGCGCGAACAGCTGGCCGGCCTGGCGCGGCAATGCGGGGCAGCTGGCGCAATGGGCATCGCGCGAGTACGGCGTCGGGCTGGGCGTGAACCCGCAACGTGCGGCCGACAACTTCGTCGAGGAAAAGACCAAGGCGGCGTACTTCCAGGTGGAACTGGATGGCGAACTGGGCGGCCTGCGCACCAACACCCGCCTGGGCGTGCGCTATGAGACCACCGATGTGGTGTCGACCTCGGTCATTGCCGTGCCCGAATCGATCGAGTGGCAGGCCAACAATGATTTCCGCATCGTGCTGTCCGATGAGCAGCAGCCCTTCACGGAGAAGGCGCGGTACAGCTACATCCTGCCCAACCTTGATTTCAGCATCGATCTCACCGAGGAGCTGAAGGGCCGCGTTTCGTTCGGCAAGAGCATCGCCCGCGCGCCGTACGGCAATCTCTATGCAGGACCCGGGGCCCAGCAGCCGTTCGGCTCGGTGCTGATCGATCCCTCGTCGCGCGCCAGCGGCAACTCGCAGAACCCGAGCCTGAAGCCGCTGGAATCGGACAACCTCGACCTGGGGCTGGAGTGGTACTTCGCCGACGCCAGCTATGTGTCATTGACCTACTGGAACAAGTCGGTCAGCAACTTCATCGGCAATACCGTCGTCCAGGAAAGCCTGTACGGCCTCACCGACCCGACCTCCGGGCCGGATGCGCGGGCGGCGTTGGATTTCCTGACCAGCGGCGCCTGCGTCGCCCAGGTCGGGCCGGCCAATGCCGCTGCCTGCTCGGCCAACGACACCTCGCTGTTCACCGCACTGGCGTTGCTGCGCAACAATCCCGCCGGGCTGGGCGCCTACAACGGCACCGATGCGCAGGTGCTGGCCACTGAAGCGGCCTACGATCTGTATGGGCAGCCCAACGACCCGTTGTACCAGTTCAACGTCAATCGCCCGATCAACCAGAACAAATCCAAGCTGCATGGCTGGGAGCTGGGCGGCCAGTACTTCTTCGGTGACACTGGCTTCGGCGTGCTGGCCAACTACACCGTCGTCAAAGGCGATGTCGGCTACAACAATGGCGGCGATCCGGGCGTCGACCAGTTCTCGCTCACTGGCCTGAGCGACACTGCCAACGCTATGCTGATGTACGAGAAGTACGGGTGGTCGGTGCGCCTGGCATGGAACTGGCGCGACCAGTACCTGATCCTGGCCAACCAGGGCTCCAGCCGCAATCCGTACTATGTGGAGCCGTACGAGCAGTGGGATCTCAGCGTCAACTACGCGCTGGATGACCACTGGTCCTTCAGCCTGGAGGCGATCAACCTGACCGGCGAGGATGTGCGGTGGCGCTCGCGCACCTCGCAGATGATCGTCAAGCTGGCAGACCAGAGCCCGCGCTACATGCTGGGCGTACGCTACAAGTTCTGAGCCTGGTTGCCGATGCGTCCGGCACGGCACCGCTGCCCGCCAGCGGTGCCGCGCCGGGACGGTGTCGCCGCACCTGTCGCGCCTGCGCTACTCTGCCGGCCAGCCACCCCGCACTGGACTGGATACCCTGATGGCCCGCTATGAAATGCTCAACAACATCGCGCATCGGGACCTGAAGGTCGCCACCGGATTCGGGCCGCAGTTCGGCGATGCGGTGGGCATGGTGCCGGCCTATCCCAGCGAGTTCGCCGAACTGCAGCGTGAGTATCCGATCTTCCTGCGCAGGGAAGCCGGGACGGGAGCGTGGCAGTCCGTGGCCCTGCTGGGTTTCGAACAACACGAGAACCTGTTCCTGCTGGACGGGCGCTGGAATGCCTCCTACCTGCCTGGCGCGGCCGCAAAAGGGCCGTTCCTGATCGGCTTCCAGGAGCACTACGTGGACGGCCTGCTCACCCAGGACGCGGTGATGCACGTCGACCTGGACCATCCGCGTGTCACCTCCGGCGGCGGGGAGCCGGTGTTCCTGCCGCAGGGTGGAAACACGCCTTACCTGGACCACATCGCAGGGGTACTGCGCGGCATCCACGAGGGCAGCGCGTACGCGGTCGCAATGTTCGCGATGCTCGACGACAGCGGCCTGATCCAGCCGGTCACGCTCGACGTGCAGGTCGCGCCGCATCACCGGGTGAGTGTGAGCGGACTGCATGGCATCGACCGGGAGCGCCTGGCGACGCTGGACAGCGCACGCCTGGCTGAACTGAACCGCGCCGGCTACCTGGAAGGCGCGTACCTGATGCTTGCGTCGTTGCACAACATGCGCCGCCTGATTGCCGAGAAGCAGCGCCGCCTTCGCGTGCAGGACGGCACCGCGCAGGCGGTCAGGAACTGACCGGTGCACGCTCGCCTGCCGATGCGGATCCTGGAAGGCATCGATCCTGCCGCCTTGCCATTGGCCGACCTGGTGGAGGCCGGTGAGCCGGTTGTACTGCGCGGCATCGCCAGCGGTTGGCCGCTGGTCCAGGCCGGACTGGGCGGGGTGCAGGACGCAATGGCGTACCTGTGCAGCGTCGATGCGGGTGCGCCCATCCAGTACTCGTTCGGCGGCCCCGAGATCGGGGGGCGCCCGTTCTACAGCGCGGACTTCACCCGGTTGAATTTCGAAGTGCGGCGCGGCGTGCTGGCCCAGGTGCTGGAAGAGATCGCCATGACGCTGCATGTACCGCAACCGCCAACTTACTACGTGGCCTCGCTGCCGATCGCGCGGGCACTGCTGCCGGCATTCGCGCAGGCCAACGACGCCGGTCTGGCGAAGCAGGGCATCGACGCCACCGCCAGCATCTGGATCGGCAACCGGGTGACGGCCTCGTGCCATTTCGACACACCCGACAATCTCGCCTGCTGCGCGGTGGGGCGGCGTGAGTTCACCCTGTTCCCGCCCGCCCAGATCGACAACCTCTATCCGGGCCCGCTCGATCCCACGCCGGGCGGACAGGTGGTCAGCGTGGTGGACTTCGAGCGCCCCGACTTCGATCGGCATCCACGTTTCCGCGAGGCGCTGGCGCATGCACGCAGCGCGGTACTTGGACCCGGCGATGCGATCTTCATTCCCAGCATGTGGTGGCACCATGTACGCAGCCTGGAGCCGTTCAACGTGCTGGTGAACTACTGGTGGCGAAACTCGCCGGCATGGCTGGGATCCGCGCTGGCGGCGCTGCACCACGCGATGTGGGCCGTGCGTGACCTGCCGGCGCGCGAAAAGCAGGCCTGGGAAGGACTCTTCCGCTACTACGCATTCGGCCCTGGCGAGCGCGCGGCGCAGCACCTGCCTGACCCCGCGCGCGGGGACCTGGCACCGTTCGACGAGCAGCGCGCCCGCCGCATGCGCGCGATGCTGCTGGGCAGGCTCAACCGTTGAGAGAGGGCACCGCGTTGGATACCCAGAGCGCGCCTGCAGGGCGCATCCGCAAGGTGGTCATTGCCGGTGGCGGTACAGCGGGATGGCTGGCCGGCTGCGCGCTGGCGCACCAGTTCCGTGACCAGCTGCAGATCACGCTGGTCGAGTCCGAGCAGATCGGCACGGTCGGCGTCGGTGAGTCCACCGTGCCGCCGATCCGCACCTTCCATCGCTTCCTGCAGATTGATGAGCAGGAGTTCCTGCGCGCGGTGGCCGGCACCTTCAAGCTGTCGATCTCGTTCGAGAACTGGCGCCTGCCGGGCGATCGCTTCTTCCATCCGTTCGGCACCATCGGCCACGGCACCTGGGCGGCCCCCTTCCATCACTTCTGGCTGGACAGCCTGCGCCGCGGCATGCCCTCCGACCTGGGCGACTTCTGCCTGGAGAGCATCGCCTCGCGTGGCGACCGCTTCTCGCTGCACACCCAGCCGCAGGCCAGCTATGCGTATCACTTCGATGCCGGGCTGTATGCGCGGTTCCTGCGCCGCAGGGCCGAGGCCCACGGCCTGCGGCGGATCGAAGGCCGGATCGCTCAGGTCAGGCAGCACGCGCACGACGGCTCGGTGCAGGCGCTGGTGCTGGACGACGGCCAGGTGATCGAGGGCGATCTGTTCATCGACTGCACCGGCTTCCGCGGCCTGCTGATCGAGCAGGCGCTGGGCACCGGCTACGAGGACTGGCACGAATGGCTGCCGTGCGACCGTGCCGTGGCGGTGCAGACCGAGGCGGTGGCACCGCCGGTGCCCTATACCCGGGCGATCGCCCACGAGGCGGGGTGGCGCTGGCACATCGCGCTGCAGCACCGTGTCGGCTGTGGGCTGGTGTATGACAGCCGCCATCTGTCCGATGACGAGGCCGCCGCGAAACTGCTGCGCGATGCCGGGGCTCCACCCCTGCGCGATCCATGGAAGGTGCCGTTCCGCAGTGGACGCCGGCTGAAGGCGTGGAACAGGAACGTGGTGTCGCTCGGGCTGGCCAGCGGTTTCATCGAACCGCTGGAGTCGACCAGCATCCATCTGACGATCAGCGCAGTGGTGCGCCTGATCCAGTTGTTCCCGTTCGACGGCATCAGTGCGTCGCTGGTGCAGCTGTACAACGATGTCAGCCGGCAGGAAATGGAGCACGTGCGCGACTTCATCATCCTGCACTACCACGCCACGCAGCGCAGCGAACCGATGTGGAAGGCCTGTCGCGAGATGCGCGTGCCGGAATCGCTGCAGCAGCGGCTGCAGGCGTGGCGCGAGCGTGCACATGCGTGGCAGGACCCCGGCGAGCTGTTCCGTGTCGAATCCTGGACCAGCGTGCTGCTCGGGCAGGGCATCGCGCCCGGTCCTGCCCACCCGCTGGCGCGGGCCGTGAGTGATGTCGATCTGCGCACCTTGTTGAAGGGCATCCAAGGGCCTGTGCAGCAGGCCGCCGCGCAGATGCCGGCGCAGGCGGAGTTCATCGCGCAGTACTGCACGTCCGGCGTGGACGTATGGCGTTCGACGACGGCGAGCACGTAGCAGGGTTTTGCGTTGCAGCACGCTTTTTCCGCTGCAGCTGGTTACAGTGCGGCAACACCGCGGGCGATGACGCGCGCGGTGGCAACGAGGGGGCCGGACACCACGCCCCCTTTTTGAGTCCACGGAATGTTAGCGCTACCTTTTTGTTGATCGGAGGCGGTTTCGATGGGTCTGGTTGCAGGGATCGATGCAGGGACGCAGAGCCTGAAGGTGCTGGTCTATGACCCGCGGAAGCAGGCGGTGGTGGCCTCGGCCAGCGCGCCGCTCGCGCTGGACAGCGGTGCCGATGGCAGCCGTGAACAGGCGCCGGCCGACTGGGTGTCGGCCCTGCGCGACTGCTTTGCCCGGATCGATCCCTCGCTGCGCGCACGCATCGTCGCGCTGGCGGTATCGGGCCAGCAGCATGGGTTCGTGCCGGTCGATGATGCTGGCGAGGTACTGGCGCCGGCCAAGCTGTGGTGCGACACCAGCACCTCGGCCGAATGCATCCAGATCATGGACGCCGTGGGTGGGTTCCAACAGACCATCGCGCTGGCGGGCAACCCGATCCTGGCCGGCTACACGGCCTCCAAGCTGCCCTGGACCCGAACCCACCGTGCCGACGCCTATGCGCGGCTGGCGACCATCCTGCTGCCACACGACTACCTGAATTTCGTGTTGACCGGGCAGCGGTTCTGCGAACTTGGCGATGCGTCCGGCACCGGCTGGCTGGACGTGCGCACACGCACATGGTCGCAGGAACTGCTGCGCGCAACCGATCCTGATCGTGATCTTGCTGCCTGCCTGCCGCCGATCGCTGCGCCCGATGCCCTGTTCGATATCGCGCCGAAGGCAGCCGCCGAGTTCGGGCTGCCGGCGGCCGTGAAGATTGCCGTGGGTGGCGGCGACAACATGATGGCGGCAATCGGCACCGGCTGCGTCACGGAAGGGCGGCTGGCGATGAGCCTGGGAACCTCCGGAACGCTGTTTGCCTATTCCGGCTCGCCAGTGATCGATCCGGACGGCGCGTGGGCGGCGTTCTGCTCGTCCACGGGGGGCTGGCTGCCGCTGATCTGCACCATGAACTGCACCGTGGCCACCGAACGCGTGGCCACCGCCTTCGGTTTCAGCAGCCGCGACGGTGACGCGCATCTTCGCGCAACGCCGCCGGGGGCAGGGGGCCTGGTGATGCTGCCGTTCCTCAATGGCGAACGTACCCCTGACCTGCCGCTGGGCAAGGGCGTGCTGGCTGGCCTGGACATTGCCAATTTCACCCCGGCGCATGTGTACCGCGCCGCCATGGAGGGCGCGACCTACAGCCTGAAGTACGGCTACGACGCCTTCGTCCGCGCGGGCATGCAGTTCGATCGCATCGTGCTCACCGGCGGTGGCAGCAACAGCGCTGCCTGGCGTCAGCTGTTGGCTGATGTGTTCGGCCTGCCGGTGGACGTCCCGGTGCAGGCCGAAGGTGCGGCGTTTGGTGCGGCACTGCAGGCGCTGTGGGCGCTCGCCCGGGCGCAGGGAGACGCCACCTCGATCAGCGACATCACCGCGCGCCACGTCACCGTCGAT
Organism: Stenotrophomonas sp. YJH_SMC_122; assembly: GCF_059369535.1. Taxonomy (NCBI): domain Bacteria; kingdom Pseudomonadati; phylum Pseudomonadota; class Gammaproteobacteria; order Lysobacterales; family Lysobacteraceae; genus Stenotrophomonas; species Stenotrophomonas sp. YJH_SMC_122. The sequence goes on along the minus strand of NZ_JCAFST010000005.1, from coordinate 180,775 downwards.
CCCGCGCTGTCCGCACGGCCGGATCCGGCCCGCAGCGATGCCTATGCACGGGCCTACGCACGCTTCCTCAGTCATCTCGATGCCATCACGCCGCTGCAGCGCGGCTGATGACTCCTCCACGACACCCCGTACCACGACAGGAGCACGCACCATGAGCACGCAGCCCTTCATCGGCGCCAAGGAATACTTCCCCGGCGTCGGCCGCATTCCGTTCGAGGGCAAGGGCTCGGACAATCCGCTTGCCTTCAAGGTCTACGATGCCAACCGGGTCATCGGTGGCAAGACCATGCAGGAGCATCTGCGCTTCGCCGTGTGCTACTGGCACACCTTCTGCAATGCCGGGCACGATCCGTTCGGCCCGGGCACCCGCCAGTTCCCGTGGGAGGCCGCCTCGCCACTGGCCACGGCCGAAGCAAAGGTGGACGCGGCGTTCGAGTTCTTCACCAAGCTGGGCGTGCCGTACTGGTGCTTCCACGATATCGACCTGGCGCCGGATGCCGACGACATCGGCCAGTACCAGAAGAACCTCTCGCATATGGTGGGCCTGGCCAAGGCGCGCCAGGAGGCCACCGGCGTCAAGCTGCTGTGGGGCACGGCCAACCTGTTCTCGCACCCGCGCTACATGAACGGCGCATCGACCAATCCCGACTTCGCGGTGGTCGCGCGTGCAGCCGTGCAGGTCAAGGCCGCCCTCGAGGCCACGGTCGAACTCGGTGGCGAGCACTACGTGTTCTGGGGCGGGCGCGAAGGCTATGCGTCGCTGGCCAATACCCAGATGAAGCGGGAGATCGAGCATTTCGCGCGCTTCCTGACCATGGCACGCGACTATGGCCGCAGCATCGGGCTGAAGGGCAACTTCCTGATCGAGCCCAAGCCGATGGAGCCGATGAAGCACCAGTACGACTTCGACAGTGCCACGGTGGTGGGCTTCCTGAAGGAACACGGGCTGGACAAGGACTTCAAGCTCAACATCGAGGCCAACCACGCCACGCTGTCCGGCCATACCTTCGAGCACGACCTGCAGGTCGCGTCCGATCATGGCCTGCTCGGTAGCATCGATGCCAACCGCGGCAACGCGCAGAACGGCTGGGACACCGACCAGTTCCCCAGCGATCTGTACGACACCGTGGGCGCAATGCTGGTCGTGCTGCGCCAGGGCGGGCTGGAGGGCGGGTTGAACTTTGATGCGAAGGTGCGCCGTGAGTCGACCGACCTGGAGGATCTGTTCATTGCCCATATCGGCGGCATGGATGCGTTCGCACGCGGGCTGGAGGTTGCCCATGCACTGCTGACCGAGTCGCCGTGGGAGCAATGGCGTGCGCAACGCTACGCAAGCTTCGATTCCGGCGCCGGACAGGATTTCGAGCGCGGCACGCTCAGCCTGCCGGACCTGGCGGGCCTGGCCGCCCGCCTCGGCGAACCGCGCCAAGCCAGCGGCAAGCAGGAGCGTTACGAAAACCTGCTCAACCAGTACCTGCTGCGCTGAGCGCAGCAGGCAGGCCAACGGCGGCAACGGTGCACTCAAGGGGAAGGGGATGAACCAGGCAGCAGGCAGCGGCGAGAACACCCGGCTGATCGTACTGATCAGCGTGGTAGCGACGATTGGCGGTTTTCTGTTCGGCTTCGACAGCGGCGTGATCAATGGCACCCAGGACGGCCTGCACCAGGCGTTCCGGTCCGGCGAATGGATGCAGGGGTTCGAGATCGCGTCGATGCTGCTGGGCTGTGCGGTGGGCGCGTTCAGTGCCGGCCGCCTGGCCGACCGCCTCGGCCGCCGCAACGTGCTGATCCTGTCGGCGGTGATGTTCCTGCTGTCGGCACTCGGTGCGGGGGCGGCGGTCTCGTCGGGCTGGTTCATTGCGGCGCGGGTGGTGGGCGGATTCGCGGTCGGCGCGGCGAGCGTGATCTCGCCGGCCTACATCGCCGAGGTCGCTCCGGCCCGCTATCGCGGCCGCCTGGCCACGGTGCAGCAGATCGCCATCATCACCGGGCTCACCGCTGCCTTCCTGTCCAACTACTTGCTGGCGGCCGCAGCGGGGGCGTCGACCGAGCCACTGTGGGGCGGGCAGGCCGCCTGGCGCTGGATGTTCTGGATGCAGGCCGCGCCATCGCTGCTGTTCCTGCTGCTGTTGCTGACCATTCCGGAGAGCCCGCGCTACCTGGTGGTGAAACGGCGCAAGGACGACGCCCTGCAGGTGCTGACCCGGCTGCTGGGCAGCGACAAGGCCAGGGCCACGCTCGAGGAGATCGATGCCTCGCTGTCCAACGAACACCATCGCCCGCGCCTGTCCGACCTGAGGAGCAGGGGGACCGGGCGGATCCGCCCGATTGTCTGGGTCGGCGTCGGGCTGGCCTGCTTCCAGCAGCTGGTCGGCATCAACGTGGTGTTCTATTACGGCGCCGTGTTGTGGCAGGCGGTCGGCTTTTCCGAAAACGACGCGCTGCTGATCAACGTGCTGTCCGGCGCGCTGAGCATCGGTGCCTGCGTGGTCACCGTGCTGCTGATTGACCGGATCGGCCGCAAACCCCTGCTGTGGTTCGGCTCGGCCGGGATGTCGCTGTCGCTTGCACTGGTGGTGGTGGCCTTTGCCAGTGGTTCGCTGGCCGACGGGCATCTGCAGCTGCCCGGCCGCATGGGCACGCTGGCGCTGGTGGCGGCCAACGCCTACGTCGTGTTCTTCAATCTGTCCTGGGGGCCGGTGATGTGGGTGATGCTGGGCGAGATGTTCCCGAACCAGATCCGCGGTTCGGCATTGGCGGTCGCTGGCGCAGCGCAATGGACCTCCAACTTCGTGGTCACGGTAACGTTCCCGATGCTGCTGGCCGCGGCAGGGCTGGCGGCGACCTACGGCATCTACCTGGTCGCTGCCGTGATCTCGGTGATCTTCGTCGTCCGGCATGTGCACGAGACCAAGGGCAAGGAACTGGAGCAGATGGAAGGATGAGCGCCATGACATCGCAGACCTTCGTAATCCGCAGCGGCGCGCTGGTCGCCGCACTGATGCTGGGATTGCTTGGCTGCCGCGGCCAGGACCGGGCTGCCGCCGCCGCAACCACCGACAAGGATCCCTGGCCGGAGGTCACCTGGCCGCTGGCTGCGGATCCGGCACTGGAGAAGCGCATCACCGACCTGATGGCGGGCATGACGGTGGAAGAGAAGGTCGGCCAGCTGGTGCAGGGCGACATCGCCAGCGTCACCCCCGATGATGTGCGCCGCTACCGGCTCGGCTCGATCCTGGCCGGAGGCAACTCCGATCCCGGCGGCCGCTATGACGCCTCGCCGGCCGAATGGCTGGCGCTGGCCGACGCCTTCTACGACGCCTCCATGGACACCTCGAAAGGCGGCAAGGCCATTCCGCTGCTGTTCGGCATCGATGCCGTGCACGGGCAGAGCAACATCATAGGCGCCACGTTGTTCCCGCACAATATCGGGCTGGGCGCCACGCGCAATCCGGAGCTGCTGCGGCAGATCGGTGGCATCACCGCGCTGGAGACCCGCGTTACCGGCATGGAATGGACGTTCGCGCCGACCGTTGCGGTACCCCAGGATGATCGCTGGGGACGCACCTACGAAGGCTACTCCGAATCGCCGGACGTGGTGGCCAGCTATGCCGCCGCCATGGTGGAGGGGTTGCAGGGCAGGGTGGGAACACCCGAGTTCCTCGATGGCCGCCATGTGATCGCCTCGGTGAAGCACTTCCTGGGCGATGGGGGCACCACCGACGGCAAGGACCAGGGTGACACCCGCATCAGCGAGTCAGACCTGGTGCGCATCCACGCCGCCGGATATCCGCCGGCAATCGCCGCCGGCGCGCAGACCGCGATGGCGTCGTTCAACAGCGTCAATGGCGAGAAGATGCATGGACACCGGCATTACCTCACCGATGTGCTCAAGGGCCGCATGAACTTCGGTGGCTTCGTGGTAGGTGACTGGAATGGTCATGGACAGGTCAAGGGCTGCACCACCACAGATTGCCCGGCCACCATCATCGCGGGCCTGGACATGGCGATGGCCTCGGACAGCTGGAAGGGTTTCTACGAGACGACGCTGGCTGCGGTGAAGGATGGGCGGATCACGCCGCAACGCCTGGACGATGCGGTGCGCCGGATCCTGCGGGTCAAGTTCCGCCTTGGGCTGTTCGAGGCCGGCAGGCCATCCACGCGGGCCGTCGGCGGGCAGTTCGCACTGATCGGCGCGCCGGCGCATCGCGCGGTCGCCCGGCAGGCCGTGCGCGAATCGCTGGTCCTGCTGAAGAACCAGAACGGCCTCCTGCCGCTGTCGCCGAAGCAGCGGATCCTCGTGGCCGGCGACGGCGCCGACGATGTCGGCAAGCAGGCCGGCGGCTGGACGCTCAACTGGCAGGGCACCGGCACCACCCGCAAGGACTTCCCCAATGCGGACACGATCTACGAGGGCATCGCGCGCCAGGCCAGGGCGGCCGGTGGTGAAGCCGTGCTTGCCGTCGACGGACGCTATGCAGTGAAGCCCGACGTGGCGGTGGTGGTGTTTGGCGAGGACCCCTATGCCGAGTTCCAGGGAGACCGGCCGACGCTGGCCTACAAGCCCGGCAACGAAACGGACCTGGCGCTGCTCAAGCGGCTCAAGGCCGAAGGCATACCGGTCGTTGCGGTTTTCCTGAGCGGACGGCCGCTCTGGGTGAACCGGGAAATCAATGCCGCCGATGCTTTCGTGGCTGCATGGCTGCCGGGCTCGGAAGGCGCCGGCATTGCCGATGTACTGCTGCGCGGAAGCGATGGCCGCGTGCAGCACGATTTCAAGGGCAAGCTCAGTTTCAGCTGGCCGCGCACCGCCACCCAGTACGCCAACAACGTCGGCCAGAAGGACTACGATCCGTTGTTTGCGTTCGGCTTCGGCCTGACCTACGCCGACAACGGCGACCTGGCCGCGCTGCCGGAGGCATCGGGCGTGACCGGCAACGAGGGCGCGACGGGCGTGTTCTTTGCGCGCGGTGATGCAGGCCCCGGCATGGCGCTGCGCCTTGAGCAGGCCGCAGGCCAGGGCCTGACCGTGACCCGCGTGCCGGACGCATTGCCCGGTGACCGGCTGAAGATCACCGGCGTGGATCATCTGGCGCAGGAGGATGGGCGACGCCTGGCCTGGTCGGGCAATGGCGAAGCCGCCGCGGCACTGCAGTCGCACACGGCGCTGGACCTGCGGCGTGAATCGAACGGCGATCTGATGCTGCTGACCACGCTGCGGGTGGACGCAGCCCCGAAGGGTGAGGCGTGGCTGTCGGTCGGTTGCGGCGTGGGCTGCTCGGCGCGCATCGCCATCGGGCCGGCGCTGGCGGCGCTACCACAGGGCCAGTGGAAGCGTGTCGGCGTGCCGCTGAAGTGCCTGGCCAAGGCGGGTGCAACGCTGGACGCGATCGACCGACCGTGGTCGGTGGTGACGGCCGACGCGATGACGATCTCCGTGTCACGCGTCGCCCTGGGTGCGCTGAACGAAGCCGAGGTCACCCTCGGATGCGGAGCATGAGGCCTGCGCTACCGCCCCCGGGGCGGCGCGGCGACCGAACCGCGTGCGATCAGCCGATGCGGCATCACATGATCGCGCAGCACCGTTGCGTCCCCCGCCGGACGGCGGATGGTGCGCAGCAGGATGTCGACGGCCGCGTTGGCCATCGAGGCGATGGGCTGGTGGATCGTGGTCAGTTCCGGCCACACGGTGGTGGCGGCCGAGGTGTCATCGAAACCCACCACCGACAGGTCGCGTGGCACTTCCAGCCCGCGCCGATGCGCGACGGAGATGGCCGCGGCGCCCATGTCGTCGTTGCTGGCGAAAATCGCGGTCGGTGGGCGGCGTTGGGACAACAGCTTTTCGGCGGCAGCCAGGCCGGACCGGTAGGTGTAGTCACCGTGTTGGACCAGGCCAGGCTCCACCGCAAGCCCGGCCTCGCGCAGGGCGGTGACGAAGCCGTCGTAACGGAGCGCACTTGCGCTCAGGTCATCGCGCCCACGGATGAAACCGATGCGGGTGTGTCCCTGCCGGAGCAGGTGATCGGTCATTTCCCTGCCCGCACTGAAATCGTCGATGCGGACGCAGGACAGGGCCTCGCTCAGGCGACCCGATGCGATGGCCACCACTGGAATGCCAGCCTTGACCAGTTCGCTTACGGCGGCCTGCGATTCGCAAAGGGGCGGCGGCAGGATCACCCCGTCGACGCGTCCGGCGAGCGCGCGCGCCGCCCTGCGTTCGGAGTCGGCATCCAGGTTGTCCCAGTAGTCGATGACCAGCTGGATGGCGGAACTGGAGGCGACGCGCAGCAGGCCCACCAGCAGTTCGCGCAGATAGGCGCCGCTGGGGTTGGTGTAGATCAGCGCAATGCGCGTGTGCTGTGCGGCGGCCAGCGAACTGGCAGCAAGATTGGGCGTATAGCCCAGCTCACGCACGGCGCGCAGCACGCGCTCGCGGGTGACGTCGCGCACCTTGCCCTGGTTGATCACCCGCGACACGGTCATCGGCGAAACGCCGGCAAGGGCCGCAACCTCGTCGATCGTCACGCCTGCGGTTCTGCGGCGAACCGACTTCTTCGGCTTGTCCAATGCACGATCCCTTTGTTCTTGGTGGCGCTGCCGCGCGGGTGCGAAGGACGATGATGCGCTGCCCCGGGCCCGGACGTAGTCTACAAAGGCGCATGTTAACGCCGTTGTTGCGTGCTGTCGGCACGCGCCTGTGCGCCGTGCTCGCACTGCTGGCCTGTGCTGGCGGTGCACGGGCGGAGGATGGCTACAGGCTGTGGATGCGCTACCACCCGGTTGCCACAACGGTCGCTGCCGACTACCGGCGGCAGCTGGCCGAAGTGGTGGCCCCGGATGGCACGCCGATGCAGCGCGCCACCCGCGACGAGCTTGCGCGCAGCCTTCCTGGATTGCTGGGAACGGCCCCGCCAATGCGAACGGCAATCAGTACTGACCATGCCCTGGTGCTGGGTACGCCGCAGTCTTCGGCGCTGGTCGCCGCGTTCGGCAACGAGGTTGCCACGCTGGGCGACGAGGGCTTCCTGATCCGGCAGGTCCGGACCGAGGGGCGCGATGTGCTGCTGGTGGCGGCACGCCGGGATGTCGGCGTGCTGTATGGCACGTTCCACCTGCTGCGCCTGTTGCAGCGTGGCATGCCGCTGCGGGGGCTGGACGTGCGGGAGTCGCCGCGGGTCGCACTGCGTGTGCTCGACCATTGGGACAACCTGGACCGCTACGTCGAGCGTGGCTATGCGGGCAGCTCGCTGTGGGACTGGCAGACGTTGCCGCAATGGCGTGACCCGCGCTACACCGACTACGCCCGTGCCAACGCTTCGCTCGGCATCAACGGCACCGTCCTCAACAACGTCAACGCCAGTGCGCTGAGCCTGTCGCCGGCCTATCTGGCCAAAGCCGCCGCGCTGGCCGACCTGTTCCGCCCCTATGGCATCCGGGTCTACCTGAGCGCACGCTTCAGTGCGCCCATCGAGCTCGGCGGCCTGGCGACGGCTGACCCGTTGGATCCCGGCGTGCGGCGCTGGTGGCGCGACAAGGTCGATGAGATCCATGCGCGCATTCCGGATTTCGGCGGCTTCCTGGTCAAGGCGAACTCGGAGGGGCAACCCGGCCCGCAGGATTACGGTCGTTCCCATGCCGACGGCGCCAACCTGCTGGCCGACGCGCTGGCACCCTACAACGGCGTGGTGATGTGGCGGGCCTTCGTGTATTCGCACGAGGTTCCCGAAGATCGCGCCAAGCAGGCGTACAGCGAGTTTGTCCGGCTGGACGGTGCCTTCCGCCCCAACGTGATCGTGCAGGTGAAGAACGGCCCCATCGACTTCCAGCCGCGCGAGCCGTTCCATCCGCTGTTCGGCGCGATGCCACGCACGCCGCTGATGATGGAACTGCAGATCACCAAGGAATACCTGGGTTTTGCGACGCACCTGGTCTACCTGGGAACGCTCTACGAGGAAGTGCTGCAGGCCGACACCCATGCCCGCGGCGAGGGCTCCACGGTTGCCCGCGTGATCGATGGCTCGCTGGAGGGCCACGCACTGACCGGTATTGCCGGCGTCGCCAACATCGGCGTGGACCGCACCTGGAGTGGCTCGCACTTCGACCAGGCCAACTGGTACGCCTTCGGCCGGCTGGCCTGGAACCCGCAGCAATCCGCGCGCGCGATTGCCGAAGACTGGGCAGCGTTGACGTTCTCGCCCGACCCGCAGGTGACCGGCCCGATCGTGCGGATGATGATGGACTCGCGCGAGGCGGCAGTGGATTACATGACGCCGCTGGGCCTGCACCACCTGATGGCACGCGGCCATCACTACGGCCCCGGCCCCTGGGTGGACGGAGGCCCACGTGCGGACTGGACGTCGGTGTACTACCACCGCGCAGACAGCCAGGGCATCGGTTTTGATCGCAGCGCCAGCGGAAGCAACGCAGTGGGCCAGTACGCCCCGCAGGTCGCCGAGATCTACGGCGATTCCGCACGCGTGCCCGAGTCGCTGCTGCTGTGGTTCCATCATGTGCCGTGGGACCGCCGCATGCGCTCGGGCAGGACGCTCTGGGATGAGCTGGTCGGGCGCTATTCGCGGGGTGTGCGCCAGGTGCGCTCGATGCAGGACACCTGGGCAGCCCTGTGCGACCGGATCGATCCGCAGCGGCATCGGCACGTTGCTGCGTTCCTGCAGATCCAGCACGACGAAGCGCAATGGTGGCGTGACGCCAGCGTGGCGTACTTCCAGTCACTCAGCGGACGGCCGCTGCCCGCCGGCGAACGGCCACCGCCGCAGCCATTGTCGTACTACCAGGCGTTGCAGTTTCCGTTCGCACCGGGGGATGGGCGATGAGCAGGTTCGGAGCGGTCGGGTATGCGCTGTTGATGATGGTTGCGGCAGTGGTGGCGATGCCGGCCGCGGCGCAGGAAACGACGGGGCTGCTGCATCCCCTGTTCAGGGATCACGCCGTCCTGCAGCGTGACCGGCCCATTGCGGTCTGGGGTCACGCAGGCCCTGGGCAGCCGGTTTCCGTGACGTTTGCCGGGCAGGCGGTAAGCACCCGGGCGGACGCCGCAGGCGGCTGGCAGGCGACGCTCCCCCCGGTGGCCGCGGGCGGTCCGCATACGCTGGAGGTAATTGCCGGGACACGTCGGGAGAGGGTGCGCGACGTGCTGGTCGGCGACGTGTGGCTGTGCTCGGGACAGTCGAACATGGAACTGCCGGTGTGGCGCTCGCTCAACGCAGCCAGCGAGATTGCCGCAGCCACGATGCCACGGATCCGGCTGTTCACCGTGCCGCAGCACGCCGCCGCGCAGGCACAGGAGAGCTTCAACGACAGCACTGCCTGGACATCGGCAACGCCTGATGCGGTGCGCGATTTCTCCGCCACCTGCTTCTACTTCGCGCGCGAACTGCAGCGCACGGTCGACGTGCCGATGGGGCTGATCGAGGCGGCGTGGGGTGGCTCGCGGATCGAGGCCTGGACCAGCGTTGGTGCACTGCGCGGGCAGGGCGGCCTGGATGAGGCCCTCGATATCCTCGCGCGCTCTGCGCGTGATCCGCTGGAGGCACGCGCAGCCTGGGGCCGCTACTGGCAGCATTGGTGGGCCACACGCGAGGGCACGCTGCCCGGCGACGCCCCATGGCGCGCGGATGCCGATGACCGAGGATGGTCGCGCGCACCGTCCACACTGGGCGCATGGGAACGGTGGAACGAGCCCGCGCTTGCCGACTACAACGGCATGGTCTGGTATCGCACGCAGGTGATGCTGAGCGCTGAACAGGCTGCACGCGGCGCGATCCTGGAGCTGGCATCGGCCGACGAGGTGGACGTGACCTGGGTGAACGGAGTCGCCGTCGGCAGCCAGTACGGCGCCGGCGAGAGGCGCTACCCGTTGCCACGTGGCCTGCTGAAGGCAGGATCCAACGTCATTGCGGTCAACGTGCTGGACACCTACGGCGAAGGCGGCCTGGCCGGCCCCGCCACGGCATACGGCCTGCAGTTCGACGACGGTGAGCGGGTGGCACTGCAGCGTCCGTGGAAGTACCGGGTGGCGCCGGGCCAGCAGGCGCCGCCATTTGGCCCCTGGCAGGCCGCCACCGGGCTGTCGACGCTGTACAACGGAATGATCGCGCCGCTCGGCGGTTTCGGGCTGCGCGGCATGCTGTGGTACCAGGGCGAATCGAACACCGGTGATGGCGCGGCATACGCGGCGCGGTTGCGTGCGCTGCGCGACGATTGGCGGCGTCAGTTCGGTGCACGCACGCCACTGCTGCTCGTGCAGCTGGCCAGCTATGGCCAGCCGCCGGTTGCGCCGGCCGACAGCGGTTGGGCGCAGGTGCGCGAGGCGCAGCGGCGCGTCGCCGCCGAGGATGCGCGGAGCGGGCTCGCCATTGCCATCGACATCGGCGATGCCTACGACATCCACCCGCCGAACAAGCAGGAACTCGGGCGCCGCCTGGCGCGCGTGGCCCGCCACGTGGTGTACGGCGAGCAGGATCTGGCACCGTCAGGTCCGCGGGCGGTCACGGCCGTGCGGACGCCCGCGGGCGTGGCCATCGCGTTCGAGGATGTCGAAGGCGCGCTCACCGCAACCGGTGCGCTGCGACCGATTGGCTTTGAACTGTGCGAGACCAGGGGTGATACCCGCCACTGCGACTACGGCGACGCCGAACTGGATGGGCGCCGGATCCTGCTGCGTGGCCCGCGCTCGACGCACGCAACGCACGTCCGCTACTGCTGGGCCGATGGCCCGGTGTGCACGCTGCGCGATCGCAGCGGGGCACCGGCCGGCCCGTTCGAACTTCCCATTGCCGAAGCCGAGGCCCGACGATGATGACGCTGTCCACGAAGTCCCCTCTGGCCCGCGACAGGGCCGGCCTGAGGTCGATGGCGCGCCGCCTGCTGGGGGCGTTGTTCCTGCTGTCGGCCGCTGCCACCCGGGCCAGCGCGCCGCCGGACGCTCCGCCGGTGTACTTCGACTGGTTCGAGTACCGCGGCGATGACCAGGCGTTTGAAGTGCCGCTGCCGGCCGGCCATTACCGCAATCCCGTCCTGGCCGGCTTCCATGCCGATCCCAGCATCGTGCGCGCGAACGGCCGGTTCTATCTGGTCAATTCCAGCTTCACCTACTTCCCGGGCATTCCGGTGTTTGAAAGTGCCGACCTGGTGCACTGGAAGCAGATCGGCAATGTGATTGACCGCCCCACGCAGCTGGATTTCGACGGGCTGAGCGTCTCGCGCGGCATCTTCGCGCCCACCATCGAATACCATGACGGCACCTTCTACGTCGTCACCACCGCCACCGACAGCGGTGGCAACTTCATCGCCACCGCGCGCGACCCGGCCGGGCCGTGGTCCGATCCGCACTGGCTGCCCGGCATCGATGGCATCGATCCATCACTGTTTTTTGACGACGACGGCAAGGTGTACCTGATCAACAACGACGCACCGCCCGGTCCGCCGCGCTACGACGGGCACCGCGCCATCTGGATGCAGCAGATCGACCTGGCGGCATTCAAGCCGGTCGGGCCCCGCCGGGTGCTGGTTGATGGAGGCGTGGAGCCGGCGAAGAATCCGATCTGGATCGAGGGACCGCACATCTACAAGCGGGAGGGCTGGTATTACCTGTCCGACGCTGAAGGAGGTACCGGGCCGCAGCACTCGCAGGTGGTGCTGCGCAGCCGCGCGGTGTGGGGGCCCTACGTTCCCTATGCGGGCAATCCGATCCTGACCCAGCGCGAACTGCCGGACGACCGTCCGCTTCCGATCACCAATGCCGGCCACGCCGACCTGGTCGAAGGCCCGGACGGCTCGTGGTGGGCGGTATTCCTGGCCAGCCGCAACTATCAGAAGCGCCACTACAACACCGGGCGCGAGACCTACCTGTTGCCGGTGCGCTGGCAGGATGGCTGGCCGCAGATCCTGCCGACCGACCAGGCCATTCCCTACGTGGCCAAGGCGCCGTCATGGATGCAGGGCGAGGCATCGCAGGCCCCGTCGACCGGTAATTTCGTAGCGCGCGACAATTTTGATGGCCCGACGCTCGATCGCCAGTGGCTGCGCGTGCGCGTGCCCAGGCATGCCTGGGCAGACCTGCACAAGCGCCCCGGCATGCTGGCCGTGCACCCGCTTGCCGAGAATCTGGACACGTTGCGCAATCCGGCATTTCTCGGCCGGCGCCAGCAGCATCTGCGCTTCGAGGCGAGCACCGCGATGACCCCGCCCGCCCCCGGTGTCGCCGCCGGTCTGGCGGCGTTCCAGAGCGAGGCGTACTGGTACTTCCTCGGCGTTCGTGACCTTGGCGGGGGGCGCCTCTCGCTCTTCCTCGAAGCGCGTGACGGTGGTGGCAGTACGCGGACGCTGGCCAGCCATGCCGTGCCGACGTCTGCAGCAGTGCGCCTGAAGATTGCCGGCAACGAGGGCGACTACGCGTTCTCGTTCGACACCGGCGACGGGCAGGGCTGGCAACTGCTCGCGGGCGACGTGGACGGCACCGTTCTGAGTACGGACCGGGCAGGCGGCTTCGTGGGCGCACTGCTGGGTCCCTTCGCGCGCGACGAGCGCACCGGGAGAAGCAAATGAGACTGTCGATTTCATCCAGTGCCCGCCGCCGTACGTGGCGTGGCCGGGCCATCCTGTTCGTCCTGACCTGCGTGGCGGCCGCCGCATCCGCGGCCGCGCCACGGCCCTGGCTGGATCTCTCGGCAAGCTTCGAGCAACGGGCCGCCGCACTCGTCGCGCAGATGACCCTGGAAGAAAAGGCCGCGCAGATGCAGAATGCCGCGCCGGCAATCGAACGGCTGGGTGTGCCCGCCTACGACTGGTGGAATGAGGGGTTGCATGGCGTCGCACGGGCAGGGCAGGCCACGGTGTTTCCGCAGGCAATCGGCCTGGCCGCGACCTTCGATGTTCCGTTGATGGGGCAGGTGGCCACGACCATCAGCGACGAGGCCCGCGCGAAGCACCACCAGTTCCTCCGCGAAGGCGCGCATGGCCGTTACCAGGGCCTGACCTTCTGGTCGCCGAACGTCAACATCTTCCGCGACCCGCGCTGGGGCCGCGGGCAGGAAACCTACGGCGAGGATCCCTACCTCACCGCCCGCATGGGCGTTGCCTTCGTGCGCGGCCTGCAGGGCGACGACCCCGTCTACCGGAAGCTGGACGCCACCGCCAAGCATCTGGCCGTGCACAGCGGACCGGAGGCCGACCGCCATCACTTCGATGCACGGCCCAGCCGGCGCGACCTGTATGACACCTACCTGCCGGCGTTCGAAGCGCTGGTGAAGGAGGGCGAAGTGGATGCGGTCATGGGCGCCTACAACCGCGTGTACGGCGAGTCCGCCAGTGCGAGCCGTTTCCTGCTGCGCGATGTGCTGCGACGCGACTGGGGCTTCAAGGGCTACGTGGTCTCTGACTGCTGGGCCATCGTCGATATCTGGAAGCACCACCATATCGTCGCCATGCGCGAAGCCGCCGCGGCGCTGGCGGTCAGGAACGGCACCGAGCTGGAATGCGGCCAGGAGTACGCCACGCTGCCCGAGGCCGTGCGTCAGGGCCTGGTCAGCGAAGCGGAGATCGATGATGCGGTGACCCGCCTGTTCACCGCACGGATGCGCCTGGGCATGTTCGATCCGCCGGAGCGGGTGCGCTGGGCGCGCATTCCGGCCTCGGTGAACCAGGCCCCGGCCCATGATGCGCTGGCCCTCAAGGCCGCGCAGGCGTCGCTGGTGCTGCTGAAGAACGACGGCATCCTGCCGCTGTCGCGCGACACCAAGCGCATTGCCGTGGTCGGACCCACCGCCGACGACACCATGGCACTGCTCGGCAACTACTTCGGCACACCGGCGGCGCCGGTCACCATCCTGCAGGGCATACGCGAGGCGGCCAAGGGCGTTGAAGTGCGTTATGCCCGCGGCGTGGACCTGGTGGAAGGGCGCGACGATCCCGGTGCCACGCCGCTGATCGAGCCGACCTTCCTGCGGCCCTCGGCGGACTCGCCCGAGCGTGGCCTGCGTGGCGAGTACTTCCGCACGCCCGACCTGTCCGGTGCGCCGGCCCTGGTGCGCACCGACGCGCAGATCGGCTTCCGCTGGGACCGCGGCTCGCCGACCGACAACCTGCTGGCACGCGGCGAAGCAGCACCGGGGCAGGGGATTCCCAACGACCGCTTCAGCATCCGCTGGAGCGGCCAACTGCTGCCCCCCGTGTCCGGTCGCTACCGGCTGGAGGTGGCCGGCGATGATGGCTACCGCCTGTACCTGGACGGCAAGCGTGTGATCGATCACTGGGTGAACACAGATCGCCTGCATGCCGAGGGTGTCGAACTCGACCTGCAGGCGGGGCGTGCCTATGACCTGAAGCTGGAGTACTACGACGACCAGCGCGATGCCGGCGTGCGCCTGGGCTGGCGCATGCCCGGCGCCAAGGCGCCGTTCGATGAAGCGCTCGATGCCGCACGCGAGGCCGACGTGGTGGTGTTCGTCGGTGGCCTTACCGGCGATGTCGAAGGCGAGGAGATGACGGTCAACTATCCGGGCTTTGCCGGTGGCGACCGCACCGACCTGCGGTTGCCCGCGCCGCAGCGCACCCTGCTGGAGGCCCTGCACGCTACCGGCAAGCCGGTGGTGATGGTACTCACCGGCGGTTCGGCCATCGCCGTGGACTGGGCGCAGGCGCATCTGCCGGCGATCCTGATGAGCTGGTATCCCGGGCAGCGCGGCGGCACCGCCGTCGGCCAGGCGCTGTTCGGCGACATCAATCCGGCGGGTCGCTTGCCGGTCACCTTCTACAAGGCCGGCGAAGCGATGCCGGCATTCGACGACTACGCCATGGAGGGCCGTACCTACCGCTACTTCCGTGGCACGCCGCTGTATCCGTTTGGTCACGGGCTGTCGTACACGCGCTTCGATTATGGAACGCTCCGCCTCGATGCGGACACCATCGGCGCCGATGGTCGCGTGGCCGCGTCGGTGGACGTGACCAACGCGGGCACGCGCAGCGGTGACGAAGTGGTGCAGCTGTACGTGCGGCGCGAACACGCCGGTGGTGGTGATGCCGTGCAGGAACTGCGGGGCTTCCAGCGGGTCCATCTGGCCCCGGGCGAACGCCGCACGGTGACGTTCACACTGGAGGCAGCGCAGGCCCTGCGTCACTATGACGAAGCGCGTGCGGTGTACGCGGTGCAGCCCGGTGCCTACGAGGTCAGGGTGGGGGCGTCCAGTGCCGATATACGTGCGCGGAGCAGGTTCACCGTAGTGCCCGCGCATGATTGATCGCCCCGGGCGACATCGATTCCCCTTCGACCAGATTCCTTTTCCAGGACGTCCGCTGCATGGCAAGCACTGAACACGCGCTATCGGTACGCGAGAAGCTCGGCTACAGCCTGGGCGATCTCGCTGCCAACCTGATCTTCCAGACCCTGATCACCTACCTGGCATTCTTCTACACCGACGTCTACCGCCTGCCAGC
Organism: Stenotrophomonas sp. YJH_SMC_122; assembly: GCF_059369535.1. Classification (NCBI taxonomy): domain Bacteria; kingdom Pseudomonadati; phylum Pseudomonadota; class Gammaproteobacteria; order Lysobacterales; family Lysobacteraceae; genus Stenotrophomonas; species Stenotrophomonas sp. YJH_SMC_122. The sequence goes on along the minus strand of NZ_JCAFST010000005.1, from coordinate 165,322 downwards.
TGCGACCGCGGCCACGATCATCTTTGTGGTCGGCCTGCTGGGTGCGTTCGTGTTCACGCCGCTGATCGGCATCGCGGCTGACCGGACGTCCACCCGCTGGGGCCGCTTCCGCCCGTGGATCCTGTGGACGGCCATTCCCTTTGGCGTACTGTCGCTGCTGGCGTTCAGCACCCCGGACCTGGGCGAGCGCGGAAAGGTGATCTATGCACTGGGCACCTACGCCCTGCTGGTCTGCGTTTACGCCGCGAACAACCTGCCGTACTCGGCGCTGAGCGGCGTGCTGACCGGCAGCATGGCCCAGCGCAACAGCCTTTCGGCCTACCGCTTCGTGGCCGTGATGATCGCGCAGTTCATCATCCAGGTGCTGCTGATGCCGCTGGTGCTGATCCTGGGCGACGGCGACCGGGTGCGCGGCTTCGAACAGGTCATGACCGCCTTCGCACTGATCGGAACGGTGTTCTTCCTGATCACCTTCGCCACCACCCGCGAACGCATCGTGCCGACGCGCGAGCAGACCGGCGGCATAGTGCAGGACCTGTCGGACCTGCTGCACAACCGCCCGTGGCAGGTGATGCTGGCGCTGACCGTGCTGGTGTTCATCAACCTGGCCTTGAAAGGCGGCACCTACATCTATTACTTCCAGTACTACATGAGCGAAGCGGCGCTGGCCGGCTTCCTGGAAAACTCTGGCTTCAACGGCCTGATCCGTGCATTGAATGGCGCCCTCGCCGGCGCCGGTTTCGCGGCGTTCACCTGGCCGAAGGATGCGGCCACCTCGGCGTTCAGCCTGTTCAACGCGTGCGGCATCCTCTGCATGATCCTGGGTATTGGCGCATCACGGCGGCTGGCGGATCGCTTCGGCAAGCGCGACGTCTTCGGTGGCGCCCTGTTTGTCTCGACCCTGTTCCTGCTGGCCTTCTACCTGTTCCCTCCCACGGCGGTGGCGGTGGCGTTCGCAGCGTTCATGCTGCATGGCTTCTGCTATGGCATCACCATCCCGTTGCTGTGGGCGATGATTGCCGACGTCGCGGACTACTCGGAGTGGAAGAACCATCGAAGGGCAACGGCGATCATCTTCTCGGCGATGCTGTGCGGGCTGAAGATCGGCCTCAGTGTCGGCGGCGCGCTGGTCGCCGCGATCCTTGCCCACTACGGCTACCAGGCAGGCCTGGTGCAGCAGCCTGAGGCCGTGGTGCAGGGCATCCGCCTGACCGTAAGCGTCTATTGCTCCCTTCCCTTCCTGCTCGCCGTCGCGCTGCTGTTCTTCTACCGGATCGACAAGCGCACGGAAACACGCATCGAACAGGATCTCCTCCTGCGTCGCCGTTCCGCCGACGCCTCCGCGTAACTCCAAGACGACAACCATGATCGACCTCTCTGCCGGTGAAGACGGCCAGGCCAGCGAAGCCCGCCTTGCGCAGCTCACCGCGCACGCCATTTCGCAACCGCTGGTGACCCACATCTACACGGCCGACCCTTCGGCGCATGTATTCGAGGGTCGCCTGTACATCTATCCGTCGCACGACATCGACGGCGGCCAGCCATTCGACGATGAAGGCGGCCACTTCGGCATGCAGGATTACCACGTGCTGAGGATGGATACGCCCGACGGCACCGCCGTCGATTGCGGCATGGCGTTGCACGTGCGCGACGTGCCCTGGGCGCGGAAACAGATGTGGGCCCCCGATGCCGCCTGCCGTGATGGCCGCTACTACCTCTACTTCCCGGCCAAGGATGCCGGGGGCCGGTTCCGCATCGGCGTGGCGATCGGTGCGCGACCGGAGGGCCCGTTCGTGCCCCAGCCGGAGCCGATCAAGGGCGCGTACTCGATCGACCCGGCCGTGTTCGAAGACGACGATGGCAGCCACTACCTGTACTTCGGCGGCATCTGGGGCGGGCAGCTGCAGAAGTATCGTGACAACCAGTACGACGTGGCACACGAGGAACCCGAGGGCAGCGCACCGGCCCTGGGCCCGCGCGTGGGCCGCCTGGATGCCGGCATGACCGAGCTGGCCGAGCCCACCCGCGAAGTGCAGATCCTGGATGAGCATGGCCAGCCGCTGCGTGCCGACGACCATGCGCGCCGCTTCTTCGAAGGTCCGTGGCTGCACAGGTACCAGGGTCGCTACTACCTGTCGTACTCCACTGGCAACACCCACCAGCTGTGCTACGCCATCGGCGACAGCCCGTATGGACCGTTCACCTATGCCGGCGTGATCCTCACCCCCGTGGTCGGTTGGACCACCCACCACTCCATCTGCCAGTTCGACGGACAGTGGTACCTGTTCTATCACGATGCACTGATGTCCGGCGGCATCACCCACCTGCGCTCGGCCAAGTGCACGCCGCTGCACATGGAGCCGGACGGAAGCATCCGCACGATCAATCCCTATGGGGCCTGAGCGCATGCTGCCGATGGATGATGCGCTGGCCCCGCTGCCGGCCGGTGAGCTGCACTGGCTCAGATGCGGCGAACTGGAGGTTGCGCTCGCCGCAGGGGCGGGCGGGCGCGTGGCGCACCTGCGTTACCGGGGCGTGGATTGGCTGGTGGATGCGCAGCAGGCGGGCACGGCGGCGATCGCGTGGGGCTGCTACCCGATGGTGCCGTGGGCCGGGCGTATCCGCCAGGGACAGTTCTGCTTCGACGGCGCGCCGCATGCGCTGCCGCTCAATTTCGGCGGGCATGCCATCCATGGCGTGGGCTTCACGCGGCCCTGGCAGGTCGAGCGCATGGAGACAGCCACGGCCACGCTGTCGCTGGCGCTGCCACGCGACAGGTACTGGCCCTTCGGTGGCGTCGCCCTCCAGGAAGTGAGCCTGCACCCTCACAGCCTGCAGCTGCGCCTCTCGGTCCAGGCGGGCGGGCAGGCGATGCCGGCGGTGCTGGGCTGGCACCCCTGGTTCCGGAAGCCGGAACGACTGCTGTTCAGTCCTCGCTCGATGTATCCGCGGGACAGGGAAGGCATTGCCGCGCTGCCCTGTGTATCTCCTGCCCACGGCCCATGGGACGACTGCTTCATCGCCGAAAGTGACATCACCCTGGTACGCGAAGGCCAGCGCCTGCGGCTGAGGTCGGACCACGACCACTGGGTGGTCTACGACGCTGCGCCGCACGCCACCTGTGTCGAGCCGCAGAGCGGCCCGCCGGACGGCTTCACGCTGGCACCGCATCGGCTGGAGCCGGGGCAGCGGCTGGCGTTGACGTTCGAACTGGCGTGGGCAGCGAACAGTCCTTGAAGCCCGCCGGGGGCATGCACCGGAGGGCGACGCCGCAGCGGGCCGGCACTCCGCGATGATCTGCGGGCGGAGGGAGTGCGCGTCGGTGCGTCACGCTGGCGGCGCTTCGCTGCCACTGACCATTCCCTTACAGGCTCCAGTCAATCCGCATGCCCGCGATCAGCGCATTCGGCAGGTCCCGCTGGCGTGCGGGCTCATTGAACTGGTCGGGATGCACGATGTAATGCAGGTTCGGCGCGACCCGAAGCTGTGGGGTGACCTGGATGCCATAGCTCAGCTCCATCATCACCTGGCTTCCGTGCGGGGTGCCGCTGCCACCCGCTGCGGCACGGGCAAGGCGCAGGTTTTCCAGTGCGATGCTGCTGTACTTCTGCTGGGTCACGACGAAGGCGATGCTGTCCTGCGGCCGGCTGGCGAACGTGCCTTTCTGCACAAGCCCGGCCTGCAGGAAGTGATCCTCGATCAACTGCCCGGAGGTACCCTTGAGCGCGGCGCCGAAAAGGGTCAGGCCACGACCCTTGCCATCGCCGGTAAGCTGCTGTTCGAAGCGGGCGAACGCACCTGAACGACCGTGGCGTGTCGCGTACTCCTGGCCACTGAGCAGCGCGGGAATGCCGTTGGCATCGCGCAGCGGGTCGCGATAGGTCGAGTTGTCCTGCCAGCCACCGAGTTCGTAGCGGGCTTTCAGTCGTGCCGAAGCAGGGCTGCGCCAGCCGATCGTGTAGGGCACGATCCAGCCGGTGGCCTGGTTCGTATTCCACTTCAGGCCATGCTGGCCATCCTCGGCCTGGCTGGGATCGACCTGGTAGGCGCCGACGCGGACATAGACATCGGGCGTCACCCAGGCCGTGGCATCGGCCATCCAGCTCGACACCGGCCACCAGGTGAAACTGCTGGTGCGGAACACGTAGGTCGGGTTGCCACAGGCCGAGTTGCCCTGGAAGTACTGGCACAGCTCCGAACCGAGGTGGTGGATGTTGGCGACGCTGCGCCCTGCCTCCAGCACCAATCGGTCGTTGAACAGCTTCTGTTCGAGGGTCAGGTTGGCCAGGCGGGTCCCCTGGCCGCCGTAGATTTCCTGCACCGAAGTGCTGTTGCCGGTGCTGCTGTTGGCGAGGTTGGTGCCGTGGCGATTGATGCCATAGGCCTTGATCGTTGCCCCCCGCCAGCCGAACGCAGCGTCGAGGTCAACATCGGCGCCGAACATCAGCTGGCCGGCGTAGGCGGTGCCGCTGCGCTTGCCACCGTCGAGCGTGGCGGCCGCCTCGCCGGTGTAGGAGAGCCTGGGGATGAGGGTGTCGCTGGCGCCGGCGGCTGCGGCCAGTGACGGCAGGGCCAGCAGGATCGCTACCGGCACCAGGCGACAGGAAGAGCAGGACATTGGCGGGGGTTCCATTTACAGGGTGGGGGCCGTGACCGGCTTCTTGAGGATGCGCAGAGCAACTGCGGTGACCGCCACGCCCGCCAACAGCGCCAGCAGGTAGACGCCAAGATGGGTGACCGCGTTCGGGATCGGCAGCACGAACACGCCGCCGTGCGGCACCTTCAGTTCGACGCCCGCGGCCATCGAGATCGCACCGGCCACGGCCGAGCCGAGGATCAACGCCGGAATGGTGCGCAATGGATCGCGCGCCGCGTAGGGGATCGCGCCCTCGGTCACGAAACTCAGGCCGAGCACGCCAGCGGCACCGGCCGTGCCGCGCTCCTCGGCGGTGAAGCGGTTGCTGAACAGCCACGTTGCCAGCGCAATACCCAGTGGCGGCGTCATGCCGCCGATCATGGTCGCCGCCATCGGCGTGTACACCTGGCTGGAGATCAATGCGGTAGAGAAGGCGTAGGACGCCTTGTTGACGGGGCCGCCCATGTCCACCGCCATCATGCCGCCCAGCAGCAGGCCAAGCAGGATCGCGCTGCTGCCCTGCATGCCGCGCAGCCAGTCGGTCAGCCAGGCCAGCAGTCCGGCCACCGGCGTACCGATTACATACATCATCAACAGGCCGACCAGCAGCGTGCCCAGCACCGGCAGGATCAGCACCGGCTTGAGGCCTTCCAGGCTGCGCGGCAGGCGCAGCGCACGGTTGATCCAGTGCACGCCATAGCCGGCGATGAAGCCCGCGAGGATGCCGCCGATGAAACCTGCGTCCATGTTGACCGCAACCAGCCCGCCGATCATGCCGGGCGCGATGCCGGGGCGGTCGGCGATGGAGTAGGCGATGTAGCCGGCCAGCGCCGGCACCATCAGCATGAAACCGGACTTGGCGCCGATCTGGAACAGCGACCAGGCCAGCGTTCCCTTGTGTGCGTCGTCGAAGGCATAGATCCCGCCGAGCGCGAACGCCAGTGCGATCAACAGGCCGCCGGCTGTCACGAACGGCAGCATGAACGACACGCCGGTCATCAGGTGCTTGTAAGGGCCGGTGCTCTTGTTCTTTTCTGCGGCACGGCCCGAAGCCGCTGTCCCCGCGTGCACGCCGGCCTCGGCCAGCGCCTTGCGGATCAGGTTCTGGCCATCGTTGATCGCCGGTTTGGTACCACTCTTGAACAGGCGCTTGCCGGCGAAGCGTGACAGATCGACTTCGCGGTCGGCGGCGATCAGCACCAGGTCGGCGGCGGCGATTTCTTCATCGCTCAACGCGTCCTGCGCGCCGACCGAGCCCTGGGTTTCCACCCGGATCGCATGGCCCAGCACCTTGGCAGCCTGTTGCAGCCCTTCCGCCGCCATGAAGGTGTGGGCGATGCCGGTGGGGCAGGAGGTGACGGCGACGATGCGCTTGCCCGCATCAGTGTCGTGGTCACTGGCCGGCGCGACAGCCAGCGGTGCGAGCGCGGCCGCCGGATCGTCCAGCACCTCGCCCAGGCTGGCATGCACGATGCGGGCATTGCCGAAGCGTGCGATGTCTGCCTCGCCATCGCCCACCAGCAGCAGGTGGGCGATCGCGGCGGCGTTGGCGGCGGGCAGTGCGCCGGTAACGCCCTGGTCGCTGCGGATTTCAATCATCAGATCAAGCCCGCGCTGGCGGGCCGCGCGACGCAGGGCCTCGGCGGCAAGTACCGCCTCGATGCTGCGTTCGCCAGCGGCGATGACTACGGTGGAAGCGTGCATGGGAACTCCTGGAATGCTTCGGGTTCGTCCTTGCCAGAGAGGCATCGCCGGTGGCCCGAAGCCAGCCGCCGCTCCTCCGGCAGGTGTTTCAATCCAACCGCTCGATCAGTACATCGCTGGTCCCGGTGCGCACCTGCGCCGGATCGAGCCGCCGCGCGTCTCCGCTGTCCAGCCGGCTCATCGAGAACGCCGTGGCCAGTCGTGCACAACCGGCGAGGTCGAGGGAGGGCTCCAACAAGGCGGCGGCGATGCCGGCGACCATGGCATCGCCTGCACCGACCGTGCTGCCCAAGGCCAGACGCGGCGGTCGCGCGACCAGGGCGCCGGCGTGATCAATGAACAGCGCGCCGTCGGTCCCCATGGAGATGGCGACGAGTGCGATGCCGCGTTCGACCAGGGCCTGGCCTGCGGCGCGCAGCGCGCTGCGATCCGGCAGCGACGTGCCGGTCCAGGCCTCCAGTTCGTGGCGGTTGGGCTTGATCGCGTAGGGCGGCGCGTCCTTCGCACCGTCCAGCGCAGCTGCAAGCGCATCGCCGCTGGTATCCAGCAGCACGCGCGCACCGGCCGTTCCGGCCTGCGCCTGCAACCGCGCCCACGCATCGGCCGGTAGTCCGTACGGCAGGCTGCCGGACAGCACGACCGGCAGGCCGGGCGAGAGCAGGGCGCCGAGCTGGCGCGACACCGCGTCCAGATCGGCAGCATCCACGGCAAGGCCGGGCAGGTTGATGTCGGTCGTCTCGCCGTTGGCCTCTTCGACCAGCTTGATGTTGGTGCGGGTACGGCCCGGAACGCGCAGGCAGCCGTCAATGATGCCCCGCTCACGGAACAGCGTGCGGAACACGCCGTCGTTGCCGTCGCCCAGCACGCCCAGCGCGATGGTCGGCACGCCCCAGTCGGCCAGGCAGGCTGCCACGTTGATGCCCTTGCCGCCTGCGTCGTCGCGGGAGCGGCCGGCGCGATGCACGCGGCCGGGCTGCAGGTGGGCCAGGCGCACGGTCTGGTCGATCGCCGGGTTCAGGGTCACGGTGACGGCGCGGGCAGTCATGCGCGCGCTCCATCGAGGGCGCGCACCTGCTCGGCGGTTTCGCACCCCAGTGCGGTCCTGGCCAGCGCCTGCAGTCCGGTCATAGCGTTGCCACGCAGGCGTGCCTTCACCGCCGGGATGTCGTTCGGGGTCATCGACAGTTCGTCCACGCCCAGGCCAGCCAGCAGCATGGCGCCGAAGGGATCGCCGGCCAGGCCGCCACAGACGCCGACCCAGCGCCCATGCAGCCGTGCGCCTTCGACCGTAGCGCGGACCGCGCGCAGCACCGCCGGATGCAGGCTGTCGGCCTCGGCGGCGAGTTCCGGGTTCTGGCGGTCGATCGCCAGCACATACTGGGTCAGATCGTTGGTTCCGATCGAGAAGAAGTCGGCGTGGCGCGCCAGCACATCGCTCTGCGCGGCCGCAGCAGGCACCTCGATCATGATGCCGATCGGCACCTCCGGCGCCTCCAGCTCGGCGCGCAAGCGCTCGCAGAGGGTGCGCAGTGCGACCAGCTCGGAAACCGAGGTGATCATCGGGAACATGATGGACAGCCGTGCACCGTCCTTCGCCGCGCGATACAGCGCACGCAATTGCGGGTCCAGCAGGTCAGGGCGGCGCAGCAGCAGGCGCGCGCCGCGCACGCCGAGGAATGGATTCTCCTCGCGTGGCAGTTCCAGGTGCGCCACCTGCTTGTCGCCGCCGATGTCGAGCGCGCGCACGATCAGCGGGCGGCCGTCGAGTGCCTTGGCCATGGCCAGATAGGTGGTGTACTGCTCATCCTCGCTGGGCGTACTGCCACGTTCGAGGAACAGGAACTCGGTGCGCATCAGGCCGACGCCTTCGGCCCCCTGTTCCAGTGCCAGCGGTACCTGGTCGGGCAGGTTGACGTTGGCGCCGATGTCGATGCGGTAGCCATCGGGGGTCTGGGCCGGTTGCGCGCGCTGCGCGGCTTCGCGCTCGCGGATCTGCTGCTGTTCGGCCATCCATGCGCGCGCCGAGGCGAGAGCGGCATCGGAGGGAGACAGGTAGAGCCGTCCGCTGCTGCCGTCCATGATCGCTTCGCGGCCTGGCTGGATCGCCAACAGCTCGGCGCCGCCGGCCACCAGCGCCGGCAGGCCCAGCGTGCGCGAGAGAATGGCGGTGTGCGAGGTCGGCCCGCCCTGCGCGGTCGCCAGGCCGAGCACGCGACCGGTGTCGAGATTGGCGGTATCCGAAGGTGACAGATCGGCGGCGATCAGGATGCACGGCTGCGCCGGCAGATCCGCCAGGCCACCGCCCGCGGCAGAAGGGTCAAGCTGCGCCAGCACGCGCCGGCCGACATCACGCAGGTCGGCCGCGCGCCCGGCCAGCACCGGATTGCCCAGCGCAGCCAGGCCGGAGGCGATCTGCTCGATGGCCTGGTTCCATGACCACGCCACACCATGGCCCTCGACCATCAGCTGGCAGGTGCGGGTAATCAGATCGGTGTCGTCGAGCAGCGCGGCCTGCGCCTTGAAGATCGCCGCATCCGAAGCGCCCAGGCGGCGCTGGGTGTCGTCCTGCAGCGCAGCCAACTGCTGGCGGGTACGGCCGAGTGCATCCTGCAGGCGTGCGCCGCCTTCGCCGAGCGGGGTGGGGTGATCGGCGACCTCGGCCTGCGTGCTGGCCAGCACATGCACCGGGCCGATCGCCAATCCTGGGCTCGCACCGATGCCGACGACGGCAGCCTGGGCTTCGGGCGGATTCCAGCCCGCGACAGGGGCTGCTTTTCGCTGTGCCGCGCGTTCCGCATCGGCCTGCTCCTGCGCCACCAGGCCCTCCATGACCCTGCGCAGCGCGGCCAGCAGGGCCGAGGCGTCGGCGCCCTCGGCAGACACGCTCACCACATCGCCGTGGCGCAGCCCCAGCTGCAACAGTGCAACCAGGCTCTTGGCATCGGCCGCCTGATCGCCTGCTCGGGCCTGCGCACGGGCCGCGAAGCCGCGCGCCGTCTCTGCCCAACGCGTGGCAGGACGTGCGTGCAGTCCGTTGGGGTACGCGACGGTCCATTCGAAGCGCTCGGCCAGATCCGTCGCCGGCACGGCGGTGGCCGTGATCGCAACGTCGCCGGCCAGCGCGTTGACGATCTCGCTCGCATCGGTGGTCGCAAACAGGCGCTGCAGCGTGGCGTCATCCTGGATCAGCCGGGTCAAGCGGCGCAGCAGGGTGATGTGGGTATCCGACTGGGCAGCGATGCCGACCACCAGCCGGGTGACCTGCCCCGGATTCCATTCCACGCCTTCCGGCAACTGCAGCACGGCAATGCCATCGCGGCGCACCAGATGGCGGTCCTCGCCAAGGCCGTGCGGGATCGCCACGCCATGGCCGAGGAAGGTATTGGCCAGCGCTTCGCGCCGTCCCATGCTGGCCTCGTACCCCGGCGCCACGCAGCCGGCCGCGGCCAGCATCTGCGCGACCTGGGCGATGGCATCGGTCTTGTCCTGCGCCCGCGCGTCCAGGCGGATCAGTTCCCGGCTGACGGGGGAGGGGGAGGTCTGGGGCGACAAAGGGGGGCTCCGGCAGAGGGGGGGGCTGGGGCGTATTGGGAACGTTCCCACTCGTCATTTCAATGTGCACTGCACAAAATGCCAATAGTCCTTTGGCGTTAACATGGGCCTGAACGGCCATCCGGCCCTGAACAGCGCTCAATTGCGGGAACGTTACCAGTGAGCATCAGCATCAACGACGTCGCACGCGTGGCGGGGGTATCCAAGTCCACGGTGTCGCGCGTGCTCGGCGGAGGCCCGGTCAGCGAGGCCGTGCGCGGCCGGGTGGAGGCGGCGATCCGCCAGACCGGTTACCACCCCAACCTGCAGGCCAGACGCCTGCGCGCCCGGCACACCGGCATCATCGGCCTGATCGTGGCGGATATCCGCAACCCGTTCTTCACCGCGCTGATCCGCGCCGTGGAGGAAGTCGCGTACCGGGAAGGCCTTCGCGTCACCCTCTGCAACACCGATGAGGACCCCGAGCGCGAAGCACTGTACCTGCAGTTGATGCATGAGGAGCGCATCAGTGGGTTGATCTTTGCGCCCACCCGGACCACGGTGGGGCGGTTGAACCGGTTGAGGCTGGATTATCCGACGGTGCTGGTCGACCGTGCCGCACCGGGTGGCACGATCGACAGCGTGGTCCTCGACAACGCAGCGGCGATGTCAGGCCTGGTCGAGCACCTGGCCGAGCGCGGCTATCGCCGCATCGGTGGCCTGTTCGGCAGCACCAGTACCACGGCGTCCGAGCGCCGCGATGGCTATCGCGCTGCGATGCGCAGGCACGGCTGGGAGCCCGACTTCCGCGAGGTCGAGCCCACCGCCGAGGCCGCCATCGCAATGGTCGAGCAGTGGTTGACCAGCCCTTCGCGTCCCGAAGCGCTGGTCACCAGCAACAGCCTGCTGCTCATGGGCGCATTGAAAGCGGCCCGCAGCGCTGGGCTTGCGATTCCAGGAGAGCTGGCGCTGGCAGGGTTCGACAATGAGCGATGGACCGAACTGGTCGAACCCGGGGTTACCGTGGTCGAGCAGCCGGTTGAAGATATGGGGCGAGCTGCGATGTCGCTGTTGCTGGAGCGCCTGCGCATGCCGGAGCTGCCGGTACGCAGACTGGTGATGACGGGAAGGTGCGTGGTCAGAGGGTCAACGGCTGCGCGATAGTCCGGCGCCGCGCCTGCGGCAGTAGCAGTCGCAGTCCATGAGGCTGGCACTGGGGTGTTGGCGGGTCGCGCGTTGTCTGCTAAAAGCCATCTGGACACGCAGACCCGATGGATCATCGCCTTGTCAGAGCCTTATTCAGCGCTGTTGCGCCTGCAGTTGCGCCACGAAGATCTCTCCAGATGGCTGGCGGCGCCCCTGCCTTCGCCATCCCGATGGTCCGACTGGCGATGCATCGCCGGGCCGTGGCGCTTGGGCAACGGTGAATGCCTGGCGTCTTCAAGCGACGAGGCGTTGGATGAACTGCTCGTAGACTGCCAGGCCCTGCTGGCCCGCTACCCCGACAATCGCGCCGCATTGAAGGCCTTCCTTGCATCCGCGCAGGCCGAGAACATCCAGGTTGCCGCCTATGACCGCACTGGTACGCACTTTGTTGCGGGATCGCTGACGTATTCGGAAAGCCTCTACGATCTCATCGCGTTTCTGACTGTGGCACGGGGCGCGGCCGATTTCCTGAAGGCGGGCGACCACGGGGTGGCACTGGTCCACGACTATCTCTGGGCAGAGGAAGGTGAGCGCGAGACCGTTGCCGCGATTGCCCTGGCCGGCCAGGGGCAATCCGGATTCCTTTCTTCCACGGACCTGGATACCGCTGCCGCGCCCTTCGACACCTTGGTGGATGCCATGCTGGACGCTGAGGACGACCCGGCGTTTCAACCACGCAACCAGCTTGATCAACTCTGACCGGCGCCGCGTGGAATCCGGAAAAACGACAGCCAGGACCCTGATATGAAAGGACATCACGCCCGCCGCGCGCACCGCCGCATGCGTTGGCTCCTGACACTGGGCCTCGGCGCCCTGGTGGGACCCGCCGTGGCAGGCACAACGCAACCGGAACGCACCTGGCTTGTCAGTGGGGCGGAGCTCATCACGCTGCTGCAGGGCAAAGGCGCTGATGGGTTCTGCGATGGCGAACACTGCCGGGGGCTGTCCAGCGCCCGGGCCAGCAGCTACATACTGGGCGTTGCCGATGCCAGCCGCGGGCAGTGGTGTGGGCAGGGCCGGATCCTTCCGCATGAACTGGTCGATCAGGTGTCTTCCCATCTCCGGCAGCTGCCCCGCGGGCGACTGCGGCAGGATGCGTCTGCCCTGGTTGTCGAAGCGCTGCGTACGTCGTTCCCCTGTAATCGCGCCGCCTCGCCTGGTGGCCGTGCCGAGCCCGGCAAAGCAGGATGAAACACCAGTCCAGCCCGGCATTCCGCACCATGCAGCCCACCCCGCGCGGGCGTTCTGCACGCCTGCGACACGGTGCATTCACGGCTGCCGACATCCGCGCACGCCACACTGCGCGTTCCTTCCACGGCACGGGGTGCAGCATGGCCACCTGTGATGTCTGCGGCAACGATTATGACAAGAGCTTCACCCTCCAGCAGGGCGGACGCAGCGGTACGTTCGATTCGTTTGAGTGCGCTATCCACGCATTCGCACCGCGTTGCGCGCACTGCGACTGCGCCATCATCGGACACGGTGTCGAGGGAAACGGCCGTATCTTCTGCTGCGCACATTGCGCCGGTCATGCCGGTGTAAAGGGTATCGCAGACCGGGCGTGAACCGGATGCAACGCCATCCGGCGGTCATGCCGGCACAAGAGAGGCAAGCCGTGCGACGCGGGCGGCGCCGGAATCGGCGAGCAGCGCCATTGCGCGCTGTTTCTGCGCCGGCATCCCCGCCACGGCCTCCCGTGCCAACACTACGTCGAATTCCCTGGCGTTGGCATCCAACGCGGTTGCCAGAACACAGGAATCGGCCGTCATCCCGGTGAGCCAAAGACGCCGCACGCCCAGCTTGGCCAGCAGAACCGGCAGCGGGGTGGCGAGGAACGCCGAGTGCTTGGGCTTGAGCACGAAGTAGTGATCGGGCAAGGGGGAGAGCAGCTCGGCTATCCGCCCGGCTGGCCCCCCGTCCCGGCGGCACTGTTCGACCTGTTGGCGGAAGTCACGCTTCCAGTCCGAGAAATTGTCATTGGCATAGATGACCGGCCATCCGTGGTCATCGAAGTGGTCTCTCAGGCGCCGGATCTGTCTGGCCGCCCGCTCCGCGGCCGGTACCAGCGCCTGCGCCCCCGGGAAGTCGAAGCGACTGAACATGTCGATGATCAGCAAGGCCGGTGATGGGTCATCCGCCATCGTTCAATCTCCTGTCTGCGCGTGCGGGGCCTCGACCGGCTTGGATTGCGGTGAGTCCTTCTGCCGCAGGAAGATCGTAAGCACGACCAGCGACAGCACGGCAAGGAATTCGCTCTGCCAGTTCTGCATCGATTCAAACCAGAACGTGCTGCTGCCCAGATGCTCCAGGAAACCCGGCGTCGGCAGCCCCTGCAACTGCTGCTCGGCCTGCTCGGCGCGCCAGCTGCCCATTGCATGCAGCGTAAAGCTGAGCAGGAACAACAGGCCGAAGGCGATCGCAAGCGAGTGGCTGTATACCGCCTTCCATGCGCCACCGCGGCGAACCGGCCACGGCGCAGGTCCCGGCTCGACGCGATTCTGTTCCTGTGCGGGATCCAAGGGCCGGGATTCGGCCGAGCCGCGTTGGCGCAGGCTCACCGTCAGGAGGACGTACATCCCCATCTGCAGGAATTCGCTTTCCCAGTTCTCGAACGTTGCACTGACAAAGTGGCCGGTCGCCAGGTAGTGCCAAAGGTCGATCGGCGCGCGCCCGTGCTGTATCAACTCCTGATTGTGCACGTGATGTCCCGCGACCGCCTGCCCGACAATGAACACGACAGTGAGTGCAAGCAGTACCAGCGAGAGACCGTTGCGTCTCCACATGCAACACCTCGTTCAGGCTGACCAGGAATCATGCGCGCAGCTTGCGCCGGCAGCGGCCCATGGCTTGTGAATCCGGCGCATCCAGAATGTGAGGCGGACTCAACGCTTGCCCGTGGGATCGGGATCAGGTCGTTCGTAGTCCTCGGGGACGGCCTTGGGGCCATCGCCGTCGTCAGGCATGTCGTGCTCCTTCCACTTCGCTCGATCATTGCGCCGCTTGTCCGGCGAGTGCGCCTTCGACTGATCATCCACGTCTGTTGTTGGATTGAAAGGCAGCTTGTCGTTCATGGTGGGCTCCTGTGGCGGGTATTCGCAGCGTGGCCCGGGCCGGGTTAACGCAATGGCGCCGCGGAATGAACGCTGCGCACACCCGGATGTCACCGAAGCAGGAGGGAGGCCCTGCGATGCTGGCGTTCCGATCTTCTGGAGAAGCACGATGCAGGCATTGACCTATCACGGCCGCAAGGATGTGCGCGTCGAGACCGTGCCGGACCCGGTGCTGGCAGCTGAGGACGACCTGATCCTGAGGGTGACCGCCACCGCCATCTGTGGGTCGGACCTGCACCTGTACAGGGGCAAGATTCCCGATCTGCACGACGGCGATGTGCTGGGCCACGAATTCATGGGCGTGGTGGAAGAGGTCGGCAGCGGCGTAACCCAGGTGAGGCCGGGCGATCGCGTGGTGATTCCTTTCGTGATCGCTTGTGGCGAGTGCTTCCACTGCCGGCTGGCCGAGTATGCCGCCTGCGAGACCACCAACCCGGGCAAGGGCGCTGCGCTGAACCAGAAGGGCCTTCTGCCTCCGGCGGCGTTGTTCGGATACAGCCATCTGTATGGCGGCGTGGCAGGCGGACAGGCCGAATTCGTGCGCGTGCCCAAGGCGAATGTGGGGCCGCTGCGCATCCCGGAAGGCGTGGCTGACGAACAGGTTCTGTTCCTGTCGGACATCCTGCCCACCGGCTATCAGGCCGCGCTGAACGCAGGGGTCAAGCCGGGCTCGACAGTGGCGATCTTCGGTGCCGGCCCGGTTGGGCTGATGAGCGCGGCCTGCTGCCGGCTGCTGGGAGCGGAGACCATCTTCATGGTCGACCATCTTCGCTACCGCCTGGACTACGCGCGTCGTGCCTACGGTGTGACAACGATCGACTTCAAGGAGATCGAAGACCCGGCCGACTACATCCTGACCCAGACCAGTGGGCGCGGCGTGGATGCCTGCATCGAGGCCGTCGGTTTCGAGGCCGAGGGCAGTGCGCTGGAGTCAGCGCTGACCGCCGTGAAACTGGAAGGCAGCAGCGGCGTGGCCATCCGTCAGTGCATCGCAGCGGCCCGCCGCGGCGGCGTGGTCAGCATTCCCGGTGTCTATGCCGGTTTCATCCACGGGTTCCTGCTGGGCGATGCGTTCGACAAGGGCCTGACATTCAAGATGGGGCAGACCCACGTGCAGGGACTGATGCCGGAACTGCTCGACGCCATCATGGAAGGAAAGCTGGATCCTGGGGACATCATCTCGCACCGGATGCGCCTGGCCGACGCAGCGCAAGGTTATGCGATGTTCGATGCCAAGGACGACGACTGCCGCAAGATCGTATTGACGCCCTGAGCAGGCCGTCATGAGCGGGATTGTCATGGCCTGTGTCTACGCAGTCTGGCTGTCCGCCGGTGCGCTGGACTTCCACTTCCACCGGCGTACCGACCTGCCGCACACGTCCGCGATGCGCGAGAGCCTGCTGCATGGGCTGCAGCTGCTGCTCATCGGCAGCGGCGTGCTGGCATGGCTCTTGCTGGAAAGCACCTGGTCGCTCATCACGCTGCTGGCGGTCCTGGTCATCGCCCACGCAATCGCCGGCTGCTTCGACACCGTCAGCGCGGATGGGCGGCGACGCATCAGCCCGGCCGAGCAGCACGTGCACAGTGTGCTCGACGCCGCTCCTTGGGTCCTGCTGGGCTGGGTGGCGTGGCAGGCTGAACCTCGATGGGCAGTCAGTGTGGCCCCGGCAGCACCGGCGCTCTGGTGGTTCGTATTGCTGCCGGCGCTTGGCCTGGTGGTGTTGCCATGGCTGTGGGAGCTGCGCCAGTGCGTGCTTGCCAGGGAACATCGCCAGCGGTGACCCCGTGAGGAACACTGGGCCGGGTATTCATGTGGCCGCCACATCGCCAAGACAGTGATGTGACCGCAGGGCGCCTACGTCCATGACCCATCTTCATTGCAGGCCGGGCATTCCGTCGCGCCGCAGCAGGCGAGGGGGCGTCAGCACTCGCGGATCCAGCCCGAGCCCATGAAATCAAGGTTCATCGAGCACTGTGTGACCTGTTCACTGTGCGCGTTTACGGCGCGTGAACGCTGCCGACCTTAGATTCATCGGCTGGGAGAGTAGGAGCGGCCGATGCCGAACAGCGCGATTGTCTATGTCAGCCAGGCTGTCCCCGGGTTCACCCCGGAATGCCTGGCTGCGCTTATGGAAGATGCGGCCCGCTTCAACCGATCGGCGGGCGTGACCGGCGTCCTGTTGTTTGACGGACAGCGCTTCCTGCAATACATGGAAGGCCCCGCCGACGGGCTGGATGTTGCCTTCTCCCGCGTGAGCGGCGCCCGCAGCCACACCGAACTGACCGAGCTCGGGCGTGGCCGCGTCGGGCAGCGGCGATTGCCGTTCTGGCCGATGCGCTGCCTGTCGGTCAGCGTGGGCGAGCTGCAGAGGATCGCCCTTGCTGACTGGAGCCGTTTCATCCAGCGGGCGGTAACGAGCCAGAACGAAGCCGAAGCGATGGAGAAGCTGCTCGCAATCGTTGAGCCCTACGCGAACGCCGCTTGAAGTCCGGGACCGGTGTTAGCGCAGTGTGCAGCCGAGGGGGCGGGGCGGTGCCTCAGCGCCTGAAGGCCCTCATCCCCGCCTACAACGGGGCAGCGATCATTGCCGTGCAGGAAACCTCCTGCGCCAGAAGGAACGATTGTGCCCCTCCGCGCGATCGCCTACGCAAGTGAGGCGATACCGGGGCTTTCCATGGACCATGTGGACGACCTCGCCAGGGCCGCCACCCGCTTCAACTTCGAAGCCGGCGTGACGGGTGTACTTCTTTATGACGGGCTCCGCTTCCTCCAGTACATCGAGGGACCGGAAGACAGCATCAACGTGGTGTACAGCCGCATTCTCAGTGCCCGCAGCCATTGCGAGCTGATCGAACTGGGCCGCGGCAGGGTTTCCGGCCGGTTCTCTCCCTACTGGCCAATGCGGCTGCTGTGGGTACAGGGCTCTGATATCCGGGATGTGGCGCATGGCAACTGGGATGGGCTGTCCCGTGGTGGTGCGCTGCGCCAGCTGAGCCTGGTGGTGGCCCCGCACCTGGGTTGACCGCTGTGGCTGGGGTCAGTGTGCGGAAGAGGGTGCGCAGGCGTCGCCCACCACGCGCCGCACAGTGTCCTGCAACTGACCGACGTGGAATGGTTTGGCCACGAAGGCGGCGCGGCGGTGGCGCTGCGGCACCAGCTGGTCATAGACCGCGGAGACGAACAGGTAGGGGATGCCGAGTTCCGCCAGGCGATCCGCGACTGGGAACACCACGCCGTCGCGAAGCTCGACATCCAGCACGGCGCCGTCGAATCGCTGGGTGTCCAGCAGCCCCAGCGCGTCGAACACGCTGTACGCGTGCGTCACCTGGTCGCCGGCGTCCTCAAGTGCATGTTCCATCAGTGCTGCCAGGTCGAGCTGGTCTTCCACCAGCAGCAGGTTGCATCTGCGCTGGCTCATTCCGGATTGCATGTGTGCAGCCTGTATTGCTTCGGGAGCGCCAGTCTGTGCTGTGCAGCATCAATATGGTGCGTGCGGGTTGTCAGCCCGGCGCGAAGCCCGTGAAGCGCGCATCCAGCACCGTCGAGGCGGCGTGCAGGGCCGGATGGAGCTCGTTGACGGCGCCTTGGCACGTGCCATGGATACTGCCGCCGTCCCCCGCATCGGAGCTTCTCTCATGCCGCTATCCGGAACCGATTCTGCTTCTCCACGCGTCCTGCGTCTGGAGTGCATGCCGCTGGACTGCGGTGGCACTGCCATCGTAGTGGAACTGGACCGCATGCCTGAACGCACGTGGATGAAGTCGCTCAAGCGGGCGCTGCAGGCCGACGATCTCCTGGAGGGCGCGCACGCCAAATTCGATGGGCGCTTCGTGTATGTCGTGGGCGTGGAGGGCGGCGCTCATCGCATGCAACATCGTGTGGTACAGGCGCTGGTGGCAACGGACGCTCCGCGCGCGTCGGGTGGCAGCCTGCAAGGTCGAGCCGGCGGTGCGGCACTGTCCAGCCCGGTGCCCTGATCGCGTACCGGAGCCAGCCCGCGGTCCGTGCATGTTATCGCTGCATCAGGGCGGCGTGCAGCGGCCACCTCCAGCGGTTCACACTGCCCGACAAGGCGGTGATTGCCAGCGCTCCACCATGTTCTCCGGAGGCATGTCGCCCCAGACCGGAGATCGAGATGGCAGACCACAACGACACCCGACGCGAACGCCTGCTGAAATGGCTGCAGGATGCCTACGCCATGGAGCAGGAAGCGGAGACCATGATGAAGGCCATGGCTTCGCGGATCGAGAACTACCCCCAGCTTGCTGCCCGGATCGGCCAGCACGTCCAGGAGACACAGGGGCAGGCCGCTTCCCTGCGGCAATGCATCGAGGCGCTGGGAGGAAGTGTGCCCACCGCAAAGGGATTGTTCGCCAGCATGACCGCCGCCATCCACGCCGCTGGCAACACCCTGATGGAAGATGAGGTGGTCAAGAGCGTGGGCCTTTCGTTCGGCTTCGAGAACACCGAGATCGCCACGTACCGGGCGCTGGTGATCGCTGCCGAGCGCGCTGGCGCGCCCGACATTGCGGCGGTGTGTGGCCAGATCCTGCAGGAAGAGGTTGCCATGGCGCGCTGGCTGGAGGACCACCAGGACGGCCTGGTCGGCGCGTTCCTCAACCGTGACGAAACGCCTGGCGCCCAGGCCAAGCGTTGACCGCGAAGCCAGCCCACGCCAGCCACTGGAGAAATCCTCATGTTCTTTCATCACAAGAAACTCATGTACACCGTGCGTGTTCGCGAATCCAATCCGCAGCTCGCCAGCCTCATGCTTGAGCAGTTCGGCGGCCCGCAGGGCGAGTTGGCCGCTGCGATGCGCTACTTCACCCAGGGACTTGGCGAATGCGATCCCGGGCGCAAGGACCTGTTGATGGACATCGCCACCGAGGAGATCAGCCACCTGGAGATCATCGGCACCATCATCGCCATGCTCAACCGCGGGCCCAAGGCGATCCAGTCCGAAGGGCTTGCCGAGGCCGAGGACATGCGGCTGCTGGGCCAGAACAGCACCAGCCACACCGAACAGATCCTGTACGGCGGCGGCCCGGCGCTGGTCAATTCCAGCGGGGTGCCGTGGACAGCCGCCTACATCGACTCGATTGGTGACCCCAGCGCCGACCTGCGCTCGAACATTGCGGCCGAAGCGCGCGCCAAGCTGGTGTATGAGCGCCTGATCAACGTCACCGACGACCCGGGCATCAAGGATGCGCTGCGCTTCCTGATGACCCGCGAGATCGCGCACATGAAGTCGTTCGAGAAGGCGCTGCACAGCATCCAGCCCAACTTCCCACCGGGCAAGCTGCCGGGGGATCCCGCGTTCACCGATCTGTACATGGACATGTCGCAGGGCGACGGCGCCGACGACCTGCAGGGCAGCTGGAACAGCGGCGAGCTCTGGGAGCGGGTCAGCGACCGCGAGGCACAGGCTGCGGTGGACGGTGGCGACGGCAGCGGCACGGTGGACCTGGATCCACGCGAACAGGCCGCGGTGCAGGCCATGACCCTGCGCACGCTCTCCGACCCGGAAGCGCGGCCGACCACCGGGGCAGAGCTGGGGGCTGGCCCGGGTGCAGGCGCACTGGACCTGCCACCACGCGAGCCATGAAAAACCTGGGGCGCCCGCCTGCGGCACCCCAGTTGAAACGCCCGTGAGCAAACCCAGGGCGCAGGAAAGTGGGCGGAGATCACGTCCGCCCACGAAGGGGTACATCGGGTTTCAACGCCGATCAGCGCTGCTGGCCACCGCGGTTGTTGCCACCGCGCTGCTGCTGTTGCTGCCCGCCTCCCTGGTTGCCGCCCTGGTTGCCACCACCGCGGCTGTTCTGGCCGCCTTCGCGGCCGATGTCGGCCATGTGCTGGCGGTCCTGGCTCACTGCTTCGCCGCCCTTGCGGCCGGCTTCGCGTGCTTCTTCCGAGCTGAATTCATGGGCGTTGCCTGACTCGTGCGCGGCACGTCCACCCTTGGCGGCGATCTCGCGCTGCTTGTCCTCGTCCATCGAAGCGAAACCGCGGTTGCTGTTGCCCTGGTTCTGGTTCTGGTTGGCCATGGAAAGTCTCCTTGGGTTCAGCCGCCCGATTGGCGGCAGCGACCATCTTCCAGATCCGACGCTAGACGGCGGTGGCATGCCTGCCAACGTGGCGTCATCCGGAAGCCCGCGATTCCTCATCCTGCCTCTACGAACCATCGTGAACGCGTGTGCGCATCGGCAGGCACGTCTTCCACAACCCAACCGCGCGTCAACGCGATGCGGAAGGGCTACGCCACAGTTCGACGCAGCCTCCACACCGATCTCACCGCGCGTACGATCCGTGTGGCTAAGGTAGAGCGGTCTGCAACAACCGGTGGTGCCATGCCTTTTCGAGCAATTGCCTACGTAAGTGAAGCCTCCCGCAACCTGACGGAACAACGGCTGCAGCAGCTTGTGGCGGAGGCGGTGCAGTTCAACGAATCCGTCGATGTCACCGGCACACTGCTGTTCGATGGCTCGCGCTTCCTGCAGTACCTGGAAGGCCCGGAGGCAGGAATCAAGGCCGCTTACACGCGCGTTCTGGCCGCCAGCAGCCACAGTGGAATCGTCGAGCTGAACCGGGGCAGGGTGGGGCGTCGACAGTTTCCGCACTGGCGGATGCGCAGCGTGCGGGTGGACGAGCTGGCGCTCGGAAAGATCGCCATCTCCGACTGGACCGGCTTCGTGCGCAGCGCGTCGGCGCTGCAGTCGGGCACCAGTGCCCTGGATCGACTGCTATCGGTCTCGCAGTCGCACACGGAGGCAGCTGCGGCCAGCATCACGGAACTGGACGGGCAGCTGGCACGATGAAGGACACAGCCGCCCCGGTTGCGCCCGTCCCACCACGCGTCGGTTGTGCGGGATGGTCGCTGCCGCGGGCGGATCAGGAAGCGTTCGGCGCGGGCGAAAGCCTGCTGCAGCGCTATGCCACACGCCTGTCGATGGTGGAGATCAACTCGTCCTTCTATCGACCGCACCAGCCCAGGACTTACGCGCGATGGGCCGCGAGCGTTCCGGAGGGCTTCCGGTTCGCGGTGAAACTCCCGCGCGAGATCAGCCATGAGCGTCGGCTGCGCGATGCAATGCAACCGCTCGAACAGTTCCTTGAAGGCGTGCTGGCGCTGGGCGGAAAGCTCGGTCCGTTGCTGCTGCAGTTGCCGCCCAGCCTGGTGTACGACACGATCACGACCGAAACCTTCCTGCGGGGCCTGCGCGCACGCACGCGAGCCGACCTAGCGTGCGAGCCGCGCAACCCGAGTTGGTTCACGCCGGAGGTCGATGCGCTGTTGAGCGCGCATGGCGTTGCACGGGTCGCCGCGGATCCGGCACGTGTGCCGGCGGCAGCGATCCCCGGCGGTGACCGCACGTGGAGCTACTGGCGCTGGCACGGCCAACCGCAGATCTATCGCAGTGCGTACAGTGAACAGGCCCTGGCCGGGCTCGCGGAACGGCTGCGGCGCGAATCCGACGCGCAACGACCCGCCTGGTTCGTACTGGACAATACCGCACTGGGCCATGCCACCCGCAACGCCCTGCGCCTGCAGGCGCTGCTGTCGGAGAACGCACATGCCTGAAGGCCCTTCCATCGTGCTGTTGCGCGAAGCCGCAAGCCATTTCAAGGGGCACGTGGTCCGCACCGTGTCCGGTAACAGCCGCATCGACCTGTCACCGCTGCAGGGCCGCAGGGTCAAGGCGGTCCGCAGTTGGGCAAGCACTTCCTGCTGGAGTTCAGCCGCCACACGCTGCGCATCCATCTGATGATGTTCGGCAGCTGGCGCATCGATGAAAGGAAGCCAGCCCCGCCGCGTGTATCCCTGATGTTCGACAATGGCGAGCTGAACTTCTATGCGTGCTCCGTGCGGCTGATCGATGAGCCGTTGGACGATGTCTACGATTGGCGCGCGGACGTGATGAACGATGCCTGGGATCCGAAGCTGGCCCGGCGCAAGCTGAAGGCCCTGCCGGACGTCATGGTCTGTGATGCGCTCCTGGACCAGACCGTCTTCGCCGGCGTGGGCAACATCATCAAGAACGAGGTGCTGTTCCGGATAGGCGTGCATCCCGCCTCCCGGCTTGGCGACCTGCCGCCACGCAGGCTTACCGCCTTGATCGAGCAGGCTCGCGCCTACAGCTTCGATTTCCTGGAGTGGAAGCGCCGCTTCGAGCTGAAGAAGCATTGGCAGGTGCACACGAAAAAGGTCTGTCCCCTGTGTGGTGGCCCGATCAGCAAGCTCTATCTGGGGACGACGCGGCGACGCACGTTCTTCTGTCCCAATGATCAGGTACTGTACGGGACCTGAGGCTGCCGTCCGTGGCAGCCGTATTCCGCGGCGCGCCGATCACGCGGCCTGTGCAGCCTTGGCGTTGCCGCCGCCCTTGGCCAGCAGGGTCAGCTTCTCGTCGGTGGCCTTCTCTTCCTCCAGCGTCTCCAGCAGCAGCGGCAGGGCGTCCTTGTAGCCCAGCTGCTTGGCCAGCGCGGCGATGGTGCCGTAGGACGCAATCTCGTAGTGCTCGACCTTCTGCGCGCCGCCGATCAGGGCCGCATCGCGCACCGGCCCCTTGTCGATGCTGTCGATCACTTCCTTGCCTTCTTCCACCAGGCCCTCCATCGCCGCACATTTGATGCGCTTCAGGCGAATGCCCAGGATCTCCACCACCTGGTCGATGCGCTCGATCTGGCCCTGGGTTTCTTCCAGGTGCGTCTCAAAGGCCATGGCCAGGTCCGGGTTCTCGGCCGCACGGGCCAGGCGTGGGAGGGCCTTGGTCAGCTGCTTCTCGGCGCTGTAGATGTCCGAGAGTTCGTGGATGAACAGGTCTTCCGCCGTCTTGATAGCCATACTGGGCTCCGCAGTGAGTGGAGTGCGCAGCGTAGGTCCTGCCCGGTTGCGATCGGGCAGGGGCCAGGTGAAGGCGGCATGGGAACGTCCACCCGAACTCTGCGCGCTGTCTTCACGATGCGGAATCTGTCGGCATCTGTTGCCGCCGATGCATCCAGGTCTTCGCCATGGCTTCACAATGGCATCGCTTCGTACCCATGCACCGGCCGGTACGGTCACTTCACGCCCGATCACCCGTGGAGACTCCCATGAGCGATGACAAGAAGAACACCGGCAGCCCGGACCGGGATCGTATCAACGTCAACGAAGATTACGAGTTGCAGTACTGGACCGCGACGCTGGGCGTGTCCGCCGCAGAACTTCGTGCCGCTGTCGCGGCGGTCGGCCCCACCGCCGTTGCGGTCCGCAAGCATCTGGGAAAGTAGCGCGGAGTTGCCCATGTCCCTGGTCGAGTACCGCCGCAAGCGTCGTTTTGACCAGACCCAGGAGCCCGAGCCGGGCAAGGCGCTACCAAAAGGCCAACGCGCCATCTTCGTGGTGCAGTTGCACCATGCCAGCCGCAGGCACTACGACTTCCGCCTGCAGGTCGGGGACGCGCTGAAGAGCTGGGCCGTGCCCAAAGGGCCCAGTTACGACCCGAAGGTCAAGCGCATGGCGGTGGAGGTGGAGGATCATCCTGTCGACTACGCGACCTTCGAAGGCGAGATCCCCAAGGGCCAGTACGGCGGTGGCCATGTTGCCCAGTTCGACCACGGTGTATGGGCCACGCAGGGCGACCCGGAAGCACAGCTTGCCAAGGGTCATCTGCGCTTCGAGCTGTTCGGCGCCAAACTGAAGGGCGGATGGCATCTGGTCCGCTCCGGGAAGCCGGCGCGCCAGCCGCAGTGGCTGCTGTTCAAGGACGACGACGAATTTGCCGGCGATATCGAGGCGGACGATCTGCTGGCGGATGTCGCTGAACCCCCTCCGGAGGATCTGAAGCGGTCGGGTGCCGGCAAGACTGCAAAGAAGAGGCTCGCCACAGTACCTGCCAGGCGCACCCGGCCAAAGAACTGGGCGAAGAAGGCCCTGGCGCTCAGCAGGGCAAGAAAGGGCGCAGCGCCGTCCGGTCCATTCGAACCGCAGTTGGCCAAGCTGGGAGACGCGCCGCCCCAGGGCGAGCAGTGGGTCCATGAGATCAAATGGGACGGGTACCGCATCCTTGCCACGGTCGCCGAGGGCAATGTGCAGCTCTGGTCCAGGAATGCACTGGAGTGGACCGGCAAGATCCCCGAGATACGTGACGCGGTGGCGGCGCTGGGCCTCACTTCAGCCGCACTGGACGGCGAGCTCATCGCCGGCGCCGGCACCAAGGAGGACTTCAACCTGCTGCAGGCCACGCTCTCCGGCGAGCGCCAAGGCGTGCTGACGTATGCACTGTTCGATCTGCTGCATCTTGATGGTGTGGATGTCGCTGATGCGCCCCTGCTGGAGCGCAAGGCCCTGTTGCAGTCCGTGCTGGAAGGGCAGGGCAGCCCATTGGCGTTCAGTTCGCATGTGCAAGGTGATGGCGATGAAGCCTATCGCGTGGCCGGCGAGCAGCATTTCGAGGGCATCATCTCCAAGCGCGCCGACCGCAGCTACCACAGCGGCCGCAGCGAGGATTGGCGCAAGACCAAGCAACTGGCCAGCGACGAGTTCGCGGTGGTCGGATATACCGCACCCAAGGGCAGCCGCACCGGCTTCGGCTCGCTGCTGCTGGCCCGGCCGGATGCGAAGCATGGCTGGCTCTACGCCGGCCGCGTCGGCTCTGGGTTCTCGGACGAACTGATCGGCGACATCAGCAAGCGCATCAAGGGCGGTGGCGGCCGCAAGCCGACCGCCTACGTGCCCACACAGGACACCGACCTGCGTGCTGCGACCTGGTTCGAACCGCGTTTCGTGGTCGAGGTCTTCTATCGCGGGATCGGCGGGCAGAAGCTGTTGCGCCAGGCGTCGCTGAAAGCGGTGCGGGCCGACAAGGATATCGCCGACCTTGCCGATTCCGATCGCGCTGGAACGTCCCCGGCGGCGGCGCGCGCACCGGCACCCTCGCGACCTGCGCGCAGGACCAGGAAGGCACCGGCGGCGGATCGCGTGCCGCCGTCGCTGTCGTCTCCGGGCAAGATCCTGTTTCCCGGCGACGGTTACACCAAGCAGGACGTGTGGGATTACTACACGGCAGTGATGGATCATCTCCTGCCCGAGGTGATTGATCGCCCGCTGTCGATCATCCGATGCCCCAGTGGCACCGCAAAACCCTGCTTCTTCCAGAAACACCATACGGCCGGACTGGAACTGGTCGACGCGGCAAGGCTGAAGGAAGAAAGCGGCATCAATGCCCATTACCTGGTCGTGCGCGACCCGGCCAGCCTGCTCGAACTGGTGCAGTTCAACGCATTGGAATTCCATCCGTGGGGCAGCCACGCCGAAGCGCCCGAGCAGGCCGACCGGGTGGTGTTCGATCTGGATCCAGGACCGGACGTGCCCTTTGCCGAGGTCAAGAAAGCGGCCACCGACATCCGCAAACTGCTGGCGCAGCTGGAGCTGGAGTCATTCCTGCGTGTATCCGGCGGCAAGGGCCTGCACGCGGTCGTGCCGCTCAATCCGGGATGTGATTGGGATCTGACCAAGCGCTTTGCGAAGGGTTTCGCCGAAGCCCTGGCGCAATCCGAGCCGCAGCGGTTCCTGGCAACAGCCACCAAAAGCCTGCGCAACAAGCGGATCTTCGTTGACTATCTGCGAAACGGGCGCGGAGCAACGGCGGTCGCATCCTACTCGTTGCGGGCCAGGCCGGGGGCACCGGTGGCGCTGCCGATTGCATGGGGGGATCTGTCCAAACTCAAGCGCGCCGACGCGTTCACGATCAGGGATGTGCCAGCAAAGCTCAAACGGCGCCGCAGGGACCCGTGGGCCGGCATCGACAAAGTGAAACAGAATCTTGCGCGATGGGCGCAGGCAGACGGGTAGCCCGGGCGCGCTCTGCGTACCGTCTGTCTGTCCGAACCCAACTGATCCACAAAATACACAGCGTCGGAACATACCGGCGGCGCGGTTGGCCTATGCTCTCGACACGGGATCTGGGGGGATTCGCTACAGGAGCAGCCAATGCCGATCAGGGCAGTCGCATACGTGAGTGAAGCGGCCCCAGCCGTTGCGGGCGACCCGCTGGGTCTGGGCAGCGTGAAGCTGGACGAACTGGTGGACGACGCCGCCCGCTTCAACCGGAATGCCGGCGTCACCGGTGTCCTACTGTTCGACGGCGCCCGCTTCCTGCAGTACCTGGAGGGGCCCGAGGACGGCTTGAGCGTGGCGTACTCACGGGTGCTCGGTGCTACCAGCCACACGGGACTGATCGAGTTGCAGCGCGGCAGGGTAGGCAACCGGCGTCTCCCGTTCTGGCCGATGCGCTGGCTCCCGACGCAGCCGGCGGCGTTGAGACGCCTGGCCTGCGCAGACTGGCTGGGGTTTGTGCAGCACAGCGACGGCCAGGCCGACGCTGAGACGGCGATGGATATCCTGGCCAGGCTGGTCGAACCCTATGCCATCGCGGCCTGACGTACTGGCTTAACCACCTCCATGGCGCGCCGCCCACGGGATCTCTCCGCTGCACACGTTGAGGTGCCCGGTGCGCATCACGCAATACATCCGGGCATCGGAGTCGGCACTGGCAGCAATGAAGTCCAGCGCCTCGGCGAGCATTTGGATGAACTGCGGCTCGGGGTAGAACGCCGCCCATTCCGGCAGCATTTCCTCCAGCTGCGCGATCATCAGGTCGATCTCCAGGGGCGTGCTCACAGCGGGTTCCTCCTTCCAGGCACGCTAGCGACCGCACTGCAAGGGAGGCGTCGTCGCCCGCACAGCGGGCGCAGGCGTATCGCCCACGCGATGTTCACCCGCCCTTGATCGGCATCGCTGCTGCTACGCGTGTGAGCATTTTCTGCACGGACGCACCACTGCTGTTTCACCCCCAACGGCGTATCAGGGAAGGCTTCCAGCTGACTCTGCAAGGGTGTATTCATGGCCGACCCGTTACCGCGCGCCAGCCTCTGGTCCCGTGATGCCGAATCGAACAGCTTCCGCCCACTTGCCGGAACCACGCAGGCGGACGTGCTGGTAGTTGGTGCTGGCATGACCGGCCTGCTGACAGCGGCCCGCCTGGCCGATAGCGGCCTGGATGTGCTGGTGGTCGATGCGGGGCCCATCGGCGGGCGCAATACGGTGATGTCCACGGGCAATCTTTACGCGCCGGTTTCCCGGCTGGCAGACCTGATCGCGCGTTGGGGCGGTGACACGGCCCGTCGCATCGTGCAGTGGCGGCAGCAGGCGCTGCGGTCCATCGAAACACTGGTTCATCGCTACGATCTGCGCTGTGGCTTCGAACGCGTGGCGATGCAGTACGGCATGCAGGAGCGCACCCGTGAGGTCACTGCGCGATTCGAGCGTGAGCTGCAGGCCTATCAGCGCGTCGGCCTGCAATGCGAACACCACCAGTCCGGGCTGCCGTTCGCATTGGGCCACGCCTTCCGCGTTGCCGATCAGGCGCAATTGGATCCGGCGGCGTTCTGCATTGAGCTGGCGCGACATCTGGCGGGCCGGGTGCGCATCCACGACTGGACCCGGATCAACAGCATCGAGGCATCCGCCGGGGTTGCGACGGCCGACGGAGCCCGCATCCACGCCAGGCACTTCGTGCTGGCCACCCATTCGCCAGCCGGTTTCAACCTGGTGCAGGCCGAGATGGAGGTCTACCGCGAATACGGCGTGGCGGTACCGGTTGCCACGCCGCCCGCGGCAGGCATTCATTGGATCGCCGATCGGCACCGCTCGCTGCGCGGGGTGCGCGGCACTGACGGCCGTGACTGGCTGGTGCTGGTCGGCGAGACCCACCGCACCGGCGAAACGCCGCCCATGGATCCAGCCCAGCATCTGGTCGCCGATGCGCATCGCAATTTCACCGTGCAGGGCGAGCCGCTGTGCTGGTCCGCGCAGCAGTTCCGTGCAGCCGACCAGCTGCCCTACATCGGCAGCAGCGCGCACGACAATGTGTGGCTGGCTACCGGCTATGGGCCGGACGGCTTGACCTGGGCGGGCGTGGCCGCGCGTGCGATCACCGAGGGAATCATCGGCACGACCAGCGAGATCGAGCAGCTGCTCAGCCCCATGCGCTTCACACCGGTGCGCTCGGCGGCCGGCTGGGCCCGTACCAATGGCACGGTTGCGCGGCACATGGTGGGAGATCGCCTTGCTGCTGCGCCGTCGCACTCACCCACCGAGCTGGCCCGTGGCTGCGGCGCATTGCTGGACGTCGATGGAAAGCGGACTGCGGTCTACCGCGACGAGGGAGGACGCCTGCACACGATGTCGGCGCTCTGCCCGCACCTGAAGTGCGTTGTTCAATGGAATGGCCATGAGCGCACATGGGATTGCCCTTGCCACGGCAGCCGCTTTTCCGCCACCGGAGCGCTGCTGGAAGGCCCTGCCAGGCAGGGCCTCAGCCCAGAACAGTTATAGGCGCAGGCAGCGGCCGGAACAGCGACCTCAGGCCTCGGCGGCCGCGTCCGCATCGCAGGGCATGCAGCGCTCCTTCTTGGACTTGATGTCTGCAGCGGTCTTCGCCAGTGCCTCGTAACGCTGGCGTATCTCTTCAAGGTGGGCCGGCTCCATCGACTCCAGGTTCAACAGCTCCTGGTTTGCGTCCTTGCTGACACGGATCAGTTCATCCAGTTTGATGTGCAGCGCTGCGGTATCGGCGTTCTGCGTATGCTGGATCAGGAACACCATCAGGAAGGTCACGATGGTCGTTCCCGTATTCACCACCAGCTGCCACGTGTCATTGAAGTGGAAAGCCGGCCCGCTGGCAGCCCAGGTGATGATCACCCCCAGCGCTGCGACGAATGCCCCCAGGCTGCCGGACCATCGCGCCGTCGCGGCCGCGACACGGGCGAAACCGCGCCGGATCACTGGTCACCTCCGCCGGCCTCCTCATCCGTTCGGCGGTCTGGCAGCCTGACCCGCTCCCCAAGGCGCTTGGCCTGCTCGTCCGGCGTGGGTGCAGCGACGAAGGGAGAGATCGGGTCGCTGGCGGGGAAGGTTTCCTGCAGCGCTTCGTCATGATTGCGGTGGTTGTGCAGCTTTGCCTGCAGCGGACTGACAGGCTCGGGGCGCTGCGCCTCCGTGTCCGGATGGGGAAGGTCTTTCTGGTCGCGTTGCATGGTACATCTCCAGGTTGATCACCACCTCGCAGGTGGCGGGCCCAGCATAGGAATGCGCGGTGAGCGGCCCCATCAAGGGCGGGGCAACGTGGCGTCAATCCTTCAGGCAACGCGCGTTAACAATCAGCAGGGTGGGGGCCCCCGGGGGCGGCCACGGCGACGCCACGCCAGCACCTGGCCCACGACCGCCGTCAACAGCAGCATTGCATTGGTCACCACGAAGACCACGCTGCCGAGCATCGCGCTGTAGACCGTGAACAGCGCAGATGCAGTCATCTGGCCTGCGAACAGCCACCTGGACACGGCTTCCGGGTTGGACGACTGCCACTGCTTAACCATCTGCCGGATCAAGGTTGCCATCAGTACCGCCGTGGCGGCCCAGCCGAGTACGTCGGGGTGCATGGCAGCCTCCGGTGTGTGGGCTCTCCACGCTAGCGCGTGGCTGGGCAACGCCGTACGAAGGGGAGGTGAAGACAGCATCCCGCCTCCGGCGCCCTCGCGCCATTCACTCCGCACCGGCGACAATGGCCGCTCGGGCGCACCATGCGCGATCCGCCCACCGAATGCAGGAATGCTGAGATGTCCAACACCCCCTTTGGCGAGTCGTCATGTGCTGCCGCAGCCAGCGGCTGCATCGAGGTCCGCGGTGCGCGCGAGCACAACCTGAAGAATGTCGATGTCTCCATTCCACGCAATGCGCTGGTGGTGTTCTCCGGCGTATCGGGGTCCGGCAAGTCCTCGTTGGCCTTCGGCACGGTCTTCGCCGAGGCGCAGCGGCGCTACTTCGAATCCGTCGCACCGTATGCGCGCCGCCTGATCGACCAGGCGGGCGTGCCGGACGTGGACGCCATCGACGGCCTGCCGCCGGCGGTCGCCCTGCAGCAGCAGCGCGGTGCCAGCAATGCACGTTCATCGGTGGGCAGCGTGACCACGCTGTCCAGCCTGGTGCGCATGATGTATTCGCGTGCAGGCGCGTACCCGGCCCACCAGCCCATGCTGTACGCCGAAGACTTCTCGCCCAACACTCCGCAGGGTGCCTGCAGCACCTGCCACGGTCTGGGGCACGTCTATGAAGTGACCGAAGCGCTGATGGTGCCGGACCCATCGCTGAGCATCCGCGAGCGCGCCATCGCCTCCTGGCCACCGGCCTGGCATGGCCAGAACCTGCGCGACATCCTGGTCACGCTGGGCTATGACATCGATGTGCCGTGGAAGAAGCTGCCGAAGAAGGACCGGGACTGGATCCTGTTCACCGAGGAAACCCCGACCGTGCCGGTCTATGCCGGCTTCACGCCCGCCGAGACCCGCGCCGCGCTCAAGCGCAAGCTGGAGCCCAGCTACATGGGCACGTACACCGGGGCACGCCGCTACGTGCTGCACACCTTTGCCAACACCCAGAGCGCGCTGATGCGCAAGCGTGTTTCCCGCTACATGGAGGGCCGGCTGTGCCCCGCCTGCCACGGAAAGCGCCTGAAGCCGGAAGCGCTTTCGGTCACCTTCGCCGGCGTGGACATCGGCGAGTTCATGCGGCTGCCGCTGGATCAGCTGGCAGCGTTGCTCGAGCCCATCGCGCAGGGCGACTTCAGTGCACACAGCCACGGCGCGCGTACCAGCAGGCGTGCAACGCGCGGCGATCGCGCCAAGCGGGCAGCAAGTGGCCGCGCGACCCACGAGGGCGCCCCCGACGTACGCCTGACTTCGGCCCTGTCAGAGGAAAAGCGCCTGGCGGCACAACGGCTGGCGGCCGGGGTCATGGCGCGGGTACGACAACTTCGCGGGCTCGGCCTGGGCTATCTCTCGCTGGATCGCGCCACGCCCACGCTGTCGGCCGGCGAGCTGCAGCGCCTGCGCCTGGCCACGCAGCTCAGCGCGTTGCTGTTCGGCGTGCTGTACGTGCTCGACGAACCCTCGGCAGGCCTGCATCCGGCCGACAGCCAGGCGCTGTACGACGCACTGGAACGGCTGCGCGACGGCGGCAACTCGGTGTTCGTTGTTGAACATGATCTGGAGCTGATGCGCCGCGCGCAGTGGCTGGTGGATGTGGGCCCGCAGGCAGGGGAACATGGCGGGCGCGTTCTCTACAGTGGCGAGCCTGACGGCCTGCGCGACGTTCAGCATTCGCGCACGGCGCAGTACCTGTTCGACCGGGTGCCTGCGCCGGCCAGCCGGCAGCGCAGTGCCAACAGCTGGCTGGAGCTGAAAGGCATCTACCGCCACAACCTGCACGGCGTGGATGCGCAGGTGCCGTTGGGGTTGCTGACCGCAGTGACCGGCATTTCCGGATCGGGCAAATCCAGCCTGATGGCGCAGGCGCTGCCCGAGCTGATGCTGCTCCACCTGGGGCACGAGACGGTAGATGACAGCGCCGACAGCGCGCCCATGGATGGACCCACCGTGATCGAAGCCACGCGCGGCCAGCTGGCCGGCGACGTGGACGCCATCCAGCGCGTGGTACAGGTAGACCAGAGGCCCATCGGCCGCACGCCACGCTCCAACCTGGCTACCTACACGGGCCTGTTCGACCATGTGCGCAAGCTGTTTGCCGCGACACCCGACGCGCGCCGCCGCCGTTTCGACGCGGGCCGCTTTTCATTCAACGTGGCCAAGGGGCGATGCGAGACCTGCGAAGGCGAGGGCTTCGTCAGCGTCGAACTGCTGTTCATGCCCAGCGTCTATGCGCCATGCCCGACCTGCCATGGCGCCCGCTACAACCAAGCCACGCTGAAGGTGCTGTGGAACGGCCGCAACATCGCCGAGGTCCTGCAGATGACGGTGGACCAGGCCCATGCGTTCTTCGCCGAAGAAGCGGCCATCGCCCGCCCGCTGCAGCTGCTGCAGGAGATCGGCCTGGGCTACCTGCGGCTGGGCCAGCCAGCCACGGAACTTTCAGGTGGCGAGGCGCAACGCATCAAACTGGCCACAGAGCTGCAGCGCAGCCAGCGCGGGCGCTCGCTGTACGTGCTGGATGAACCCACCACCGGCCTGCATGCAGCAGACGCGGACAGGTTGCTGGTGCAGCTTCAGCGGCTGGTGGACGCAGGCAACACGGTGGTAATGATCGAGCACGACATGCGGTCTGTCGCACAGGCGGACTGGGTGATTGATGTAGGGCCTGGCGCAGGCAGCGCGGGCGGCACCATCGTGGCGTCCGGGGCGCCGCATCAGGTGGCCCGCGCCAAGAGCAGCAGGACGGCACCGTTCCTGGCCAGGGAGTTGGCGCTTGTGTAGAGCCGAGTCATGCTCGGCTATCGATTTCCTGCGCTCGACTTGCAGTGTCCAGGCCGCGCCTTTCAACAGAAAGCGGGCTCCGGCGCATTGCCGGAGCCCCCGGCGGCTCACTTATCCTGCAGGAACGCCAGCAGATCCTGGTTGACCTTGTCCTTGTGGGTGTCGGTCAGGCCGTGCGGCGCACCCGGGTAGACAATCAGCTTTGCGCCCTTGATCAGCTTTGCCGACTGGCGGCCCGAGATATCGATCGGCACGATCTGATCGTCGTCACCGTGGATCACCAGGGTAGGAACATCGAACTTCTTCAGGTCGGCGCGGAAATCGGTGGCCGAGAACGCGCCGATCGAATCGTAGGTGTTCTTGTGGCCGCCCTGCATGCCCTGCGCCCACCACGCATCGATCAGCCCCTGCGACACCTTCGCGCCCGGGCGGTTGAAGCCATAGAACGGGCCCGACGGAATGTCCTTGTACAGCTGTGCGCGGTTCTCCATCTGTGCCTTGCGGATGCCATCGAACACTTCGATCTGCAGGCCGTTCGGGTTGTCGGCGGTCTTCAGCATGAACGGCGGCACCGAGCTGATCAGCACGGCCTTCTTCACCCGCCCGGTGCCATGCCGGCCGATGTAGCGCGCCACTTCGCCGCCACCGGTGGAGAAGCCCACCAAGGTCACATCGTGCAGGTCCAGCGTATTGATCACCGTGGCCAGGTCATCGGCGTAGTGATCCATGTCGTTGCCGTCCCACGGCTGGCTGGAACGGCCGTGGCCGCGACGGTCATGCGCGATGACGCGGTAGCCGTGGTTGGCCAGGAAGATCATCTGCGACTCCCAGCTGTCCGAGTTCAACGGCCAGCCGTGACTGAAGGTCACCACCGGGCCGTCTTTCGGGCCCCAGTCCTTGTAGTACAGCTGCACGCCATCGGCGGTGGTGATGTAGCTGGCGGTGCGCGCGATGGCGGTGACCGGAGCCGGCTTGGCCGGTTCGGCGGCCTGCGCGGACAGGCCGGCCTGGACCGAGAGGGCGAGGGTGGCAATAGCCAGGGAGCGGGCGAAGGTGTTCATGCGGGAACTCTCATGGGTGGGTGGTGAGACGTACTTTGCGCCTGTGATCAGGCATCCGGGTGATGAACTGTCCGGATTTCTTGATAGATCGTCTTGCACGGATGTGCGCGTACGAATCGCTGGCGATCGCCTGTTGACAAGGTAGAACGTCCGTTCTACCTTGCAGCCATGAGCAAGGTCACCACCGATACCCATCAGAAGATCCTGGCCACGGCCGAGGCGCTGATCTACCAGAACGGGATCCACGCCACGGGCATGGACCTGCTGGTGAAGACCTCGGGCGTGGCGCGGAAGAGCATTTACCGCCACTTCGAGAACAAGGACGACGTGGCCGCTGCTGCGCTGAGGGCGCGCGATGTGCGCTGGCTGGCCTGGTTCCGGCAGGAGTGCGACAAGGCCGACACCCCGGAAGCACGCATCCTCGGCATGTTCACCGTGCTCAATAACTGGTTCCAGTCCGAGGGCTATCGCGGGTGTGCGTTCATCAACACCGCAGGCGAGGTCGGCGACCCGGCCGATCCGATCCGGCAGGTCGCGCGTGATCACAAGCAGAAGCTGCTCGATTACACATTGGAACTTACCGGACAACTGGATGTGGAGCAGCCGGCGGTACTGGCCCGTCAGCTGCTGGTCCTGATGGAAGGCGCCATTACCCTGTCGCGCGTGATGGGTGATTACGGCGCCGCAGACACCGCGAAGGATGTCGCGAAGCTGTTGTTGGAACAGGCCAAGCGTTAGCGCCTGGGTACGCCAGATCCTTTGAAGCAAACCGTCTGTCCATTTCGATTGGAGGTCTCCCCGTGTCCGCTGAACAACCCCGTCCGCCGCTTCCTCCGTTCACCCTCGAATCGGCCACGCAGAAGGTGCGCCTTGCCGAGGATGGCTGGAATTCCCGCGATGCCGACAAGGTGTCGCTTGCCTATTCGCTCGACACCCAGTGGCGTAACCGCGCCGAGTTCACCAACGGCCGGGAAGAGGCCCGGCAGTTCCTGGCACGCAAATGGAACAAGGAGCTCGAGTACCGCCTGATCAAGGAGCTCTGGGCCTTTACCGAAAACCGCATTGCGGTCCGCTACGCGTACGAATGGCACGACGACTCCGGCAACTGGTTCCGTTCCTATGGCAACGAAAACTGGGAATTCGGAGAGGATGGCCTGATGCAGCGCCGCTTCTCGTGTATCAACGACATGCCGATCAAGGAGAGCGACCGCAAGTTCCATTGGCCGCTGGGGCGTCGCCCGGACGATCATCCGGGGTTGTCGGAGCTGGGTATGTGATTCCCGCCGAGGCGCCTTCCGAAGCGCGCTCAGGTACGATGGGGCGGCCGGCATTTGCGCCGGCCGGGGCAGGGGTGCAATGGACATGCAGGCAGGGGGCGGAGTCGATCCGCCGGCAACGACCGATTCGCAGGAACTGACATTCCACTGGCTCTATCAGCGGGTGCAGGGACTGGTTGAGCACAGCATCTACCCGAAGGCGGGCAGGGTGGAGACGTGGGCGTTTCGGGTGGGCGCACTGGCGGCCGCCATCGGCATTCTTGGTAGCCAGCTGCCTGATCGATGGCTTCCGCTTGCCGCTGCACTGCTTTTGGTCAGGGTCTGCCTGGCGGTGGAGATCGGAGGTTTTGTCATCGGCGGGTTTCTCGCAGCCCGCCGCGGAATCTGGCAGTTCGTACAGCCACGGCTGTCGCACGCGCAGGAAATGGATGGCGAATTTACTCAGTGGCAAGCGGTGATCGCCGAGCTTCGGAAGTTTCCCAGGGTCGAGCGTGAGCGCCGCCTCAAGTATGTCAGTCACCTGCGATCCAGCATGATCGAGCGCATGGGATTAATGTACGGAGGGCTGCAGCGCCTTGGGCCATTCCCACTCTTGATTGCCCTCTATCTGCAGTTCCGCCAATGGAGATGGGGTGACTGGAGCAGCGCCTTTGATGTCGGCGCGCTGGGTGCATTCATCATCTACGCCCTGGTACTGCTATACCTCACAGGATGGCTATTGATCGGGCTGCGTTCGCGCCTGGATACCTACGTCGCCCTGCTTGAAGGCTCCATCCACGAACCCGAACCCTCGCAACCAACGTCCCTGTAGAGCCGAGCCACGTTCGGCTACTGCGGGCCACATCGCGCCCCATCAGGCACCTCAGCAGCAACAACCCGCAGCGCCCGCTCGATCAGAACAGGCTCAGGCACTCCGGCCAGCGCCTGCTGCAGAACGCCCAAAGGTTCCATCTGCCATTGAAGAAGCGCCCGCAACTGCACAACGGCCGGCGCCCGCTGCCGGGCATCCAGTGATACCCGCAACAGCAGATAATTCGGGTGCCTCTCCAGCCAAAGCACCGGAACGTCGCGGCAGTAGATATGCAAAGCGGCGCCCTCACGCTGATCGACGAACTGATATCCCTGTCGTGACCGAGCTTCCACGAACTGCATCGCTTGGCGGCGCAGTTGCAGGAAGCGATCGTCGGGGATGTTCTGGAACCCGAGCGGCTACAATTGAGCCTGGTGAACTATGGGCTTCGGTGGCCAAGGCAATGCTCCCGCGAACAACGAGACGGGAGGGTGCGTGCGTAACTTGATGAGGCGTCACACAAAGCTCTCCGGAGAGTGTTAGCTGAAAATTGGGTACACGGTGGCGTGGCCTGAAAATTCACTCAAGCGAGACCATTTTCGCTGGTCATGTTGATTCCAGAATTGAACGCCCGCGCTTGGTCGATAGCGTTCAATGGCTAGCAAATGGGGTAGGGAAGCTGCCGCCCGGCTGTGGGATTAGGAAGATCTATCGAGGGTTGGGCTGGTGTCCGTTTCCAGCCGATACAGGGCACAAAGGAGAATTAAGACCTCACCCGGCATCGGCATCCACATCACCTATCCAGCTTCCACCACGCAACCAGTGCCGCAAACGCGGGCGACGGCTGCCGACGGTTCGGGTAGTAAAGGTGATAGCCGGGGAAGGGGACGCACCACCTGTCCAGCACCGCCACCAACCTGCCTTGCGCGATGTGCTCGGCCACCAGCGGTTCCGGTGCATATGCCAAGCCCAAGCCATCCAGTGCGGCATTGATAACGTGGGTCATGCTGTTGAAGACCAACGGCCCGTCGCCGCGCACGGTGAATTCCTTGCCCTTCTCTTCGAACTCCCACGCATAGATGGCACCGTTTGGGCGATGTCGGATGTGGATGCAGCGGTGGTGCGTAATGTCGGCGGGCTTCTTCGGTTTCGGATACTTCTCGAAGTAGTCGGGTGAGCCCACCACGACCAGACGCCAATCGGGGCCAACCCTGACAGCAACCATGTCCTTGCTCAGTGCCTCTCCTAGCCGGATGCCCGCATCGAAGCGCTGCTCCACCACATTGGTAAAGCCGTAATCCACGTAGAACTCAAGCGTAATGTCCGGGTACTCGTCCAGGAATCCGGCAAGCCGCGGACGGATGATGGTCTCCATGGAATCATCCGTGCAGGAGATTCGTAGCGTTCCAGCTGGGCGGTCGCGCAGGTCACCCAGAGCCTCCACGCTGGCACCGATGGCCTCGAAGTGTGGTGCGATTGAGCGCATCAGGCGCTCGCCCGCTTCAGTGGGAGAGACATTGCGCGTGGTCCGCGCGAGCAGGCGAATTCCGAGGCGCTCTTCCAGCAGACGCATCGAATGGCTCAGCGCAGAGGGCGTTACCCCAAGACGAACGGCCGCCTTGGTGAAACTCTGCTCCTGCGCCACTATCAGGAACGCTTGCAGATCATGGGTCTTCACGGTGCTCATGGGTCAATTGTGAGCACAACTCAGTAATGCATCAACTTTCAACCGGCTTATCGATATAGGGGCTGGGGCCTATCGTGGCGACCTGAGTCCCCAAGCGAGGCCATACGCCCGTGAAACGCACCACGCTGCTGTTGGCGCTGCTCGCCAGCCTCTACGTTCCAGCTTCGGCCATGGCCGCTGACGCATCGGTGCCGGCCCCGCCCCTTGGAGCCGACAACTTCTACCGCAGCCCAACGGTCAAGGGGGAGCGTGTGAGCTTCCACAACCAGTACCAGATGGAGGTGGTGGGTACGCTTTACCGCCCTCAAGGCCTGCCCGACGGCAGCCGCGCCCCCGCAGTGGTCGTTGGCCACCCGATGGGCGCAGTGAAGGAGCAGAGTTCCCTGCTCTACGCGCAGAAGCTGGCCGAGCAGGGCTTCGTCACGCTAGCGATCGATCTTTCCTTCTGGGGCGAGAGTGGCGGCGCACCGCGACACCTGGTGGCGCCGGAAATCTATTCGGACGACATCAGTGCGGCCGTGGATTTCCTGAGCACGCAGTCATTTGTCGACCCGGACCGCATCGGCGGCTTGGGCATCTGTGGCAGCGGCAGCTTTGTAATCAGTGCCGCCAAGATCGACCCACGCATCAAGGCCATCGCCACGGTCAGCATGTACGACATGGGCGCGGCAGCACGGCAGGGGCTGAACAGTGGCCAGTCGCTGGAGCAGCGCAAGGCGGTGATCCAGGCCGCAACAGACCAGCGTCTGGCCGAATTCAAGGGCGGGCCGCCGGTGTTCGTGCCTGGCACCGTGAACCACCTCGATGCTGACACGCCCGCCATCCAGCGTGAGTTCTTCGACTTCTACCGCACCCCGCGCGGCGCCTATACGCCAAAGGGTGACAAGGCCGAACTGACGACCCAGCCGCTCTTCAGCAGCCTGGTCAAATTCATGAACTTCTATCCCTTCAACGACATTGAGACGATCTCGCCCCGACCAATGCTCTTCGTCTCCGGCGACGTCGCGCATTCCCGCGAGTTCAGCGAAGACGCCTACCGAAGGGCAGGGCAGCCGAAGGAGATCTACTGGGTGAAGGGTGCTGGCCACGTGGATCTGTACGACCGCATCCAGCTGATTCCCTTTGACAAGCTGGCCAAGTTCTTCCAGCGCGGCCTGGCCGGGAAATGAGCCGCACCGACGCCCCCGCACATCGCGCCAACTGGGGCGGCGTGTTCGCAATGACGCTGTGCGTCTTCGCGTTGATCGCCTCGGAATTCATGCCGGTGAGCCTGCTCACTCCCTTGGCAGCAGACCTGGACGTGAGCGAAGGCCTTGCCGGCTACGGCATTGCCATTTCGGGTGTATTTGCGGTGTTGACCAGCCTGTCGATCTCGCGATTGGCGGGTAGCGTGAACCGCCGAACGTTGCTGTTGACCCTCACGGCGTTGATGGCGGTGTCGGGACTGGTGGTGGCGCTGGCCCAGAACTATCCGGTCTACATGACAGGCCGTGCGCTGATCGGCGTAGTGATCGGCGGCTTCTGGTCATTGTCTGCCGCAACCGCGATGCGGCTGGTACCGGAGGCCGAGGTCCCGCGAGCCTTGGCGATATTCAACAGTGGCAACGCCCTTGCAACGGTCATTGCGGCGCCACTGGGCAGCTATCTCGGCAGCATGATCGGATGGCGCGGCGCATTCCTCTGTCTTCTGCCGGTGGCAGCTGTCGCCCTGGCCTGGCAGTGGGTTTGTCTGCCGTCCATGGAAGCGGAGGAAGGCCGATCACACAGCGGAGTCGTCGTGTTGCTGCGGCGACGCGTGGTGGCACTGGGCATGATGGCCTGCGCTGCGTTCTTCATGGGGCAGTTTGCCCTGTTCACCTACGTGCGGCCGTTCCTGGAGCGGGTCACGCATGCTGGGGTACCTGCTGTTCCGTGGGTTCTGCTGGCGATCGGAGTGAGTGGTTTCGTGGGCACACTTGCCATCGGGGCATTCATCAGGCGCGGACTCTACCGCACGCTGGTGATTGTCCCCGCGCTCATGGCGCTGATTGCCGTCACTCTGGTTCCACTCGGGCCCCATCTTTGGCCGACCGCCGCACTGCTCTCGGCGTGGGGTCTGCTGGCCACGTCCGCACCGGTCGGCTGGTGGAGCTGGTTGGCGCGCACCTTCACCGACAATGCCGAGGCCGGCGGCGGGCTGATGGTTGCGGTGGTGCAGTGCTCCATCGCGCTTGGCGCCACCCTCGGCGGACTGCTGTTCGACAGCCTTGGCTTTGCCAGTACGTTTCTGGCCAGTGCGGGCATCCTGTTGCTTGCCGCGCTGCTTGCCTACGCCACTGCGGCTGATGATGTGCACACGTCAGCCGCGGGGATTGCCACACAGGCCCCGAAGCGATGACGCGCCTCACTTCCGTAGCGGCGAAGCTGCTCGTGCTCCTTGTTGCTTCTGGGGCGGTAGCAGCTTGCTCAGCCGCGCCCGATCATCCAGCCGTGGCTGCCGCCAGAACTGAGGCCAATCAGGAGATTCATCCCATGAAAATTCGACTGATCATCAATGATCAAGTGCTGTCAGCCACCCTGGAGGACAGCCTTCCTGCACGCGAGTTCATTGCTCAGTTGCCGCTGACCCTGCAACTTGAAGACTACGCCGCGACTGAGAAGATTGCGCAGCTGCCGCGCAGTCTGAACGTGGATGGCGAGCCGGAGGGAATCACGCCCGTGGCAGGTGATATGGCCTTCTATGCGCCTTGGGGAAACCTGGCGATTTTTCACAGGCCTTTTGGCTATTCAAAGGGTCTCGTAAGGCTGGGTCGCATCGAAGGAGGGCTGCAGCTCCTTCGCAAGACCGGGGCCGTAGAGGTCCGCATTGAGTCGTTCTAGAGGCTGGCTGCCCATCTTGGGGCCCAGCCTTCTTGCCAATCTGCTGGGCGCGGCGACGCTTGCTGCCGTTCCTGGTCAGATGGCTTTCGCACACGATGGAATAGCGATGCACACCAAATCAAATCAAGCCCCCACAACTGAACTGGATCCGCGCCGGAAAGCCATCATTCCGATCGGCGCCTTCGCAGCGGCCGGTGACTTGGATGGCCTTCGTCAGGCGTTGAACCAGGGCCTGGACGCGGGATTGAGTTTGGCCGAAACGCGAGAGCTCCTGATGCAGCTCTACGCTTATGCGGGGTTTCCTCGGAGCCTGAACGCGTTGAGCGAACTGATGAAGGTGGCGGATGCGCGTAGACAGCAGGGCATCCAGGATGACGCCGGCCGCGAGCCCCGCAAGCCGATTCCCACAGGCGATGCCTTGCTCGCTGCAGGCACGGCAAACCAGACCAGGCTGGCCGGCGCTCCTGTCTCAGGGCCTTTGTTCGATTTTGCCCCGCAAGCAAATCAATACCTCCGTACGCACCTCTTCGGCGACATCTTCGAGCGCGACAATCTTGATTGGCAAAGCCGCGAATTGGCTACGGTCAGCATGCTGGCCGCCATGTACGGGGTGGAGCCCCAATTGCAGTCCCACATTGGAATCAGCATGAACATCGGCCTGCGGCCGGAGCAGCTATACGATCTGGCCGATGTGCTTGAGGAGCGCGTCAGCCTCGATGCTGCCGAACGTGTTCGCATCGCGATTCAACGTCAGCTTGAGGTTCGAAAAGAATGATGGTCGGGAAAATGCTCCTTCGGCCTGCCTTGCGCGATGTGCTCGGCCACCAGCGGTTCCGGTGCGTATGCCAAGCCCAGGCCATCCAGTGCGGCATTGATGACGTGGGTCATGCCGTTGAAGACCAACGGCTCGTCGCCGCGCACGGTGAATTCCTTGCCCTTTTCTTCGAACTCCCAGGCATGGATCGCTCCGTCCGGGCGATGCCGGATGTGCATGCATCAGTGAGGAAGTGGCGCGGATCAGTGTCAGTGGCGCACTCTTGCCAGAGGCGGCGTTGAGGATGACCGGCCAGCAGGCTCGGCCGATGATGCCGGCGCGCCTCCGACCGACTTCACAGATCTGTACCCCGCAGATGGGCATAGTGCCCCTTGGGTAGTGTGAGCGCGTCCATCCAGCCACGGGGTTTGCCCGAACGCCAGGAGGTCACTGTGCCAAGTTGTGATGAAGGAATGAAGTTGACGCGTCGCCAGGTGATCGCCGGCGGCGTCACGACCGTGGCAATGTCCGCCGCACCGGGGGCATCATCGCTCGCCGCCGAACTGGCGGCGCCCCCGCCGCCCAGCCCGCCGGTCATCAGCACGGTGGCCTTGACCGTCAACGGCGAGCGGCGGGAGCTTGAGCTCGACACCCGGACCACGCTGCTCGATGCCCTGCGCGAACATCTGAAGCTGACTGGAACGAAAAAGGGCTGCGACCACGGTCAATGCGGCGCCTGTACCGTGCTCGTCAACGGTGAGCGCATCAATGCCTGCCTCAGCCTGGCGGTGCAGCACCAGGGCGATGCCATCACCACCATTGAAGGCCTCGGAACCCCCGATGACCTGCATCCGATGCAGGCCGCCTTCATCAAGCATGATGGCTACCAGTGCGGGTATTGCACGCCGGGGCA
The DNA here is from genome assembly GCF_059369535.1 of Stenotrophomonas sp. YJH_SMC_122. NCBI lineage: Bacteria > Pseudomonadati > Pseudomonadota > Gammaproteobacteria > Lysobacterales > Lysobacteraceae > Stenotrophomonas > Stenotrophomonas sp. YJH_SMC_122. The sequence goes on along the minus strand of NZ_JCAFST010000005.1, from coordinate 123,487 downwards.
GATCTGTTCGGCGGTGGCGGTACTGGACGAGATCAAGCGGGGTGTCCCCAGCCATGTGCAGGCGGATGTCAGCGCACGGCCCCAGGCCACCAACATGGAAATGCGCGAACGCATGAGCGGCAACCTCTGCCGCTGCGGCGCCTATTCCAATATTGCCGAGGCGATGGCAGAGGTCGCTGGCGTGACCTCTGCAGGGAGGCGCTCATGAGGGCCTTCAGTTACGAACGCGCCAAATCCCCGGCCGAGGCCGCCAGGGCCGTCGCCGGTACCGAGGGCGCGAAGTTCCTGGCCGGAGGGACCAATCTGCTCGACCTGATGAAGCTGGAGGTCGAGACGCCAGCGCACCTGGTCGATGTGCAGGACATCGGCCTAGACAGGATCGAACCCACCGACGAAGGCGGCCTGCGCATCGGCACGCTGGTCACCAATACCGCACTGGCGTCGCATGAGCGCGTGCGCCGCGACTACGCGGTGCTGACCCGCGCGATCGTGGCAGGTGCTTCCGGGCAGTTGCGCAACAAAGCCACCACCGGCGGCAACCTGCTGCAGCGCACGCGTTGCCCGTATTTCTACGACCCCAATCTGCCCTGCAACAAGCGCCTGCCCGGATCCGGCTGTGGCGCACTCGAGGGGTTCTCCCGGCAGATGGGCGTGATCGGCACCTCGGACAGCTGCATCGCGACCTATCCGGGCGACATGGCGGTGGCCCTGCGGGTGCTGGACGCCTCGATCCAGACCGTCAGGGGTGACGGCAGTACGCGCAGCATCCCGATTGCCGATTTCCATCGTTCCCCCGGCGACAAGCCGCAGCAGGACAACGTGCTGCAGCGCGGTGAGCTGATCACCCACGTCACGCTGCCACAACCCCTGGGCGGTCGGCACGTGTACCACAAGGTACGGGACCGTGCGTCCTATGCGTTCGCACTGGTGTCGGTCGCCGCGGTCGTGCAGCGTGACGGCTCGGCGCGGTTCGCCTTCGGTGGGGTCGCGCCGAAACCGTGGCGCGTCGAGGCAGCCGAACCGCTGCTGCGCGACGGCGTAAAGGCCGCGACCCGGCAGGTGTTCGCCGGTGCCCGCCCGACGCGGGAGAACGCGTTCAAGATCGCGCTCGCCGAGCGCACTCTCGCAGCCGTGCTGGTGGAAGGAGAGCGCTGATGCCCCTTGAATTCAACGCCCCCGCCGGCGACAACCTGTTCGACAAGGCCAAGGTCGTCGGCAAGTCGACGCCGCGCATCGACGGTCCACGCAAGACCACCGGTACCGCCCCCTATGCCTACGAGCGCCATGACGTGGCGCCGAACCAGGCCTACGGCTACATCGTCGGTGCGGGCATCGGCAAGGGGCGCATCATTTCGATGGATGCCTCCCGCGCACGTGCCGCGCCCGGCGTGTTGGCGGTCATCACCGCACCGGAAACCAAGCCGGTCGGCAAATCGAACTGGAACAATGCACCGTTGTTCGGCGGAGCCGAGGTGGCCCACTACCACCAGGCCATCGCCTGCGTGGTGGCAGAGACCTTCGAGCAGGCCCGCGCCGCCGCGGCGCTGATCCGCACCCGCTACGAGCGCAGCAAGGGCCGCTTCGATTTCCCGGCCCTGGCACCGTCCGCGCCGCTGGCAAAGGGGCGTGACGGCAAGCCCGACCGGCAGGCGCTGGGCGATTTCGACACTGCCTACGCGAGCGCCGCGGTCAAGCTCGACGAGACCTACCACACCTCCGACGAAAGTCATTCGATGATGGAGCCGCACGCCACCATCGCCGCCTGGGAGGGTGACACGCTCACGCTGTGGACGGCGAACCAGATGATCGACTGGGCCAGGCAGGGCATGGCGGCGATCCTCGGCATCGATCCTGCCAAGGTGCGCGTGGACTCGCCCTATATCGGCGGCGGCTTCGGCGGCAAGCTGTTCATCCGTGCCGACGCGGTGCTGGCCGCGCTGGCGGCCAAGCAGGTCGGGCGGCCGGTGAAGATCGCGCTGCAACGCCCGTTGATGCCCAACAACACCACGCACCGGCACGCCACCCTCCAGCGCGTGCGGATCGGCTGCGGAAAGGACGGCCGGATCTCCGCCATCGCTCATGAGAACTGGTCGGGCAACATCAACGGCGAGGATGGCGAGAACGGCACCCTGCAGACGCCCAAGCTCTATGCAGGCGCCAACCGCCTGGTGGCCAACTACATCGCCACACTCGACATGCCCGAAGGCAATGCGATGCGCGCACCGGGCGAAGCACCGGGCCACATGGCGCTGGAAGTGGCGATGGACGAAATGGCTGAGAAGCTGGGTCTCGACCCGATCGCGTTCCGCATCCTCAACGAGCCCGAGGTCGTGCCCGGCGATCCGTCCAAGAAGTTCTCCGACCGCAACCTGGTGCGCTGCCTGCGCGAAGGCGCGGAGCGCTTCAACTGGAACAAGCGCAACCCGAAGCCGGCGCAGGTCAGGGAAGGGGACTGGCTGATCGGCATGGGCGTGTCTGCGGGCTATCGCGGCGCACCGACGATGAAGTCGGCGGCGCGGGTCCGGCTTGACGGCCAGGGCGGGGTGATTGTGGAGACCGACATGACCGACATCGGCACCGGCTCCTACACGATCATCGCGCAGACGGCAGCCGAGACCATGGGCGTGCCGCTGGACCGGGTCCAGGTGACCCTCGGCGACTCCCGTCATCCCGCCTCCGCCGGTTCCGGCGGCCAGTGGGGCGCGGCAAGCTCCACCGCGGGCGTGTACGCGGCGTGCGTCAGCCTGCGCCGCAAGGTGGGTGAGAAACTGGGCTTCGACGGCGACACCGCAGACTTCGCCAATGGCCGCATCCAGGCGGGTGGGCGGACGATCCAGCTGGCGGAGGCGGGGACACTGTCGGCGGAGGACGGCATTGCCTTCGGCGACTTCAAGCAAGGCTACGACGTCGGCACCTATGCAGGGCATTTCTGCGAGGTCGCCGTGCATGCCTACACTGGAGAGACGCGCATTCGTCGCATGCTTGCCGTATGCGATGGCGGCCGGATCCTGAATCCGCTGTCTGCACGCAGCCAGGTCATCGGCGGGATGGTGATGGGTGCGGGCGCGACCCTGATGGAGGAACTGGTGGTCGACAAACGGCTTGGCTTGTTCATCAACCACGACCTGGCCGGCTACGAGGTTCCCGTGCACGCCGACATCCCGTATCAGGAGGTGGTCTTCCTCGACACGCTGGATCCGGTGATCTCGCCGATGAAGGCCAAGGGTGTGGGCGAACTGGGCATCTGCGGGGTTGGCGCCGCGATCGCCAATGCGATCTACAACGCAACCGGCGTGCGCGTGCGCAACTATCCCATTACCCTGGACAAGCTGTTGCCCGGCTTGCCCGACGTGGGCTGACCCTTGCGCATGGACCGACCCGCAGCCTCGCCCACTCTGGAGGCCTCCGCCGCAGGCGAAGGGGAGCCCGGCGATCTTGCCGGGGACCTGTCGGCAGCGCCGGGCTTCCTCGCCGAAGGCAGCCCGCGCGGCGTACTCGAGACGGCCTTGACGCGCGTGCGCGCGGGGGAGCACGCCGTGCTCGCGCTGGTGCTGGAAACCGATGGCTCCACCTACGCCGGTGCCGGCGACATGGTGCTGTTCTGCAACGGCAGCCAGGTCGGCTGGCTGAGCGGCGGATGCCTGGAGCCCGAGCTCGCGCGACGCGCGGAGCAGGTGAGCGCGGCAGGGCGGGTCGACTGGATCGAGATCGACACCCGCAGTGACGACGACCTGTTGAGTGGGTCCGCGCTCGGCTGCCGCGGCCGGCTGCGGATTGCGCTCCTGCCGTTGCGTGCCATGGCCGGCATCGACGACGTCATCGAGGTCTGGCTCCGCGAGGGCGTGTCTCTCCAGCGCGACCTTCGCACGTCGGGGCAGGTCGTTTTCCGTGCCGGCCATCGCGAGCAGGCATGGCAGCTGCATCCGATGGACGGGGCGCAATCCTTTGGCGATGGCGCATGGCGTTTGCCGTTGCCCCGGCTTCCGCGGGCCCTGGTGTTGGGGGGCGGTCCCGAAACGCCCTTCCTGGTTCCGTTGCTGCGCGGCCTGGGGTGGCGGGTCAGCGTGGCCGAACGGCGAGCGCGCTGGGCCCCAGCCGGGCAGTACCCCGATGTGCATCTTCAGACCAACCCTGCAGAGGCCCTTCATGGCGACCCGTGCGACGCGGTACTGGTGATGCATCACGATTTCGAACTGGACCGGGAGGCGCTGGTGGCCCTGGCTGACACCAACGTCGCGTTCATTGGGCTGCTGGGTCCGCGGCGAAGGCGCGAGGACCTGTTCAAGCTGCTGACACCGGATCAGTGCCACCGCCTGTCCCCGAGACTTCGGTCACCGGTCGGCCTGAACATCGGCGGCCGAGGGCCAGAGGCGATTTCGCTCAGCATCGCCGCGCAGCTGCAGCAATGGCGAAGCGCGCACGGCAGGTGACTGACGCGCATGCGGTCGTCGTGCTGGCTGCCGGCGGGAGCACCCGACTTGGCCAGCCCAAGCAGCTTCTGACCCGGCAGGGCGAGACCCTGGTACATCGCGTGGTGCGGTTGGCGCGCGAGCTCGCGCCAGCGCAGGCCCTGGTCGTGGTTGGCGCGAACGCACAGGCAGTGACATCCAGCATTGCCGGGCTGGATGCTACCCCGGTAACCAACCACCACTGGGAACGCGGCCTGGCGAGCAGCCTGCAGGTTGCCGGCGCGCACCTGCTGCCCACGGTGACCGCGGTGATGGTCGTGGCATGCGACCAGCCCGCGATCGAGCGCTCCCATCTGCAGGCGCTGCTTTCGGGTGCCCGCGCCGCAGCGTCAACGTGCGCGGGCACCCGCCACGGAAATGCGCTTGGCGTTCCCGCAGTAGTGCCGCGCGCCTGGTTCACGCCCGTCCGTGCAGCCGGTGACCGCGGCTTCGGAGCGCGCCTGCGGCAACTTCCTGTCGATACGGTGCATGTCCTACAGGCACCGGAACTCGGCCTGGATATCGATACGCCAGAGGATCTTGCGCGTGCGCGCGATGCGGGCTGGATCGATGCCGGGAGGTGACCCGCATGGTCATTGGGCCAATGCCTGTCGCGCAGGTGACGAGCGGCAGGGCTGGAGCTCGAACCCTCGCAGGCCCGCAGCCCTGTAGAGTCGAGCCACGCTCGACTACGGCACGCCACATCGCGCCCCATCAGGCACATCACCAGCAAGAATCTGCAGCACCCGATCCAACAGAACAGGCTCCGGCACGTCAGCCAGTACCTGCTCCAGGTAATCCAACGGCTCCAACTGCCATTGGAGGAGCGCCCGCAACCGCACAACGGCGGGCGTCCGCTGCCCCGCGTCCAGCGAGACCTGCAACAGCAGATGGTGCGAGTGCCTCTCCAGCCAGAGCACGGGTATGCCCCGGCAATGAATCTGGAACTCGGCATCTCGGCGCCGCTCGACGAACTGAAAGCCCTGTCGTGGCCGATCCTCCACGAACTGCATGGCTTGGCGGCGCAACTGCAGAAAGCGATCGCCGGGGATGCTGTGGAATCCGATAGGCGAGGGCTTCGGCGGTGCCAGCCACTGCGTCTGTGCCGCAACCACCACCACAAGACAGAGCGCGGTGGCCGCCCAGCGCCACCAGGCCACTCAGCCCTCCGGATGCAGTCGGGTACTGGCGTGTGCGGTAAGGCCGATTCCGGCCATGATCAGGCCCTCCATCACGCGCGGGCCGACGTATTGCTCCAGCTCGCCGTTCTCGCGGGCGCGCTGCGCGGCCAGCAGGATCTCCAGCACCACCCGAAGACCCGCCAGCGAGCAGTCGGTATCCGCCAGGGCGATGCGTCGGCCGGGCATCTGATGGCGTTCAGGCCACGGCTGGCCATCGGAGGCGGCGCCGGAGCCGATGCTGTGCAGCAGGGCGATAAGGGTGTTCGGGTCCAGCGCCGGGCCGTTGGCAGGCGCGTCGTGGATGGGGTGCGGGGCAGGGGAGTGGGGCTGGTTCATGGCAGGGCTCCTTGCGTGCATGCAGAAGCCGCCACCGATAAAGGTGGCGGACGGTGCGAGGTTCGAAACCCGGTCTACGCTAAAACCGGCAGGCACAAGGCCTCCGCGCACCGCCCGCCATAGCCGGCCGACGGATTGCCAGCCGGCACCACCTGATGGGTGATGCCGGCTGGCAAGCGTTTACTTCAGCGTAGAACCGGGGTTTCGAATCCCGACCACCGATGCACGGTGGCACAGCAAGGAATACGCGGACCTATGCGTGATGCCAATGCAGTAAGGCCGATGCCGACACCACTTTCAACATTTTCAGAATCGTTGCATACCACGCAATGAGACTGGAGCCTTGCACTGCAATGCTATCGGCGATGTCGGTGGTGCAAGTCTGCCGAGTGTCGGTATCCGCCCGGCGAGGTTGTGAGCGAGGCAGTTGCGACAGGCCTGTCCAGCAATGCGCTACCAATTGCGCGTGACGCGTCACGTTAATAGGTGAAATCTGCGAAGCAAAGCGCTGCGTGTCACCATGTGGCGGGGCGGATCATCAGCACAATGCCCCTTGGTACCTCATGGACACATCGGCCCAAGAAGGTTTTCATGTCTGGCATGACTGACGGGCAGCAACTACGCAACGCGCAATGGGGCAAGGTGTCGCGCCTGTTCAAGCCTGCGATGATCATTAGCGCGGCGCTGACGGCAAGCGCAGAAACGTTCTATCGCACAGGGGCGTACCCGCGAGCCATCTTCGAGGCGGGCAGCACTGATGTTCGAACCTGGTTGTATGTGGCATTGATGTACCTGATCGCCCTTCCAGTGCTGTTTCTTTGGATGAGACGACTGCTCGCAGGCTATCCCATGCCATGGAGCCCGCCACTCAAGCGCTGGTTGCTGGGCGCGTTCTCCCTGATCCTCTGCAGCGGAATGATCATGCTGCCTGCCATCGTGCTGACTGTTGGAGGCAGCGCTGCAGGTCGCGGCAAAGGGCTGTATCAGCTGTTCACCGGCAATCTGTTCGGCACATTCCTTGTGGGAACGGTGCTCGCCTACGGAGCGGCCCTGGGTGCATGGCTGCTGTTTATCGGAACCCCCAGGCTGCTCTTCCCCAGGCCGGGCTCGCGCTAGGCCCGCTGCGATAGTTTTCTGGAAGTGCAGGTGTTCGAGCCCGCCACCTGCTGCCGGGTCGTCAGTGGCCCTTCAACGCCGCCTTGGTTCGCTCCAGCCATGCGGCATTGTGGCTGCGCGCGTGGCGCGACCAGTGCTGGGCATCGTCGGGTTGCGGCTGCGCCATCAGCCATTCGGCGTAGAGGCAGCGAGCGGCCGCATCGTTTCTGCATTCCACGGCGCGCTCGAATGCGGCGCGGGCTCCTGGTGCTTGGGTAGCCGCCAATGCCTGAGCGTAAAGAAGGGCCTATTCCAGCTTACGGCGTGTTCCGGGCTGGGTCATGAATAGGTGCTTGGCGCGGCTGAAGGAGAAGGACTAGGCGTTCCACTTATGGATCGTGCTAATGAGTGCCTTCATACGCTCGGCCCAGTCAAAGCGCGCCCCCATGTTCGCTGATGTGGTGTGCTCGCGACAGGCGAGGGCCAGCTCAACCTTATCGATAGTCGCTCGATTGAGCTTTGCTTCCACGTAAGACGCCCCCTTCTTAGCCTTGCTCGCGCTCGGGAAGAACAGCTCAAATTGGGCCGGATCAGGCGGATCAGATTTCATGGCGAGTGCCTTACCAATCACCGAGCCAGGTAGGTATGTCTCAATTTCTTTGCCGGCCGTCACCCACGCGTATCCATTCGGAAGCTGTGCGACCTCCTCTTGCGCTTTGATAACCCGCGGCTTTAGTGTGGAAGCTCTGGATGATCGATCGCTGTCGCAGACCAAAGCAGCATTGCGGTTCAGCCGGAGAAGCTGAATGAGCTCTTCTGGATTTGGCCCTGTTGGATCCCCGAAGCTTGTGCGAGCCAGGAGCGATCCCCCGTAAAAAGCGCAAGCATAGTCACGGCCTTCCAAAATACTGCCTGCCGAGAACATCTCAATCCAGTAGTTGAGATATATCGCATCTGATGGCCCTTCGACCCAGATGATGCCATTCGACTGCAAGATATCAGACGCGCGCGCCCCCAGGTCACCGACTACCTGGGAATGATCAAAGTGTGCGGAAATCGTCTGGGTCGAGGCAGCGGTGCCATCATGCGAAACTCGCACGAACTGAGCGTGATCCGAACGACTGAACTGGTCTAGAGTTGCACTGGAGTGAGTGGTGAAGAAGATGGTGCAGCCGTTCTCGACGGCAAACTCGTCAATGTATTTCAGGAGACGCCGGAGTAGGGAAGGATGAAGGTTGTTCTCCAGCTCTTCAAACGCAAACACGTAGTCGCTCGCAACTTTGCCCTCCAGCATCGGGACGATCAGAAGATTCAGAAGCACTAAGATGACGGTTTTCAGGCCGCTGCCGGAACTACTGAGCGGGACAAGCCCCTTGAGGGCTTCTTCCAAGAAGATCTCCCACTCCCCGGTTGACTGCTGATGCACCGAGATTGCAGAGAATGAGCCATCCGGGCCGAATACATGGTTAAGCGCTCCTCGCAATTCGCTTTGGACGAGGCGCCGCGTCACCATGATGTTGTCCGCCCGAATGAGGTGGTCACGGATGATGTTCGTCGCGCCTTGCCCGTCTGATCCAAGAGCAAGATTTGCGGCGGCAGGCTCATTTCGGATGTCGCGATCAGCGAGCATGTGGCGGAAAACCTTGTCGGCAAATGGGCCCCGAAGTCGCCTCACTGCCTTGCTAAGCTCCACCTCTGTCGCTTCGTTAACTGGATGAGGGAGAGTTCTGCCCCATGCATCTGGTCTTTCCTTCGCCTGATAGGAAAGCTCATTCACGACCTCGTGCGCGCTCTCGATCCAACTAACTGGGGTGTCGACGAACCGCAGTCCGTGAAAAGTCCAGTTGCTTTCAGTGTTTGGAACGCCTAAAGCGCTTGAACGATGAGAATTGGCAAAAACGCTTTGCAGCGCTACTTCGTCGAAGGTGCCAGTGAGCCGATACGAAGCAGGAAGGCGCGACTTGTTGCGATCCGGAGAGCAAAGGCTCTGGACCAATTTCAGCAACTGCGATTTTCCGGTGTTGTTGCGCCCGATGATGACGTTGATCAGCTTGAATTCGTCGAAGCCGCAGAACTCCGTGGTAAAGCAGCTCAGACTTTTGATCTTGACCCCAGTGATGGGCATGGCATTCCTTGCAAATTTGGCCTTAGATGAGGCGTCGCAAAATGAGCCGCGGGATTCGCCATGGTCCCGCCTGCCTGGAAGTATCCCATCACTCTCGACTCTGGTGGGGATTCGTGAGGGGGGAGGGGCGGGGAGTGCATGGAAGACGCCAACAGATAGCGCGATCCAGCAGTAGCGGTCGCCTTGATAGGCATCCTGTGGCTGGGACGGCTGTTCCTGATCAAACCTTCCAGCGCACAGGCTCCGAAGAAGGAAGAGCAGGAGGCCGGTGCTTTGCCGGCGGCAGGTGCCCTGGCGCCCTTGGGTGGGGCATGCCGGCGGCACGGCTCTTATGGGGACATTCCCGGAATCGAAGCCATACCCGCCCAGCTTTTGAGGCGTGATGCATCACGCAAATCACAGGGTTCGAGTACCATCCCCCCAATCTGGAGGGGGAATATGGACATTCGACTCGGGGCGATATGCATGTTGCTGGTCGTTACAGGCGCGGTGTCAGCGCAGCAAATTCATTCAGCGAGAGGCCCCGCGCCAAAGCCAATACCAGCAGCGCCCAAGGCGGCGTACAACTCAATGACTAAGACCACGACACCGTTCAACTGCGAGCAGTATCGCTGGCCAAATCATCCGCATCCAGGCATGAAGTCACTCTGTGACGGGTTTGAGGCTAATGCGCTTCAGCAGGAATCCAGGCAGGCGGGGCGCCCAAGTCCATCTACTGAGGTGGTGACGCTACCTGCGCTGGGTACTGGCGCAGCCAAACGCTCGGGGATGGCCTGTATCGGTGGCCAAGCGATGCGGAGACTGCCGAACGGCTGGGAACAGGTTTCGTCGCCTTCGGGTGGCTGGCTGCGTTGCCGTGAGCGATAGGCAACGTGCACATTCACGCAAATAGGCTGAAACAGGGGGAAGGGATGGATATCTGGAACGAAGCTTTCGTTGGCGCGGTTATTGGCGCCGTCATTGGTGGTGGCGCTTCGCTGCTTGGAACTTGGTTGACCCTTAGATCCCAGCGAATGCAAGCTGCCGATGATTCAAGGTCGCTGGTCAGGGCAACGCTTCAGGCGGTCCATGTTGAAGTCCGAACCGTGCACAGGCTCTATGAGCTAACTATGACGGTTCGCATTGAACAACTACCCGAGGGTCAACCGCTCCAGATTCACTATCCGATCGCCGAGGACTACTTCACCGTATTTCGGGAGAACGCCGACCATATTGGGCACGTACCTGATGTTGAGCTACGCACCGCGATCATAGAGTGCTACGCGCTTACCAAATCGCTGATTGACACGTATCGGTTCAACAACGAGTTGGTCGGACTGCATGAAGCGGCTCACTTGGAATTTATGCGAAATCCCTCGGAGGCCAATCGTGCAGAGGTTCAGCAGCGCGTCGAAGCCATGGTGTTGTATACAGACTCAATTCGGGCTTCGCATAGGCGTGCGGTTGATAGTTTCCGAAGGCTGGACGTGATGCTCATCGCGGCGCTTGCGAAACCGGTCGCCTGATGGGCTGTAGGGGCAGCGCCCCTACGGGTGCGCCTCACACGCGCTGGCGAGGCCTCGGCCCACGGCTCATGTAGACCACATTGGACGCCCCGGCGTCGGAGCCGGGATCGCCCACGCCAAACCGTCGTTCTCGGCGAATTCTGAGGGCTTCGGCTAGGTAGATGACACTAGATTTCGCCGTAATTGACGCTTCCCCCGGGCAGCTACAGCCCGGGGAGCCGCCTCAGCCATCATCAGCCGCCATTCGCGCGCAATGTTGCAGGTCACGGACCACCAGGCCATGTCGCATGGCTCAAACTGATGACGTTCGGGCGTGAACATGTGCCCACCTTGGAATCCCAAACCGGCCCAGGAGCCGGTTGGATCTATCCGCATGCTGCAAACTCATCCTTGGCGGAGGAGCGAGCAGGCAGGCAAGAGCCAGCCAAAAGCCGCAGCCATTGCCGGATCGTGCCGGCGAACCGGATCAGGCCAATACAGAATTTCGCATAATGTATATTATGTTCATTGCGCCATTGCCCGATCCAGGCTTCACCAGTCACGCTGTCGGTATCCCTAATTGATGGCATTTGTGCCTAGATCGCGCCCCTTATTGATTCCTAAGGGATTCTTGAGGTCCCCAGTCCCTCCAGTGACAACAATTAGGGCCAAATTCGCTTCAAATTTGACCCTAGTTCGTGTCAAACGGGCTGGCCAAACAGCCAGATTTGGCCCTTATTCGTGTCACTAGCCTGGATCGCAGCCAGGCTGTCATTGCTTCGACCGCTTACGTTTCGGCCTGGCATCCGTAGCGACGCGAACTTCTTTGGACCGCTTGAGCGCCACTTCCAGCTGAGCTAGCAAATCTCGAAGCCCTGAAAGTTGCCCCTCGAGCGCGTCACATCTGCCGCGCAGGATATCGGCAGACTGACTGGCCGTGGCGGCCGCTGATTGGGCGGCCTGGATTTCCTGACGCAGCTGCTTCTCAAGGGCCCTGTGTTGTTCGGATGCCTTGCTTTGCTGCGCCTGGAGTTCCTTCACCTCCTGGCGGGCTCGATCAACATCGCTGAGCGCTCGATTCTCGACAGATCTGACGTACTCGGTCCAGTCCTCCCGCTCAGATTTCGCGGTCTCTAGGGCATCGTGAAGCCGTGCATCGAGTTGCTGTCTCGCTGTCTCGGTTCGGTCGGCTCTTCGACGCTCGAGATCGCGCTGCTCTGCAAGTTCAGAGATCTGTAGCTGAAGCTGGTCGACCAGGTGCTGTAGCTCTGAAGCTTGGGTCGTTGCAATTTTCTCGCCGGTAATTGCAACGTCACGCTCTGCACGCATTTGCGTCAGCTCTTCAGTCGCAAGTCGGGAACTGGCCTCCAGCGCTTCACGCTCGGCAGCCAGAGCCTGCTCGGACGATGCAAGCTCTCGACGGGCGACCTCCTGAGCATGCTTCAGCGCCAGCTCCCACCATTGCCCGGCGAGTTCTGCCAACACCGCTGGCGCATCTTCCAGGTCCGGACGCGCTGGCTGCAGGCGCGTGCCAAGTCGGTTCCACCATGTCTCCAGCCAGCGGGTCACCGTGTTCGGCGAGCCTGTCCCCAAGTGAGCCCGGATCCGCTCGACAGTGGGGCGCTCGCCCTTGGCCACCAGCTCGTCGGCGGCGGTATGGACGTCAGATTCGGTGATGCCGCGGGCCATGTGAACTCTCCTGTACTGGCGCCCTGCTCTGCTGATAACGTACTCACGATAAGTGATGATTATCGCGAGTATGCACCCTATTGCGTAGCATACATTACATATGATGAAGCGAAATAACAGATTACCGACCTTCCCAGCGACTGCCAGCCATCTGGCTTTGCCCGAACAGCTGGCGCAACAAGCGGCCAATGCGGTCCGCGAACTGCTGGCCGAAGCCGCCGCCGCCAATACCACGCGCAGCTATGCCACCGCCTTGCGCTACTGGGCCGGCTGGCATCAGGCGCGGTTCGGTGTCGAGCTCACGTTGCCCGTGAGCGAGGCCGTGGTGATCCAGTTCCTGGTCGATCACATCCAGCGCAAGAGCAAGACCGGCCTGATCAACGAACTGCCGCCGACGTTGGATCAGGCGCTGGTGGTTGCCGGGCTCAAGGCCAAGACCGGGCCGCTGAAGCTTTCGACCGTGGTCCAGCGTGTCGCAGTGCTCTCGACGGCACACAAGCTCAAGCGCTTGGCCAACCCCTGTGAACTGCCCAGCGTCCGTACGCTGCTCAGTCGGGCGCGGCGTGCTTCGGTCAAACGCGGCGAGCGCCCGACCAAGAAGACCGCCATTACTCGTGCCGAGCTGGAGGCCATGCTGGCCACGTGTGACGACAGCCTGGAGGGTCGCCGCGATCGCGCCCTGCTCTGCTTCGGCTTTGCCAGTGGCGGTCGCCGGCGCAGCGAGATCGCAGCTGCGGATATGCGGGATCTGCGCAAGGTCGGCGAGGACGGCTACATCTACCGGCTGGAGTATTCGAAGACCCAGCAGGCGGGGGTGACGGTGGATTCGACGCCGGACAAGCCCATCTTGGGTCGCAGTGCAGAAGCGCTCGCCGCCTGGCTTGCGGCGGCGGGGATCCAAGAGGGGGCGATCTTTCGCCGGATATGGAAGGATCGGGTAGGCCCTGCCCTCCTCCCAGGTTCGGTGGCGTCGATCGTGAAGCGGCGTGCCAGAATGGCAGGACTGGAGGGGGATTTTGGAGCCCACAGCTTAAGGTCGGGGTTTGTGACCGAGGCGGGGAAGCAAGGAGTGCCGCTGCCGGCAGTGATGGCGATGACGGAACACCGATCCGTGGCAAGTGTGATTGGTTACTTTCAGACGGGGGCGGCAGAAGATAATCCAGCTGGTCGTCTCTTGAAGTAGAACTTAGCCGTTATATGGCTCAAAGTCGCTAAGGGGATCAGGCATTGCAATGCCTACTAAGCAAGGCAGGGTTGTAGGGAGGGAGGATAGGCTGCTACCACTCTCTCCCCCGAGCTGGCACCAATCAGGGGAGTCATGAGCATTCGGCCGTTTTTCAATGCAAGCTCGCGCGATCTGGAGAAGCTTTTCAGGGACTCTGTCTCGCGTTGCGACACGGCTGCGTTAAAAGCTCTTGCGGACGAGCTTTCGCACCGAAAAACCGACCTGGCTAGACACCTAGCGCTCAAAGTCCAGAAACACCTTCGTGACCAAGGCCCAGAGACTGCTCCTGTCATGCCGAACGATGCCTTGCCGACACCGACAGAAGTGGGTGCTGGCCTGCGTGCGGCGGAGCCGCCGTCAGAAGTCATCGATACTCAAGTTGCCAAGACTATGACCGATCCGAACATCACCGATCGCCTGAAGGGCCTGCTGGCCTATGTCGTACAGACCGCCAAGTTGAAGGGAACGCCGCCACGAACTGTGGAGCAGCACGGGTTCTTCAAGGCCCATGAGCACGAACTCAGAGGCCTTCCTGGCATCCAATTTGACCAAGGTTCTGCAGAGGACGATGTCTGGATACGAGTCGAGCGCTTGCATGAAAGCACCCCTCCGATTCCAAAGACCAAGCTCCTGGCGACTCTGATCCTGCAGTCCAAGAACCCTGCCAGTGAACCGGCCATCGTATCGACTGTTGACTGTAAGACTGTCGAGGACCTTGGAATTGATTTGCCTGAGTCAGCGGACCCAGCGAAGCCTATCCCGGTGGACACCCTGCCGATCATGGCACAGCTCGATGCAGAGCTGGCGACATATGTCGCCCAGATCTGGCAGCCATGGGCAGACGCTGAGAAAGAAGTCCGAAAGACGATCTCGAAATATGCCTCCTTGTTCGCAGCCCATCAAATGCTACAGGGAAATCTGGTGGATTCGCCGCTAGAGCTGGTGATGGGCATCGGCCATGCGGTCTGGGAGTGCCCCGGAGGTAGAATCAGCTACCCAGTTATTACCAAGCTAGTGGAGCTGTCCGTCGACGAATCGACACATGCCATCGAAGTTCGTCCGCGGTCACCCGAGCCGCGCCTGGAACTGGATATCTACACGTCCATGGACAACCTCGGCGTGTCCGAGGTGGCACGTGCCGGAAAGCAGTTCCTCTCCAGAATGGCGGATCAATTCAGTCCATTTGCTTCCAGCACGTTCGAGCCCTTGTTGAAAAGTGCGGCGAGCCTCCTGGACCCCAACGGCGTCTATTGGCCGGATCAAAATATCCCCGATGATCGCCAACTTCCAAAGGCCGATGAGAACCTGAAGGTTACTGACACATGGGCACTCTTCGCGCGAGCGCGCACATCAAGCCTGTTCATTCAAGACCTGGAACAGTTCGAAAAACTGATTGACGACGGCCTAAGCCTGAGAACGCTCTCCCCTGCCACCTTGGCCCTCGTGGCCAACCCATCTGTCGATAGCCAAGACCCGGCTCCAGTGATCTACCGGGGACTGTCGAATATCGACCCCAACGCATGCACCGGGGCGAAGGCTAGGGATCTCTACTTCCCGATGCCCTACAACGACGAGCAGGTCCAGATAGTCCAGATGCTGAATCACCATGATGGTGTTGTAGTCCAAGGACCACCTGGCACTGGCAAGACCCACACGATCGCCAACGTAATTTCGCACTATCTTGCGTCTGGCAAGCGTGTCCTGGTCACCTCGATGAAGGATCCGGCACTCGCCGTATTGCAGGAAAAACTTCCGGAAGAGATCCGCCCCTTGGCCATTAGCCTGCTCAGCAGTGAAGCTGATGGAATGAAGCAGTTCGAGAACTCCATTCGGAAGATTGCGGCTGAGGTAACCAGAATCAATCGGCCAGAACTGCGTCGCGAAGTCACCCAGCTTGAGCAGCGTATCGATCAGCTTCATGCTCAGATCGCCAAGACCGAGCATGAGATCGCCCGCTGGGCCAGCAAGAACCTTGAGCCCATCCAATTGGATGACCAGAAGCTTACGCCGCTTGAGATGGCACAAGAGGTAGCCGCTCATCCGAACGAAGCAGCATGGATCCCTGATGCACTTACGATTGAAGCCATACATGCACCCGCGTTCGGCGATGCCGACATCGTGGCACTGCGGGGTGCGCGCGGCGCCTTAGGTAAGGACCTGGCTCTACTCGACCAGACCCTTCCGGCACTGGACGCATTCCCCACGACGGAGCGGCTGCTTCAGCTTCACCAGGACATGAAGCAGCTGACCTCCTTGAATGCCATGGTCGCATCAGCGACAGTGCCACCCCTTCGAGACATGGAAGGGGCAACGATCGATGCGGCAATCGAGGTAAGGAGCCAGATCGTGGGACTCCAGAATTCACGCAAGAGTCTTGACGAACACGGAGGTGCATGGCTGCCTGACCTTGAGGCTTTCCTTCGGAGAGCCAGCAGCAAAGACGGGCTGCTTGCGGTATTTGGAACACTGAGGTCCGACATTCTCAGCTTGGCCGATAGCCGCACCCAATTCTTGTCTCGCCCGGTACTCCTGCCTGAAGGCTTCATGGCAGGCCCCGATCTGCCGAATGCTGTTGATAACCTGTCCCAGGGGAAGAGAGCATTCGGCTTTGCCGGGATTTTCGGCAAGTCAGTGGAGAAGAAGCTTCTTGACCAGGTCCAAGTGGTCGGCAGAACTCCGGCCGGCGACGAGGAGTGGAATCACGTACTTCTGTTTATCCGATTCCGCCAGGAGTGCTCATCCTTGTTGGCGCGCTGGAACGCAGTTGCGCCGGATCTGCATCTGCCGAATCTCTCGAATCCGGAAGAGGTCATCTCCAACGCCCCGCGCCTGCTGTCCGCGTTCGATTCGCTACAGAAGTTCCTGCGAGAAGAGAAGATTCTCTCCTCTCTACTTCCCGCCCTCCTTCCCGCGTGGGCCCATGTGGGTCAAACCCCTTATGACGCAGCTAAACTGGAGAAGGCGCTTGAGATTATCGATCACAATCTGAGTCGCAACCGACTGGCGTCCACATGGGCGACGAAAGATATCTTCTCTCGGGCGGTCGCAGACTGCCAGAGCGACATCACGCGAGAAATTTCCAAGTTCTTTGAGCTACGGCTGGGCGATTCAAGCATTCAAGATGCAGAGATTCAGACCCAATGGTCCGAACTAATGGGGGAGCTTAGGCGTCAGCACAGCCAATCCCCACACCTTCAGATCATCGCCAGTGTGACCGACAAGATTAAGAAATCGGGCGCGCTGCGATGGGCCGAGCAGTTGCGCACTGAGGCCATGACTTCAGCGCACGACGTCCTATTACCGGACAACTGGCGATCTCTGTGGCGCAGGCGCCGTCTGCTGACCTTTGTGGAATCCATCGACGGGCGCGAAACGTTGAAGCAACTTTCGCGAAAGCGAACCGAAATGGAGACAGACCTTGCCCGGCTCTACCAGACTGCGGTCACTGAGCGCGCTTGGCTTCAGATGGCAGAGAAGGCTTCACCTGCTGTTCGCTCCGCCTTGGAGGCCTATCGCGTCGCCATTACGCGTATTGGAAAGGGCACTGGGGTCAGGGCACCTCGCTTTCGGAAGGATGCGCGCGATGCGGCTGAACAGGCCAGCCCCGCAATCCCATGCTGGATCATGCCTCACTATCGCGTGAGCGAATCCTTGCCTGTCGCCTTGGGGGAGTTCGATCTTGTCATCATCGACGAGGCATCCCAGTCGGATCTGACCGCACTCCCGGCCATTCTTCGCGCCAAGAAGATTTTGATTGTTGGCGATGATCAGCAGGTATCACCGGAGGGGGTGGGCCTGGAGGAAGACAAGATTCGCAGCCTAATGAATCAGTTCTTGGGAGGGCAGGTGGGGCTTTACCGCCCCCAAATGTCGCCGGACAAATCGATCTACGACCTGTTTAAGGTTGTCTTTGCGCATGGTCAGGTCATGCTTCGTGAGCATTTCCGCTGTGTCGGACCGATCATCGAGTACTCAAAGCGCGAGTTCTACAATCACGAACTCCGTCCTTTGCGCCTACCCCGCTCCTCTGAGCGACTGGATCCGCCCCTGGTGGATGTTCATGTGCTTGACGGTGCGCGTGGGAACGGGAAGACGAACGAAGGCGAAGCCAGGTTCATCCTGGAGGAGATCCGGAAGATCATTCAAGACCCAAGTATGTCCAAGCGAACCATTGGTGTGGTTTCGCTGGTGGGTAGCGAGCAGGCAAAGCTGGTTTGGGACAAGGTCGCCGCGGAACTTGGCGAGTCGACGATCGAAAAGCATCACATGGCCTTTGGTGATGCCCGAACGTTCCAAGGCAAAGAGCGAGACATCATGTTTCTCTCTATGGTGGTCTCTGGGCGTGCCCAAGCCTCATCTCAGGAGATGTTCCGACAGCGCTACAACGTTGCTGCCTCCCGCGCTCGTGATCGGATGTACTTGGTCCGTAGTATTACCCTGGAAGAGCTGAGCCAAGCCGACAAGCTTCGGGCTGGCCTCATGCAGCACTTCAGTACCCCATACCTTCAGAACGAGGAGGAGGTCGCAGATCTGAGGAGGCTGTGTGAATCGCCTTTCGAGTGCGGGATGTACGACGCGCTTGTGGAGCGTGGCTACCGAGTGCGCCCACAGGTGAGGGTGGGAAGTTACCGAATTGACCTCGTGGTAGAAGGTGCCGGTGACGCGCGATTGGCCGTCGAATGCGATGGAGATCAGTACCACGGTCCAGATCAGTGGCAGCATGACATGCGCCGCCAGCGTATCCTGGAGCGTGCGGGCTGGAAGTTCTGGCGGTGCTTCGCTTCCACCTTTGTCACTGCGCGCGAGCTAGTTCTGGACGATCTGGTCGCCACACTCCAGCAAAACGCCATTGAGCCCGTTGGCTCACAGGATTCAACTCGGAGTCTGCACAGCCAGTTCAGAAGCTACGAAGCTTTCCGTGAGGATCCCCGATCCTTAGGCGATGTCAGCAGTGTGTCATGAACATGCTAGAGCACCTAAGCCTGATCTCTTTGGAAATGTCAGATTCTTGAGGATCGCCAGTCAGTTTTGCATGCGGCAAACTTCGCTCTATAGCGTCCAATCGAGTACATATCGCGCGAGACTTCCAATGCCAAAATTCCTTCACACCGCCGACTGGCAGATCGGAAAGCATTTCGGTGGTTTCGAGCCGGACGACGCTGCCCTCCTTGCCAAGGCGCGCATCGACGGCATTCGCGTGATCGCCGAGCTTGCCGCGGCCGAACAGGTTGACGGTGTGCTCGTCGCCGGCGACGTGTTCGACGCCCAGACGGTTGCTGACAAGACGATCCAGCAGGCGTTCCGCGCCATGGAACTCTATCCTGGCCCATGGCTTCTCATGCCCGGCAACCATGATGCCGGCCTGATCGAATCGGTCTGGACCCGGGCGCAGCGCCTCGGCGCCGTTCCTTCCAACGCGGTCCTCTGCCTTACCGCCACGCCGCTCTCGCTGCTGGACGGCAACGTTGCGGTCCTCCCTGCTCCGCTCACCCAACGCAACACCTTCACCGACCTCACCGAATGGTTCGAGGACGCAGCGACCGAATCGGGTGTCATCCGTATCGGTATGGCCCACGGCAGCGTGCAGGGCATCCTGCATGACGGCATCGATTCCGCGAACCCCATCGCCGCTGGCCGCGCCGCCAGCGCCCGTCTGGATTACCTGGCACTCGGCGACTGGCACGGCGCCGCCCAGATCGACGCCCGCACCTGGTACAGCGGCACGCATGAGCAGGATCGTTTTCGCGGCAATGAGCCCGGCAACGTGCTGATCGTCGAAGTGGAGGCTGGTCAAGAGCCGCGTGTCCGCCAGGTTCGCACGGGCCGCCACCAATGGCGCCAACTCAATGCCCGGCTGCAAGTGGCCAGCGACATCGAGGCGCTGGAGACCACCCTAGAAACACTGTCTACCACGGACGTCATCGAGCTCACCGTCGCCGGCACGGTGGACCTTGCCAGCCATGAGCGCATCCAGCGTGCCGTCTCCCGCGCGCAGGGACGCGTCTTGGCCCTGCGCTGGGATCTGGCAGGCCTCCAGCTGCTGCCCTCCTCCGAGGACATTGCCAGCTTGCGTGCTGACGGCTACCTGGCCGATGCCATCGACGAGCTGCGGATCGCCCAAACTCTCGACGGCGCCGGCGACGATCTCGCCCGGGACAGCCTGATTCTGCTCGCGACCACCATGCGCAGCCTCAACACCTCCGGAGCCGCCGCATGAAGCTCCAACGCATCGCACTACAGAACATTCGCATGTTTCGGGCCGCGGTCGTCCTCGATGACCTGGACCCAGGTCTCAACGTGTTCGCCGGCCCGAACGGCACCGGCAAGTCAACGCTAGTCGACGCCATTCGTGCCGCCTTCCTTGAGCGCTACAAGTCCGGGTCGGTCGACCACCTCCGCCCGCGTGACGCCGCCGGCGTCGCTCCGACCATCCAGCTCGACTTCACGGTCGCCGACACCCCGTACCGCCTCGAGAAGAGCTTCTTGGTCACCAAGCGATGTTCCCTGTCCTATGCTCGAGAGACGCTCGACGGTGAGGACGCGGAGAATCACCTCGCCTCGCTGATCGGCTACAGCTATGCCGGCCGAGGCGCGAGCCGCAGCGACAACTGGGGTATACCGGGTCTGCTGTGGGTGCAACAGGGCACCGGGCAGGACGTGCACGACCAGGTGGGGCATGCCGACGCCCACCTGCAGAGCGCGCTGCAGGCCCTCGTCGGGTGCGTCGCCAGCACCGGCGGTGATGCCGTCATCGACAAGCTCAATGCCCAAAAGGACGCCCTTGTGACTGGGGCGCGCAACGATCCTCGCGGGCCCTACGCCACCGCCCGCCAGGAGCTTGCCGCCTGCACCGACCGGCTGCGCGATCTCGACGGCCGCATCGACCGATACCGCGGCCAGGTGGACGAGTTGGGACGGCTGCAAGCGACCATCAGCGACCTCGAAACCCACCGGCCTTGGGAGCGGCTGGAAGCCCACCGCGCCCAAGCCCAGTCTAGCCTGGATGAAGCCGAGCGGCTGCGCGGCTCGATTGATGCCCAGGAGAAGCGGCGCGACGACGCTGGTACTCGCACCACGCTCTTCACCAATCGGCTCGGAGAGCTGCGCGAACCCGAGGCCTTACTCGCCACGGCCAAGTCCCGGTTGGACGACGCCTCCGATGCCCTCGCCCAAGTGCAGGCACGATCTGAGCAGGTCCACGGCCGCTACGCCGCGGCCGAGAGCGCCATGGAGTCCGCTACGCTTGCGCTCCAGAAGGCTCAGGATGCCTCCACCCGTGCAGACCTGACCGACCAGCAGAGGAGGATCGAGTACCAGCACGCGGCGCTGATCACGCGCCACGCGCAGGCATTAGAGGCCAAGGCTCAGGTCGAGGTGCGGCAAGCGGAAGCGGCCGCGACCCGGCTCGATGCTGCCGATCTCGAGGACATCCGCGAACGGTCGGCGGATCTGCGCGACGCCGTGGTACGGCTGGAAGTGGTCGGTACTCGCGTCGGCTATGCCATCGATGCAGGCGTACAGCTCCGCGCCGGCCAGGTGACGCTCGCCGGTGACGGCGAACTGCTGGTCACCGAACCCGTGGAGATCGAGCTGCCGGGACTGGGTCGCCTGGAGATTCGGCCCGGTGGCGAGGATCTGGAAGCGCTTGTGTCGCGCCGCACCCGCGCCGAAGACGCAATGGCTACGGCCCTCACCTCCGCAGGCGTGACTAGCCTGCAGGAAGCAGAGGCGAAGGCAGATGCCTACCGGGCGGCGCTGCATGCCGCCGACGTTGCCCGCGGCGAACTGCGGGCTGTCGCGCCCGAAGGGATCCCCGCCCTCACCGTCGAGCTGGACCAGATCGACACCGACCGTAGTGCGATCACCGCGCGCTTGGCGGCGCTGCCGTCACCAGTCGAGGCCACCCTGCCCTTGGCGGATGCTCAAGCGGCTCATCGCCACGCACAGGCCACTGTGGCGCAAGTCAGAGATGACCGCACCCAGCATCAGCAGCAACTCCGGGAATCCGAGTTCGCGCGCGACCGGGCTGCGACGGCAGTGACTGACATGCAGGCCCGCGTGGACTCCCCGTCCCGGCAGGAAGAGATACGTGACGTCGATGCCAAGCTACTCCAGGCCCAAGCGGAGGCTCGAGACGCGACCAACCAGCTTCGTGCGCTAGAGGCGCAGGCTGCAGCCCTTGATTCTGACCAGCTCAGGCTGGATGTCGAGCGCCTTCATGCCAGCGCAAATGCCGAGCGCAGACGATTCGAGTTGGCCCGCGATCGCATGACCCATCTCCGCGTCGAGATCCAGCATGTGGGGGCCGATGGCCTTGAGGAGCAGCGCGACCAGTTGCATGTACAACAGGCCTCCCTCACCCAGCGGGTCGATCAGTACAAGCGCCAAGTCGAAGTCCTGACCCATCTGCTGGACATCCTCGAACGGCGGCGTTCAGCCGTGCAGCAGCGTCTTCTCGCACCGCTGCAAACCCGTATCGACCACTACTTGCGTCTCCTGTTCCCAGATCAACAGCTCGTTATGGGCGCTGGCCTGCTGCCCGGTGGGTTGGTCACCCAAGATGGGCGAAACGCCGGCGACTACGGTGAGCAGAGTTTCGGCACGCGTGAACAGCTCGGGCTGGTTTGCCGTCTCGCTTATGCCGACCTCCTGAAGGAATCCGGAGCCCCAACTCTGCTCGTGCTTGATGACGCCCTGGTGCACACCGATAAGGATCGCCTGGACCGGCTCAAGCGTGTGTTGTACGACGCATCTCAACGCCATCAACTGATAATGATGACGTGCCATCCGGATCGCTGGCGCGATCTGGGGGCGCCCGTCCGCGATCTAACTGAAGCTCTGCAACCTGCGACTTGATCGCGTTTAGGCACCCTAGCCTAGGCACAAACCCCGTCCGCCAATTGATTGGGTCAAGTGCCAAGGTTCTCTACCAACGATAAATCCACCCAATCCCCTGCGCTGCTCCTGGACGAGCGGACCAGCCTATCAATCCTTGGGCGCATCATCCCTGCCATTTCCAATTCAAAATGTCGCAGTTCGGCGGGTTGACATTATTAGGTTGGTCGGCGGCTTCACTGCTTCGAGCCCATGTCCTTGTGCGCAAGCCCGAGACTTAGTCCGGTAGGTGTGTCTGCCGCCATTGCAATGAGCATTGGGGAGCTAGTAATGAGGCGGCTATTCTCGAGAGCCGCATATGATGGATACCATTTCATCGAATCAGTATCGAATTCATAGACCAATTTGGACGCTGGCATGCCACGTTGCGCTAACAGCGCAATTATCCTAGCGGCTTGGGCGGCTGCCTGAGAAATGCCATCGTGGGCTGCATAGTTCGTTGCTACGTCATTCCCACGAATAAGAAAGCTAACTTGGCAGTCTTGTTGATGGCTTTCAATGCAAATTAGTGGAGCCTGATGCTTGCTTGTACTTGCAATAAGATTCTTTAGCCAATTGCTCACGCCAGCGTAGATGTCTTTGCCGAGCTCGGTGCCGAAAGCCTTCGCTGCAGGCATCCCCACTAGCAAAACAAAAACGATTCCAACGCGGATCAGCTCTTGTACGGCCTCATTTGAATTATGTGATAGCGGAGTGCGGACAATGGGCATTGGAGCACCAGCAGCTACAACATCGAGCCACTCGTCCGATATTTCCCTGGGATCGCAAGCGAGTTCAATCCACAGGTCCCCAAGTGGCTCGGGTAGCTCACCAATCGGCGGCGCGGAGATGCTGTCAAGCCCTAGGTCGGCGAACGTTAGAACCTGATCCCTGGAGTAATACCCCATGATGGCTGCCACGAACGCCTGGCCATTAGGTGATTCAAAGTACTCTGCTTCAAGAACCTGTCCCATGGGTCTGCCCGGATCATGGTTGAGCAAGAGCGGCAATCGCTGCCGTCTCAAGGCAGAAAGTATCGATTGAGGATCAGCATCTACCAACGGTGAACCGTCCTCACCGCGCGCATCGGTCCAAACCACTGCAGAAACAATTTGCCCGTACAGCCCGGACTCTTGGCGTTCAATCGCTTCCTTCGCCCAGAGCAGGGCCTCGTTCGTGTCGTTCAACAGGTCTGGCATAGGATGAGTCCTTGATTGGTTAGACTTCCGTTCGGTGTGGCGAGCCGATTCTCTGGGTGGAGCTATGTGACCTGCCCACGGCGCACCACATGCTGCGCTTTCCCCTTGATATACATCGATTTTAGGCCTGCACTCTCCGGCCAACAAGTCCGCGCATAGGCGGACCCATAGATACGGCCGAAGGCCTCGCTAGGCTCTAACCGGAGGGAAGACGGGTGTCTGCTTTTGGTCGCATGACGCCCTGCGGCAGGAGGCAGCGATCTGCCCTACCCCTGATAAATCTTCCTAATCCCCTGCCCCGTCGATGTCCCCTTCCGGCCAAAAGCGGTCTTTCAACAACTTGGTGGCAGGTACAGAGGCAGGGGCACGGCGGCTAGCTCTTGCCGATTTACCGTGTCCTTGGTGGTAAGCCCGAGCCACTGTGCCGGAAGAGCGCTACGATCCGGCCCGAATCGCACGATCACGATCTCGGCATGCAATGTCATGCCATTCGAAAAAGTCAGCGTCTGCATGGCACCGTTATTCATCGCGGAAGTGAGCGTCACGTTCCGGGTTACCTCCAGAAAAGGGGATGCGCCCGCACCGACTGCCTTCTTCGTGCATTGCTCGAGCAGATGCACCAGGAAGCGGTTGAGCGCATAAGCCTTGGAAAAGCACGCATCCTTGATGCACAGGTGCACGCTGCTCACGTCCTTGCGCAAGCTGGAAAGCACAGCCAGCTTGACGTACTGATCTCCCGCGAGCGATGTGGCCAGTTTTTGATAGGCGGCGTCGAGGGTGGGTAGCTCCTGGTTACGGAAGGGATCCGTCGCCGTCCAGATAGCGTTGAGCCCATGCTGCGCCTCCATGGCTTGGATATCAGCCAGCGCCTCGGGCAATACCTTGTTCGTGTCCTTGGCCAAGAGCCGATCCCAAGTGGCGAGAGGATGGTCGTCAATCGTCGCCGCTCGAAGCGCATCTTGCAGGCCACCATCGCCACCGCCGATCACTACCACTCGCGGCGGTGAGGACAGGCCGCAATAAGATTTGCGAATGTCGTCATTCGCCCAGAAGGCGTTTCCCTGTAGCAAGACATTACCGCTGCTGTCAGTGACGATGTTGTTCTCCGCTCCCATGCCCGCAGCCAGTAGCACGAAACGTGGTATCAGCGGGGAGTATGGCTTCTGGCTTCCACCCCAAGGAGTGCCGCCATAAATGGTGACCGCACGCGTTGGCTTGCGTGGATGTCGCTTTTCCGCGATATCCCGTTCGGTATGGAGCCAATGCTTGACGTCTCGATTGGTTGCGAGGCTGTTGATCCCTACCTGTAGCCTAAGTCGGCCGCCCGAACTGGCGATGGCCTGCTTGAGGATCGGCTCCCAATCCTTGACGAGATCATCTGGATTGGCCGGGAGGCTGGTGCTGAATGGCAACGCCGTCGGTTTGCCAGCAGCCCAAGGAAACAGCGCCTTATTCACTGGCGGAGGCATTTTTTGGCAGCCATGTACCGCGAGTGGCCATTCGTACATGTACGGACCCACGTATCGCGTGGCGACACCGCGCTGCAACCGAAAAGGTGCATCTACCGAAGCATCGACGATTTGGACTTCCACACGGTGGCGTGCAAGCACCATGCCTGCCACGACGCCAGCGACCCCGGCACCGACGATCAGCGCCTGTTGGCCGGGCTGGAATTGGTTGCCCGCCACAAGTGCTTCCGCAAGCGCCACGGCGCGATGGATCTGATCGCGCATGCTGACGTGATGCAAATTGCTCGACAGGTCAAAGAGGTTCGGTCCGACCTTGTAGGCCAACAGCGGTAGGGCTGAGACACTGATCATCCGTGAGCTCCTTCTTCCGGAAGTCCGGCGCTGAATGCAGCGTCAAGTAAGGCATCCTGTGCGTCATCGGATAGGCAGAACAGTACGCCGTGCCCAAGGATCTCGGACAATCCCGCCCCGCCGCCGTCACCGGACTGGGGTCCGGTGGGTCCTCCAGGTGTACCACCTTCATCACCACCACCGTCAAAGCTTGGCGAAGGCAAATCGTTGTCAGGCAAGATGCGACCGTCGCTCCCAATTGACAGCACGCCGATTTCCGCGAGGCCGGCGAGCACTTCTTCCATTTGCTCAAGTCTCTGTGGGCCTGCTAAGTCCTTCCCTTCCTTCGACCGCATGTTCTCGCGCTCCACCGCGAGCAGTCGGAGTAGGTCGCGAGCCGTTCGGGCCTGTCCGTTCCTGAGGAATTTCAGGACGTGGTAGACGTAGCTGTGTCGAAGAGCCAATGCGTTCCCCTGGGTCGTAGGATGCCCCCTGGCGGGGGCCGTGAATCAAATACTAGTCGGAAGGCCGCCATACCGCTTTCAATGGCCGATGCATGCTTCGGCCCGTTCAATTCTAATTTGGCACCTATGAGCTAGCCATGATCCGTGGGGGTGCATGGCAAATATGCAAGCGGGGCAACATAAGCGAAGCCCATTGAGCGTGTCTCATCTCGAATGGCTGTTACGGGTCGGGAGCTGCCATGCCCTACCCCCGATAAACATCCCTAATCGGGAAGTAAGTCAATCCGCCACTGGTCCAGCAATGTTTGGATTTCTTCGCCGGCCTCATTGCGCGCCTGCAGGTGGCCCAACAGGTCCTGCTGGCGCGGCTGTGCGAACACCATGCGGTACAGCGCCAGGCTGCTCTTGAGACGGTCAAACCGCAGCTGGTCCTGGCTCATCGGGAACTGGAACACCTTCCTCTCCACCGCCGCGCCCCCGGGTGCCTCACAGATCCAGTACGGCACTAATCCCTTGATGTGGCATCCCTCGGCCTCTTTTTCCGCTTGCTCGAACAAACCATGCCATGGGTCCCCCGCCGCCGAGCCGGGCACGAAGCCGGAAAGCCGCGCCACGTTTCGGCGCACCGCCAGCCCCTTGTAGCGGTGTACGCGCCCCTCACGCTGCTCCAGGTCCACCGGATTGCCCGGCAAGTTCCAATGCACGATGGAGTGGCACCACGAATGGAAATCCAGGCCTTCCTGCCCCACTGACGTGGAGGCCAATACGAAGGGACGAAAAGGTGAATTGAATGCCTTCTGCAACGCATCTTTGCGTGCCACAACCTTGTCGTCCTCAGTAGCGTTGCCATAGCGCATGGCATACCGGCAGCGCATCGACAGGTTGCCATCCTCCTTGAGCCTGCCGTTTTCCAGCTTCACCGCCTCAGGATGCAGCTGGCTGGCCCGCACGTGGCCGGCGGCGCCCACGGCTTCGGCCATGGCTTGGGCGTGCGATCGCTTCTCGTCAGCCTCTGTTTCCTCGTGCAG
Source organism: Stenotrophomonas sp. YJH_SMC_122 (assembly GCF_059369535.1). Classification (NCBI taxonomy): domain Bacteria; kingdom Pseudomonadati; phylum Pseudomonadota; class Gammaproteobacteria; order Lysobacterales; family Lysobacteraceae; genus Stenotrophomonas; species Stenotrophomonas sp. YJH_SMC_122. The sequence continues at coordinate 96,540 of NZ_JCAFST010000005.1, read as the reverse complement.
CAGGTGCAGGTACTCGTCCAGCATCGCCTGCAGGTTGCCCTCGGCGCAGTACGCCAGCGCCTGCCGCCAGTACACCGCTTCGCCCTCGTGCTTGATGATGGCGATCGCCTCGGGCATGTTCAACTGGCGCCGCAGCACATCGGCCACCTTGACGGCCGCCAGGCGAAGGTCGATCTCGTTGGCCTCGGGCAGCAAACGCAGCATGGCGCGGAAGGCACACACGGCCGGCCCCCCCAGCGCCAAGTCAGCAAGTACCTCGGCAACGTCTGCCGGCCGCGGACCAAGGGTCTGCAGTCCCTTGGCACCAAAGCCATCGTTCCAGACCGCTTCCCAGTACGCCACGTGGCGTGCGAAGCCGTCGCCAGTCCTCTTCGCGGATGGGGTGTCTTCCTCCCCTCCTCCCTCGTCGACCAACAACGCCTGCGCTCCCCAGCCGTCACGGGCTTCCATCGGGCGCTCTGCGCGCTCCAGCATCAACAGCGTCAACCAGTACCAGCGCACGTCCGGTGGGCCAACCTGGTCAGGTTCATGCAGCCCAAGGCTCGCGATGCGTTGCTCAATGCGCTCAACGGTCTGCGCGCGTGCGTCGGCCAAGGTCAAGCTGCCTTTTGCCGCAGCGGAGAGCGCAAGGGGATCCACCAGCGTGGCCAGTGCGTGCGAAGGGAACATGAGCGCCAAGGTGCTCATGTCGTCATGGCCGTGATTGCCGCTGCTGAAACGGAGGCGCGCTCCCTTGGGCCTAGGCGTCAGTCCCTCCATGGCCAGCTGTTCTGCGTGGTAGGACAGCAGGCCGGCCACTGCATCGGGCACCATGTTCCAGCTGGAGAACACCAGCGTCTTGCTGAAGCGTGACACCTCCGCATACGCTCCTTCGCCCTGCCAATACGGTAAGGACGGCGGCACCCACAGCAGCCTCCAGCTCCCTTGGTCCTTCATTTCCCTGGCGAGCACATCCAGCCGCGGGTTGGCGGCCACCATGGGCTTGTAGGATTGCAGGGCGCTCTGCGTCAGGATCCGGTAGCGTGGGTGCTGGGCAAGCACTGTCCCCAGTGCCCGCTGGCTCTTACCTTCCATCATGCGCTTCTTGAAGGTGTAGCCGTCCTGGCGCATGAAGTTGAGCAGATAGGGGCTGGAGCGCCAGAACTCCATGGCATCGTTGGTCCCGCATTCACGGGCCAGCGCATCCACGCAGGCGTAATCGGCTAGGTCCTCGGCCGTGAGCGGGAGTGGCAGCGGCACATCGCGCACCATCGCATCACGGCCCTGAGTGGCTCCGACCCTCTCTGTGCGGCACATGACGCGCTTCAACTGCGATTCGATGCGTTGCTTGATCGCCCCTGCATCGCAGTTCCCTGCGCCCATGCCTACCAGCGCTGTGCGGAAGGCGGCTAGGTCAGCCGTCAACGCAGCCACCCTGTCCGCATCGTTGAACAGGAATTTTGCCGTGGCCAGGAAATCCTCGTAGTGGTTTTCCCGCTCCAGCTGCGACACGTACATCTTGTAGGGCGTGGCCGAAAGCAACAGAATTTTCGGCTTGCTTTCGTGGTTGAACAGCTCCTGCGCAAGTTCGGCGGCCGATGCCGCTCGTTCGGCATTTTCCTCTTCCTCCCGGTCGGGTGCATGCAGCAGTTCGCGGAAACGCTGGAACTCGTCCAGTACTACCAGGTCCGGCTTGAGTGCCTTGAGGCAACAGCGCGCCAACGTGTGGCGCAGCCACGCGGTATGTTCCAGCGCTTCGGCACGTTCTGCGTCGTCCAACGACCGCCTCAAGCGGCGGGAATGCTTCTGGCAGACCGCTACCAGTTTCCGGAACTGCTTCCTGTCCTGGCGGATTGCCTGGATGAATGCGCGAGTAATCCCAATGTCCGGCTCATCTTCCGCGTCCGAATGAACGAACTGGCTCCTCCAGTTTTCCTTCAGCCCGCCGCGCAGCACCCAGGCCAAACCCTTGCTGTCGAGCACCGTAACGCTCTGCAACATCCGATGGATGAGGATCCTTTCCCACTTCACTCCATCACGGCGGGCGGTTTCAAACGATGTGCCGGGCGTGAAGCTGATGAAGTTGACGCCGGCCTCTTCAAGCCCACTTTCACCGGATTGCCTCAACGCCAGCGGAAGCAGGGTGAGCCGCGTTGCGCGCACCACGGCTTTGGCCGATTTCAGACGAAGGCGGGACAGGTTCTGCGCTGCGATGGATGCGTTGGAACAGATATAGATGATGTCCAGGCGGCGCTTCTCTGCTGCCTTGTGCGCCACCACGCGTGCAATCAGGCCCTTGGCCACCTGAGTCTTGCCCAGCCCCACCTCATCGGCCACTAGGAAGCGCGATGCCGGCTCGGCATCTTCGTACATCCGGCGGAACGCGTAGTTCACCGTCTTCAATTGGAACTTCTTCAGCCGATCCAGCACCGGCGTCGGATCGGTCATGTCATGGTCCGCGCTCATCGTGCCCCCCCCTTGCCCACTGCCTTGCCCACCACGTTCCACAGAGCTACGAACTCATCGGGAAGGCAGGACTCCCCAGCCACCTCCCTGCCTTTGAGCCGCTTGACCACGCGGTCGATGGTCTGCAGCCGCTCCGGTTCGCGCGCGTAGATGCGCAACAGTCTTTCGAACAACGGGGAGTCCGTGGCCAGTCCCGCCGCGCCCTTGCCTTTGGGGCTCTTGGCCTCCCCTCCACTCGCGCCCCCTGCCAGGGTGGGATCGTCCAGCAGCAGGCCCAAGTAGCGAAGGAACGCTGCGCGGTTGCCCAGCAGATGGGCCATCAAGGCATCTCCGCGATCACCTGGCGCATCCTTCAGCTTCGCTTCCAGCGCGAAGCAGACCGAGCCAACGCCGAGTGCCGCCGCGCGCACATCCTCTAGCGCCAGCCGGAAGCCAACTAGTGCACTCACCTCGTGGCTGGCGAAGGTTCCCAGCTCTGCCTTGCCCCCCACCACCGGTTGGGCACGCTCGGCCAGCACGGCAAGCGGCCATGCCTGCAGCGTGCAGCCCTCAATGTGGAGATTGCTGCTGGACAGCAACAGCTTCCAGCCTGCATCCTGCGCCCGCGCGCAGGCCATCACCCACTCCACCTTGGCCACTTGGGCACGTAGCGTGTCGAGCCGGTCCTCGATCTCACGACGCTCGGCCACTTCGGGGTCCGGTTCCGCAGCGGGCGTGTAGCTGTCGAGCATCGGCGCCAGGTACTTCTCGCCCAGCCACTGGCTGGGGGATGGCAGCTTCCGCAGCATGCCGCTCAGTTCCGCCACCACCTCCACGTTGGTACCTTCCTGCAAGATCCGGTTGGTGTAGTTGGCCGAACCGACCGCAACGTGTACCCGCTGCCCGCGCTGGAACACCGCCATCTTCGCGTGCAGGCCATGCAGCATGTCACCATCGACATCCTCTTCACCCTCGGAGAGGTCCGCCTCCGGCTTCAGCACGTGCACGCCCCCTAGGCCATCCAGCACGCTGGGCGATACCTGGTCCAGCTCATCGCTGCGGCTGATCACCTGCACGGCGCCGCTACAGCGGCTGGCCATCACCTGCAGCGCGTGGCCGGCCACGAAGGGTGAGATGATCAAGGCTTCACTGGTATTTCCATCATCGGCAAACGGAACCCACGGTGCTGGACGCGTGCCCATGCCCAGCACGTGCAGCTGCAGTTGGGTAAACCCTTCCGGCAGTTCCCACTTGGCCCGTTCGATGTCCTTGGCCAGGGAGCTGATCATGGCCTGGCGGGCCGCGTCGGGCGCCTTGCCCACCACGTTCAGCGGCAGCCAGCGCAGCAAGTCTGCCACGGCCTTGTTCCGGTTGTCTTCCGGCTTTGCCGGCATTGGCTCACCCTCCAGGCACAGGGTGAGGTCCCAGCAGCGGTCCCATGTCAGGTTGCGCGTCAGTACCAGCAGGCGCACGCGGTGTTTCGGCGTCGTGCCCTTGTTCTCGGCAATGAAGCGCAACGCCCATAGCTTTGGGTGGAAGCTGCCACCATGCTTTGCTCGCACCTCATGGACCATGCCTTCGGCCATCACGGCCAGCGCATTGCCGCGAGCCGGGGCCCCGACCCGCCCGCGTTCGCAGAAGACGGCCAGTTTCTGGCTGGCGCGGCGCAGGCCTTCCAGTGCCCGCACAGGGTCATCCTCGGCGGTGCCTTCCTGCCCTGGGAGCACTGCCATGTGCGCCGGCAGCCCCAGCAAGGCCCCCAAGGACAGGCTGTAGGTCGTCGCCACGCCGGCATCGAAGCGGTAGCCTGGCGGTGGCTGAAGAGCCTCGGTGAGCGTGCTGCGATCATTGGGTTCGATCATGCGGCCTCCAGGCCATGCAACAGGTCGGCAAGGTGGGTTTGGGTGATCGACCAGCGATAGTTGAGCCGCCCCACACCCGACGCACCGTTCCAGCGCGGCAGGTTCTCGGCGCGGAAACGGGAAAGGGTGCCCTTCATGTCGCCCTCGCGGCGCTTGATCAGTTCGCGCGCACTCGCGCCGTCGGCCTTGCCGGCGTGGACCAGTGCCAGCCACTCGTCCACGAAGCGGCGCAGCGATGGGTGGACGGGCTTCCCACCTTGCTGCACCTGCTCCCAGAACGCGGGCATGTCCCACGTATCAAGCTTCAACGCAGGCACGTTGTCGATCCAGCGCTCGAGCGCTGCGTCGTACTCCGTCTTGCGCTCGGTGTTGCCCGACGCCTCGGCCAGCGCCAGGTTGTAGAGCAGCGCAGCACCAAGGGCGAGGTCCGAAAAGCGGTGCGCATGCGCCACCAATGCCTGCAACAGCGCCGGCGCACGCCGCAGCTGCGGGTGAAGCCACGGCAGGCCTGCGTCCTTGCAATCCCGCAACCTGACTTCATCCTGCGCCAGCCAAGTCAACAAGCTAGTGGGATGATGGCGCTTCCACTGTTCACGGATGAAGGTGGCCTCTTCCCGAGTCAGCGCGAACGAACCCTCATCCAGCGCAGTGGATGCGACCAGGGTCGGGATGTCAGCGTGCCAGGTTGGGGCCAGTGAATCCAGATCCTCCAGCCCATCCTCATAGCGGAGCTTCTGGCGGCGTTCGTCGCGGATCTGGTCGATGGCCGCGTAGTAATCCCGTTGTGAACCGGCGCGCACCAGGATGCCCCACGAGCGCAGGCCGGCCCAGTACACCGAGCTGGCCAGCCGCTTGAGCGTTCGCTTTGATGACTTTCCGAACGCCCCATCCTCCGCTTCTAAACGCTCGTTAAGGACCAGTTCCCGGGTCCGCGCGCGGTCGGCGAAGTCCTTAGCCGCAACGTTCGAGTGCTCCAGATCGATGAACATGCGGGGCAACAGCAGCATGTATCGCAGCCGGGTCTGGATGACCGAGGTTCCCGGGAACAACTGGTCTGAAAGCGCATCGCGGATACGCCCGATTCCCAGCTCATCGCGGGTATCGGGCTCTTTGAACAATGCCAGCAGCCGAGTGCTGCGATCGTAGGCGGTGGCGTCATGATCAAGCCACTTCAAGCTGGATGCCATCTCAGGCCCTCCAGCACGGCGGCGCGCACGCAGGCGCGTTTCGCAGCACGCGGTGTGTGCGTCGGAATGGATGATGCATGGTGTTCCCCTCTTCCTTTATCTGATGCTGCGCCTTCAACCTCCTTGAAGGCGCTCGGTCACGGCTCTATGGTTACGCGTTGCTCCAAAGAGTGGCATTCTTCTGCATTAACGTACAACGATCGTGTAGATGCCAATTTTACTTCCGACTCCACTCTCGATTATCGCAGCAGAAGTCTCACAAGTTGATATTGGAATCGACGTTGGAATGGCAAGAACGAAGCGATCCAGCGCTTCTTCCTGGAGTTTCAAAAGTAAGTTCAGCATCCCCCGGCCCACCCCCGATGAACATCCCTAATCCGCGGCTGACCGTGACCTTCTGCGGTCTTTTGCCCTTAGGGCCATGATTGAACTGAGAATTCAGCCCCTGGCACAGCTGACATTCAAGACCTAAATCTCCCCTAGATCCTTGAGCACGGCCTGCCCCTTCTGCAGGAACCCAACCAGCAGTCGACCTCCCGCCACATTTCGTCCCATTTGCTTATTGAGGTAGCTCGCCTGCAGACGCGCATGGGACAGAATATCCGTCTGGGCCATGCTAGGCGTCACGGACTGGAGCGGCTCGCCCGGCGACGCCAGCTGCCCCCCGATCTGCTGGACCACGCAAAGGCGCCCGCTGTCACTCTTGGCATATGCCGTGGCCATCATCCGGCCGTTCTTCGGCGACCATCCGCCAAGCACCAACTCGGTTCCGAGCTGCTCGATCGGCAGTCCTGCCTCGGCTGCCGCCTTCTCGTAGTTCGGCCACAACTGGTCCACCACCAGCCCCAACTCAGCGGATAGCTGTTCCATTGTGAAGTCTGCGCGGAAGCTGGCTTGGAGTACTAGCTCATGAATTCGGAGGAAGAACTGCGTAGAGCCTCGCGTAGCAAGCATCAGGTTGTGCTGAGGGATCAGCAGCAGCTTCGCCCCTGCGGAATGTGCCCCTGTGAGAGCATCCTCTGCAAGTGTATCCACTGCGACGACAAGGTGGTCACGAGTGAGCAGAAGGTTGAGAATGCTCATAGCGGGCTCGCCTAGATGTTCGCAGACTATCGCCGTCCACTCCCCTTCCTGTCCAGACTGCCATGACCTCCGAGATCACAGAAATCCTTGATCGCCTCCAAGCATGCCAGGCCGCACTTGAGATGCACCGCGGCTACCTCAAGGCAATGGAGTATGCGCTTCGGGTTTCGTTTCTAACACACTAAGATCCAGGAGTTCTGCTCGACACCGTGGACCAGATTGCTACCTTCGATCACTCAAAGTCACGAGAGAAACGGCGGCCAGGAATTTGCAGCCGCATTTCAGCAATCCCTGAAAGTTCTCACCGAGCAGATTGGCGCGGCGCTCCAACGAGGCCAATCAGGCACGCTTGAGTGAAAGCCTGAGTGTAAATAGGCCAATCAAAAGCGCTTTGTATAACGCTCAGGCAATGGGTCCCGCTCCGGCAACCCGGCGAGATACGCTTCAAGAGCATCAACGGATTGCGCGTAGTGAATCGCCATATCGATCATCTCAAGCCCCTGAAATGATCCCGTGTTCCAGATCTTGTCGCTCTCCGACGAGGTCAGCTTCCGGCCCAGTTTGGCTTCCATCGCCGATTGCGTTGCCGCAGACACCAGCCGATTCCGCTCCGATGGTGTTGTCATGGCGGGTCTAGTTCCTCCATTCTGATGGAGGAACTATGCCCCCGCTTCCAGTCCAGAGCAAACGCCAAGCCCAGAAATGCAAGCGATCACCTAAGCCGCAAGCGGCAAGCGGTGCCTCGATCGGGGAGCACGCCTGCGCACGTCTGCTTCCGGGCAAGAGCCGATAGTCGCCCTACCCCCGATAACGCACGCTAATCAGCGCCGCCATATCTCGGAGGCCTGCTCTCCCATTTCCACCACTCCGGAACCAGCGCTACACTTCGCGCATGACCGACCGTGCCAGCCCGAATGCAGAAGAATGTGAGGCCGCTAAAGCGAAAGCGGCCTATGAGGCTTGGCTGCGAAACAAGGTGGCGGCGAGTGTGAGCGACACTCGCCCTAGCATTACGCATTCAGAAATGGAACGCAGGATGCAGCAGCGCATCCAAAGACTGAAAGCTTCCAAAGCCGGCAGTCCAGATCCAGACAGTGTCTGACGCACAGAAAATCGCCCAGTTGCGGGCAATCTCTAACGTCAAACGTAAGCAGCGCAGAATTTAGGGCCGTCCACCCAGATCTGAACTTATTCAGATTTCAGCGAGCCTGCCCCAGGATCCGGATGCAATTACAGGATCGTGTGTCAATCCTGTTTGGATTTAGAGACACCTAGAGCTCGACCAAGGTCTTCAACTAGGGAGCTCGCAGCCAGTCCCAGCTGAGTGGTGAGCTCGATGAATTCGACGACGTCCAACCGCCGCGCACCCGCTTCCACCGCCGAAAGGCGTTGCTGGGGCCAGCCCAGCAGACTGGCCACCTCCGTCTGGGTCAGGCCCATCGCCTCCCGGCGCGAGCGCAATTGGTGCACCAGCTCTCGGTAAGCCTGCGTGTAGATCGTCTTCGAGCCCATGGCCGCCTTCCAGAAGCGACCAAGGAATCTATGACCCGGTACCGAATACACGAAAATCGTGTAGCCTGACATCAGACGCCAAGTCGAGTGCCTTCATGCCACGACGGAATGCGAACCCGGACTCTGCGAGTTTGCCGCAAATCCCAGCAAGCCTAAGCCTGGCGCGCCTGTTGGCCTGGTGGGCATTTGAGCTCTCTACCTCGCGGGCACTCCGTGTTTCACCCTCTGATCGCCTAAGCTCGCGGCTATTTCGTGAGCTGGAAGAGGCGATAGTCTTCTCGGCCATCAACGAAGGCAGCCGGATGGCAAGAAGATCCCTGCTAGGACCATGGTGCTGGCAGTACCATTCAGCCGGCTTTACCAGCGACCAGCTTTGCGCAGCTCTTCAACGTGCGATATCTGCCTACCAGTCACGCGACAGCTGGCAACTGGAGTGCTCAACAATATGGCGCTCTTTGGTAGATGCTGAATCGTTCGAGTACTTGCTGCACCTCCTAGGCCAGCACCGCCTTGATCTGCCGATCGAGCTAGCAAGTGATAGTGCGCTCGCGGAGCTATGGGCAGAGCATTCGCTCGGACGTCGCCGCTATCTCGCCTGGTACGCCGTAAGAGGCGCGTCTGCCGCGCTTCTGCGCAGCGGCTTGAATCAAGCTTCAGCAGGACAAGCGCTACGGGACGAACTTAGACGCCGAAGTCGATGGCTACAGCATTGCGATAGCCCTCATGCCGACAACTCTGCAAACTTCTGCTTCGCGCCACCGCGACATGGCGGCACGACCTTGATGGTTCAGCTATTTCTTAGTGACTTGGCGCCGATCGGGAGCGCGTACTGGAGCCGCATCCCCGGATCCCTCGATCATCTCCAGTCATCGACGAGGTCGTGCGTCATCGCATCACCTTCGAACATATGAAGATGAAAGATGACTCCGCCATGCGTCCCGGCGACGGGACAATGTGTCGACCACTCCGGATAGCTGCTTTCCGTACTCGCAGTACCCTCGATTTCGCCAACGGCGCTCAAGCCATACCCAGGCATTAAGCGGCCAGCGTGGAAGCGCTACGGCGAGCTCCCCCCGAATTGCAAGCCACGCCCTCCAGGCACCAAAGAGCGCGGAGAGACGATCCGCCCTTTCAAGCGAACCCACCCTGCAAGGCTCACCTGGCTCATGGCGGCGACCAGGTGGACCCTTCAACCATCCCCTCTCCCGCAGTTCCCAGTCAGCTTCCGTACTAGCAATAGGACCGCGATCAGGTCCCCAGTTGCGAGCCCCGGCAAGCAGGAGATCGCGCCTGAAGTGCCTCTCAAGCTGGCCGATGTATTCGTCAACCCGCCACTCTTTGAGCCACAGATGCCAACGCAGTAATTCATCATGCTCATGGATGCTCACTTGCGCCCAAGGCAAGCTGTCACCTAGCAGCAAGCCATGATCCTCGCAACAGATAGTTCTCACATCAAGCCACGCGGCTGCCACGGGAAACCGCTCTCCCCAAGGCTCCTTTACCCTGCAAGAAGTGCACCGTAGTACACGCAATCTGGGGCCGATTCGAAAATCGACAGGTACAACCTCAACCGACCCCAGCCCAGGCGGAAGTCCACGCCACGCTCTCCGACCTAGAGGTCTCTCCGGCTCATGAGGATCGCAGGCGCACCAGTCCCACCAGTCATCCTCGCTCAATCCTAGACAGCGTCGGGTCGCATCCAGCCAGGAGCGAACACTTTCACCGGGGTAGACGCCGGGAAAGACTGGAAGATCCGTGATGTCCATTCTATGCCCCCTCCCCCACAAATCCGTGTCCAAATGCTCGCTCTAGGAGGGCCACGTCTATACGGGGCAGTCGCTCTGCCTCCGCCAGTCTCCTGGCTGCAGATATCACCTCAAGCACTTTTGAAGTTGAGCAGCAGCCGCGCGAGACCATCCAGCGCACGGTCGCCTGATCATCCAGCCCGGAGGGCTGAGGCAGACCCAGCTCTGCTTCAACACTGGCAAGAAACGAGCGAAACGACTGGGACTCAGTCCAGAGTGGGATCTCCACGCGTGTGAAGCGCGATTGCAGTTGCTCGTCTGCCGCCAGCACGTTGACTAGGTTCATGGTTGAGGCAATCGAGATGGTCACCCCTCTATTTGAGATCGCTTTGATAAAAGCCAAAGCTTGCTGCTGTGTTGATCTACCAGCATTGAGAAGGTTTCCTGCCTCGTCTATAAGAATCTGACGGACTCCGCACCCAGACAACAATGTCAGGGCAGTTTCACACAGCAGGGATGGCCTACGCACGACATACCCCCCCGGTAAGCACGCATCGATGATCGACCGTGCCAACTTGCTGTGGTGACCGTCATAGGGCGCCTCTACATAAATCACCTCCCTCTGCCTTGCGGGGGAATCATGTGCAAGCGGCGCGACCTGCTCCAAATAGTGCACCTGAAGCCGCGTCTTTCCTGCACCCGGCCCGGCGGCCAGGTGGACACACTTGGGTCGATCCCTACCGGCCTCATGCCTACGGAGATGACTGGCAAGCTTCAGATAGGTGACCGCAGCCGGGTGCGGTATAAAACGAAACGAGTGAACTAGCCCCAACCCTCTCCGACTAGAATCCTGATTCGTCGTTGGCTGATTGACCTTGGGGCCGTTCATTCGACCACCCCGTCATCCCAGCTGAAAGGAGACACACCGCGTGTGTAATCGACTTTAGGCTTTTCAGCGCTTTGGGTCACCAGTGGCATTCTCGCAATCTTCTTTCTTGCTGCCTTAGATGATCTCTCTGCCTCTACAACGATTGATCGCTGGCGTTCGATCGCCTCAAAAACTTCAGCCTCTTCAAATGCCGCCCTTCCTCTGGCCCTCAGCTCAGATCGGGCCTCTCGCACTTCCCATAGAGAAAACGCGCCTTGTGATCTGTCGAGCAGAGGAACATCGATAAAACTATCCCCCTGCATCAGGTACACCTTGCTCAGGTCGCGTTGGCTGAAGTGGATTTGATGGTCCTGTCGATCATTGATGAGGGGCGCTAGGCACGGATCCCAATAGCGAAGGCCATTGACCACTACGCCGTCTCGTCCAACCCGCCTCGTTACAGAAGGGAAGAAAGCTAGCAAGAAACCTCTTTGGTCCCCGATGATTGGAGGGATCAAATTCTCCCCACTGCTTCCCTTCCAAGCATCCTCCCACGCCGCCGCGGGAGTCCCCCCTCCCAGACCCCGGTGGGGCCTATTGTGATAGTGCCCGGCGATTTCTTCCGCAAGCCACCTCTCAAGATCGTTGAAAGACATTGCTGCACGCTTCTCGGACGAGTAGTCGCCACGCGCTTTCACGTTCGAGAACGTCGTCCCTGGCAACAAATGAACCGCCCCCATCATGGTCCCTATCACGCGTTCCACATAGGCTCCATAGTGCGGACTACGCACTGGCCTCTCCTGGATGCGAATTCCATATCGCTCGCACTGTGCCTTTACACCCTTCGCCTGAAACGTCTTCGCGTTATCCCAATGAATGCACTCGGCTTTCCCAAACATGGGATAAGAGACGTCGACGCCCAACTTCTTCATCCATGCACCTTTCGGAAAAAAGGCATGTTCGAGCGTATGGGCCACTGACGTCTGATTCGGTGTATCGAAGCTAAGGTAGTAGCCCAGGATGCACCTCGTGTAGACATCAATTGCAACCGTGAGCCATGGTCGACCAATTGGCTTTCTAGTTACGCTGGAGACCACGATTAGGTCGACGAGAGCGTGATCGATCTGTACCGCCTCTAGAGCCCTGGACACCCTCAGTCCATTCACTGAAGGCGCTTGGCGCGCCATTCCCTCGTGACTACCTAACCGCTTCTTGGCCACGGCCAGTGGATCACGTTGAGCGATGCGCGCGAGGACTGCTCTTCTTCCAGGCGCGACGACTCCAGCCTCTGCAGCCAGTCTGCCCAGACGACGTACCACAGCAGCCACCGGGCGTTTCTCTCGCGATAGATAGACCTCCTCAATTGCTCTATCAATCAAGCTTTCAACAACGGGGGCAAGCCGGCGACTGCCGGGGAGCGGGCCAGGCATGCAGTTCAACTGTGATGCGGGAATCGGATTTTGAAGGTAGGCCTTGAGCTTCCGCCTTACGGTACGCGCACTCACCCCCATCTCATGTGCAAGTTCCGCGTACCCTGCACTAGGGACTCTCCCCGGATGCTTAACTAATAGGCACGCAAGCGCGTCGCACCACCGCTGTGATTGAATTTCCGCGTCAGGATCAGCATCAACCGAAGCTCGCACAGAGCGTTGTTGGGAATCTGCGACAAAGGGAGAGATCATGCTGGCGTCCGCCCACAAAAACTCGGAGGTGCCGTTCACCTTTAGGTGAATTCGGCCTTCCCCGTGAATGCTCACCACCGTGACTGCTCGCCCCTCACATACAACCACTAGGCCCTTTCTGATCTTCAGATCCGGGGCAACACTTTTCGTTCTTCTTGGCGTTTTCATTGAACTGTCCTCTGGCAGAAGACAGCAGCTGTCCAGCCCTCTTGACGACGGGAGAGCAAAGTGGGAGGCTGAGCGGCATAGGAACCACAAACCTATTTTTTGGAATGGCTCGGGCTGCCACCCGGGCCATTCTGCGTTTCAGCCAAGACGGCTGCCGAATCACGCCATGCTATGAACCCCGACGTCAAAGGTTCAGAGGTGATAGCACGGACTGATCGTTCGGGCAATGCAAGCTGTTGAATAATATAGTTTTTATACTAAGTTTTGCTGAAAAACTGTTCACTTTTACAATGGGCGAAGTTTGTGTCACTAGCGCGAGATCTGACCTAACATCGTGTCACTGTGACGCCCGACCCTTGCTGCAAGGAATGCTTGAGAGGAGGAGTTCCTCGTAAGCCATTGATCGTACAGGCTCGCATTTTGGGACAGGATCTAGGAACGCTGACACACGCCCCTGATCCACTCCAGGCGCCGGCCTGATTGTCAGTGATTCGATCACTGCCAACCGCCCTTTGGGCTTCCCTCAACCTCTGCACGAATGGCAAAGGATCTTGCGGATCTGACAGTGGCGGGTAAAGACGGCTTTGCGGGCGTAGTTTTGCCGCTGATCTTGCCGTGGCTGCACGCCAGCCTGGCAAGAGCGCTTTCGCCGATTCGGCACCAACAACCGAGGCCTCAGGAGCGCGTTCTGGCACCCCAGCCGTAGCCACTCAATGGTCGTGACGCGTCACGCTATTGGGCCGTTCCATGCCGGCGAGCTCCATGCCATCTAGGTGCGGGACCGCGTCGATGCGCTGAGGATGAGCGCCACATACGCAATCAACGTGCCGGCCGCCAAACCCCAAACCTCCATCTCCCAGTTCCTCCGGTACGGGGATGGGCCTGTCACCGCCCAAACCAACAGCAAGGCGGCCGTCACCAGCACCGTCCTGTTGGCGATGGAAATGAGCTTGTCTGCAGATTCATGGCCCAGATTGGGATCCCATCCGAAGAGCCAACGCAGGCGCTTCCAGTAGTCGTGCCCCACAGCCAACAGAAAGAGGAACGCACCCGCCAGCAGGCTCAGCAAAAACTGTACCAATGGATTCAAGGGACATCCTCAGGAATTGTGCAGCCAGCCTCGGCTGGATATCGCCGACCACGTGCGACCAACGCATCGCATCACAGGAACGTGTGCATCACAAAGACATCCACCAGACCCAGCGTCCCATGCCGGAACGCCTTCGGTAGCGTTCCCACCACATCGAACCCCAGCTTCCGGTACAGCGCCACGGCCGGGGCATTGGTACTGACCACGTAATTGAACTGCATGGCCAGGAATCCTTCCGCCCTCGCCCGCTCCAGGCTGTGTTCCACCAGGGCCCGGCCCACACCTTGCCCTTGTGCCGACGCATCCACCACATACGTGGCGCTGGCCACATGCGCCCCGAGGTCAGGGAAGTTCGGGCCCATCTTGTACATGCCCACCACCCGCCCCTGCAGAACGGCCACATAAGGTGTCTGCGGCAGGAGCCAATGCGCGCGAAACGTTTCGACTTCAAAAGAGCCGGCAAAGGGCAGCGCATCCTGCGCCGCAATGGCCGTCTTGAACATGCCCCACATCGCGTCGAAATCGCCTGCACGGGCGGGCCGGATCTCCATGCGTCTCCTGCAGATTTGTGGTCGTGACCAGGCCGGACACTACCAGAATCCAGCGCCCGCCCCGCAGCTGCTTCACGCGCCACCGCCATCGGCTCCGCAATAGTTGTGGAAATTCCGGCCCTCAGAGCAGTAGATGTCTCCTGTTTCCGTGCACATCCCGCAGCGGCTTCGACGGTGGCGCGTTCCCGCCTACGTCCTGCTGGGCATCTACCTGCTGTACCTGCTGGCCGGCAACATCTTCCTCAATACGCCACTGTTCGATCAGGTCACCAACCGCAAGCCGCACAAGTTCGTGATGACCACCGGCCCGGCCATCACGCTGCTGCCCGGCCATGTCATCGCCTGGAACGTGCACATGCGCGGCCACGTGAACCACACGGTCTACGTGCTGCATGCCGAGCGCGCCAGCGCCCGGTTGGCGGTGCTGCCCCTGTTCCAGCGCGAGGTGCGGGTTCCGCGCTTGCAGGCGACGGGGGTTTCCGCCGAGATCAGCCGCGTCGAAGAAGCCATCCCGCCACCGCCGCGCAGCGACCGCGGCTGGACGCTCCGTTTCGACGCCATCCACAGCGACAGCATCCGCAGCGCACGCTTTGGCAAGTTGCTGATCATTGGCAAGGGCCGGGGTACGGTGGGCTTCCTCAAGCAGCTGCGCGGCGGGCCGTCGGAGCTCTTCGAATCCGAGGTGGCGTTCAGCGATGCGGACACCAGTTTTGACGGCGTGCAGCTGTTGGGCGACATGGATCTCACAGCGCGCTTCAGCTATCCGCGCCACTATCGGGACCAGGCGCCCGGTCTGGCCAAGTTGAAGCTGCTGCATGCCCAGCTTGAGGTCGACGCCCGCAGCCAGGGCCTGCGCATGGACACGGATGCCACAACGCCGAAGATCTCCAGCGCGCCCGTACCCGGACGCCTGCAGCTGGCGCTGCACCTGATCGACGGCCAGCTGCAGCCCGGGGACCGCGCAATCTGGCAGGTGCCGCTCTACCTGGGTGATGGTGCCCCCAATCGCGGCGTCCTGGCCCTGCAGCTCAATGTGTCCAACGACCTGCGCCTGCAGGCCCGCCTGCCGCCCAAGCCCGGCTCAGGCAGTGAAGTGGATGCGGATCTGCGCGTCCGTGGCCGGGAAATCCCCTTCCAGCAGCCCGCCCAGCTGCTGGAACGCAGCTCTGGTACCGTGCGCGGCGAATGGACGTTCACTTCGCTCAACTGGATCCCTGCCCTGTTCGTTCGCAAGCCGTGGCTGCAGCTGGACGGCGGTGGCACGCTGAAAGCGGATCTGCGCGTGCGCAACGGCGAACTGATCGAAGGCAGCACCGTGGACATTCCGGCCGCCGAAGCCGTGGCCGAAGTCGCCGGCGTACGACTGGCGGGCACGGCCAGCGCCCATGGCGAATTGAAGGCCGGCAGCCCCAGCCAGGCACAGCTGGCTGTCCGGCTGCCACGATTCACTGCACGGCCAACCGATGCCAAGGATGTGCGCCTGTTCGACGGCCGTGATCTGGCCCTGGACCTGACCGGTGATGGTCGCCTGCAGGAGCTGCGCAAGGGTGTCCGCGCGCACCTGCGCTTCAGCCAAGCAACGATTCCCGACCTGGCCGCCTACAACCGCTACCTGGACTCGCCGCAGGTGCGACTGCTCCGTGGCACCGGCAGCCTGAGCGGCGATGCCACGCTCGACACCGATGGACGCGTCGGCCATGGCACTGCCCGGCTGCTGGGGCGCAATGCCAGTGCCAAGGTGGCAGGACTGGATATGGGCGGCGACATCGACGTGAAGGCAACACTGCGCCGCGGTGACTTCAATCAGCGTCATTTCGATCTGTCCGGCACCACCGTCGAACTTCGCAATGTGCAGGTGGCGGGCGCAGAGCGGGCAAGCGCATGGAAAGGCCGCGTGGCCTTCAAGCGTGGCCGCATCGACGCGCAGTCGCCCTTCCAGGTCGATGCCACCACGGATCTGGATCTCAGCGATGCCCGGCCGTTGCTTGCACTGTTCGCAGAGCGTACCGACTACCCGCGCTGGACCCTGTCGCTGTTGGATTCCGGCCAGGTGCAGGCACGGGCGACGCTGCGCTGGCGCCCGGGCCATCTGATCATCGATGGACTGCAGGCCGAGAACGATCGGCTTTCGGTACGCGCGCGGCTGGATCTGCTCGACCAGCGCAAGCGCGGTGATCTCTACCTGCGCTGGGGGCTGCTGGGTGCGAGCATCGAGCTGGACGGTGACCAGCGCCAATGGCACCTGGCGAAGGCAAGGGAGTGGTTTGACCAGCGACCTTCCCTGCTGCCAGCGAGCCAGGGAGCCGGTGCCGTCGGCTCTTCAGATTGAAGGCCGACAGCCTGCATCCATTCGCTGCCCCTGTGCGTAGACAGGCCGCATACGTATCAAGGAGCTGCACGGTATGAAGCGGAGTTCACAGGTTTCCGGACTTCTGGGATGGGTGGCGATCACCTTCGTCGCGGCAACCCTGGGGGCGTGGGCGTCCACGTCCGCAGCAAGCTTCTACGCCAGCCTTGCCCTCCCCGCATGGGCACCACCGGCCAGCGTCTTTGGCCCGGTGTGGACACTGCTCTACGCCATGATGGCGGTTGCCGCGTGGCTGGTCTGGCGCGAACGCGGTTGGCGCGGCGCACGGCCCGCGCTGCTGCTCTATCTGGTGCAGCTGGCCGTCAACGCGCTATGGAGCTGGCTGTTCTTCGGCTGGAAGCTGGGCGCGCTTGCCTTCGCCGACATTCTTGTATTGATCGTGTTGGTGTGCGCGACGATCGTCACGTTCGCGCGCATCCGCCGGCTTGCGGCGGTGCTGCTGCTTCCTTACCTTGCCTGGATTTCGTTCGCCTCGGCGCTCAACTTCGCCGTCTGGCGGGCCAATCCAGGGCTGCTGTGACACGCGGATCCAGCGTTCACGCCTGGGCCACGGCCTGCGGGCGCCAGGTCCGCAGCAGGGCCGGCTTGAACGCCTGCTGCCCGCAACCGGTGGGGCACCGCACTACCCGCGCCGCGGTATGGCTGACCAGGCCCTGCCCTTCTTCTGCCTTGAAGATCGTCTCGCAGGAAAGGCAACGCGCTACCAGCGAGTACAGGTGCAGCAGCCGGCCACTGGCTGGATCCTGCAGTGCATCCACATCCAGCAATTCAAATTGGCAGCTGTCAGGGAGCATACGGTACTGGGGCGCGGGTGCGGTCTGCAGGTTCACGGGCGTGGCATCTGTTGGAATTGCAGTCACCGTAGGGCAGCCGCTGTCTAGCTGGCGTGCAGCGCAGATGTGCTGGCCGCGAAACCTGCACCGGTCTCTGCATCGAAATCTGCTAGGGTGCGCGCCGATGCCTACATCCACATTGCCAGCACAACCCGATCACCCCATTGCCCTCAGCGCCGCCCTGAAAGCGCACACCCGAGCGGCCCACGATCGCCTCGACCAGCACCTGTTGCAGCAACACATCTTCGCGTCGCGCCAGCGTTACCTCTGCTTCCTGCGCGTGCAATGGCACTTCCATAGCGCCGTTGCGCCGCTGTACCGGATGCAGGATCCGGGCGCGACCCGCTTGCCGCTGATCGAGGAGGATCTTCGCGACCTCGGCGCTTCCATGCCGGTACCCCATGCCTGGCAACCGCAGCCTCAAGCATTCTCGAAAGCGACCGTTCTGGGCTGGCGCTACGTGGCGGAGGGCTCGACGCTGGGAGCGTCCGTGCTGTTGAAGATGGCCGCTGCGTTGCAGCTTCATGCCGGGTACGGGGCGCGCCACCTGCGTCCTTCCGAGCTCGGTGTGGCCGAATACTGGAGACGCGAGCGGGAGGAGCTGGATGTCCTCGTTCTAAGTGCCGAGGAGCGCGCACAGGCATGCATGGGCGCGACAGACGCCTTCCAGTTCATCCGTCGCTGCGTAGATGAAGAATTCAGGTTTGAATGAAAGGTTCTTCACATTCACATGGTGGTATGCGGCGGCACGCTTTTGCTTCACCATTCATGCACACCGGATGCAGTGCCGGGCCTTTCCAGCCATCCACGAATCATGAGTCCCGCCCTTGATGCCTTCTGCCGAATCCGCGCCCGGCGCTGCCCTGTCCAGTTGCGCGCGCGAACCGATCCACACCCCCGGCGCGATCCAACCCTACGGTGTGCTTCTGGTCGTTGAACCGCAGTCGCTGCAGGTACGCGAGCGCGCCATCAGCCATCCAGGGCTGCTGAAGCAGTTTGGCGAACCGTTGATGCAGCACGTCAGTGAGGTGCTGGGCGGCGTGCTGGCGCCGTTCCAGGGCGTGTTGCAACAGGCGACGGTGGGCAGCAGCGCGCATGTCGGTGCCGTGCACCTGGATGGGCACGGCCGCCATCAGCTGCTGGTGCACCGCTCCGCCACGGACCTTCTGGTTGAGCTGGAGGCACCGGTTCCCGGGCAGCCCGGCTCGCTGGAAGAACTGTATCCAGCCATCCGCGAGCTGATGACCGGCATTGAATCGGCAGCGACGGTGGAAGACCTGTGCAGGCTTGCGGCCGCGCACATGCGGCGGCTCACCGGCTTTGACCGCACCCTGGTCTATCAATTCGATGCCGGCTGGAATGGCATCGTGGTGGCCGAAGATGGCAATGGCCTGTTGCCATCCTACCTTGACCTGCGCTTCCCCGAGTCGGACATTCCCGCACAGGCCCGCGAACTGTACCGCCGGAACCGGGTGCGCCTGATCGCGGACAACAACTATACCCCTACCCCGCTGATGCGGGCCGAAGACCACCGCGAGGCGCCACCGACCGACCTGAGCCTGGCCGTGCTGCGCAGCGTGTCCCCCGTGCATCTTCAGTACATGCGCAACATGGGGACCGGGGCGTCGATGTCGGTGTCACTGGTACATGAGGGGCGGTTATGGGGCCTGGTGTCCTGCCACACCGTGCAGCCCCGCCGCCTGCCCTATCACGTGCGTACCGCCTGCGAGTTCATGGGCCAGATCCTGTCGCTGCAGATTGCACTGAAGGAGCGCGCGCTCGCGATTGAAGAACGCGTCGCGCGTCGCTCGATACTGGTCAAGCTGCTGGGCCGCATGGCCGGCGACGAAGAATTCATGGCGGCCCTGCGCCAGGATGAAGGCAGCCTGCTGTCGCTGACCGGCGCGGCCGGGGCTGCTATCGTGCACAAGGGCGACTGTATGCGCGTGGGTGAGTGCCCCCCCGCCAGCGACGTGCTGGCCTTGGCCGATTGGCTGGCTACCCGGCAGGCCGGCCAGGAAACCTACTGCACCGACCACCTTGCCGCCGACTGGTCGCCTGCCGCGCACCTGGCCGATGTAGCCAGCGGCCTGCTGGCAGTGTCCATTTCGCAGCTGCATGACAGCTACCTGATGTGGTTCCGGCCGGAGGTGGTGCGAACCGTGCGCTGGGGGGGAGACCCCCGCAAGACCGCAGCGCCCGGCGTCGCACTCTCCCCGCGGAGCTCCTTCGACGCCTGGAAAGAGACCGTGCGGCAGCGCAGCCTGCCGTGGACCGACGCCGACTGCGATGCGGCACACGAGATGCGCACGGCCATCGTCGATATCGTGCTGCGCAAGGCCGAGGAGATGGCGGAACTGAACGAGCAGCTCCTGCGCAGCAACAAGGAACTGGAAGCCTTTTCCTATTCGGTCAGCCACGACCTGCGCGCCCCCTTCCGCCACATCGTGGGCTATTCGGAGCTGCTTGGCAGCTCGGCGGGCGACCGCCTCAACGAGACCGAGCGCCGCTTCCTGGATACGATCGTCGATTCGGCAAAGTCCGCCGGCACACTGGTGGATGACCTGCTCAGCTTCTCGCAGATGGGACGCTCCACGCTGGGGCGGGTGCGGCTGGACATGGCTGCGCTGGCCGAGGACGTGCGCCGGAGCCTGGCGCTGGATTACGCCGGCCGCGACGTGCAGTGGACGCTCGCGCCGCTGCCGGAAGTGGAAGCCGACCCGACGATGCTTCGCCTGGTATGGCAGAACCTGCTGGCCAACGCGATCAAGTTCACCCGCGAGCGTGAGCACGCGATGATCGAGATTGGGCACGACCGCAGCGACGACGAAGATCACTTCTTCGTGCGCGACAACGGCTGCGGCTTCGACATGCGTTACGTCGACAAGCTGTTCGGTGTGTTCCAGCGCCTGCACCATGTGGAAGAATTCGAAGGCACCGGCATCGGCCTGGCCAACGTACGCCGCATCATCGGCCGCCATGGCGGCCGTACCTGGGCCGAGGGCGAGCCCGGCAAGGGCGCGACCATTCACTTCACCCTACCCCGCTCCACAGGAGAACACCCATGAGGGACCTGCGGCCGATCCTCCTGGTAGAGGACAGCCCCAAGGATGCAGAGCTGACGATGGCCGCGCTTGAGCGCTGCCAGCTGTTGAACGATGTCATCCATGTACGCGACGGCGCCGAAGCGCTGGATTACCTGCGCTGCGAAGGCAAGTTCGCCGGTGCCATGCACGGCGGCCCGGTGGTCGTGCTGCTGGACCTGAAGCTGCCCAAAGTCAATGGCTTGGAGGTACTGGAGCAGGTCCGTGGCGACCCGTACCTGAGCAGCACGCCGGTGGTGATGCTGACCTCCTCGCGCGAAGAGCAGGACCTGGTGCGCAGTTACGAACTGGGCGTCAACGCATTCGTGGTCAAGCCGGTCGACTTCAAGGAATTCTTCGACGCCATCCAGGGCCTGGGCATGTTCTGGGGCATCACCAACCAGCCGCCACCGCATCGGCCCAACGGTTCGGGGCAGCGCAATGCGTGATGGATCGCGCCGCAGCGAGCGCCTGCGCATCCTCATGCTGGAGGACAGCGCGCTTGATGCGGAGCTGATCAGCGCCCAGCTGCAGCGTGCCGGCCTCGATTTCGAGGCCGAGCGCCTGTGGACCCGCAACGCGTTCATCGAGGCCATCGAAAACCGCCCGTTCGACGTGATCCTCGCCGATCATGTCCTGCCAGGCTTCGATGGTGACGCAGCACTTGCCCTGGCGCGCGAGCGCGTGCCGCAGACGCCTTTCATCTTTGTTTCCGGCACCCTGACCGAGGAACTGGCGGTACAGGCACTCACGCGCGGCGCCCGCGACTACGTGGTGAAGCAACGCCTGCAACGCTTGCCCGACGCCATCCGCCGCGCTCGCCAAGAGGCGCACGAGCGCACCCAGCTGGCCAATGCGCAGGCCGCGCTGAACGAAAGCCAGGCCCAGCTGCAGCAGGTCACCGATGCCGTCCCGGCGCTGATCGCCCAGTTGGACAAGGACCATCGCTACCGGTTTGCCAACAAGGCGTTCCTGGACTGGCATGGATTCAGCCTTGCAGAACTGCTGGGTCGGCCGGCTCGGGATGTCAGCGGCATTTCCGCCTTCGAGCACGCCATGCCCAGCCTGGAACGGGTACTGCAGGGCGAGCGCACCCGCTTCCAGGTCGAACTGATCCATCGCAGCGGCGAATCACGATTCGTGCAGATGGACTGCGTGCCTGAGCATGCCGCCGATGGCAGCGTGGCCGGGTATATCTGCCTGGGCAGCGACGTCTCGCTGCTGAAGCAGGCCGAGCTGGCCCTGCGCGAAGACAACCAGTTGCTCGAGCAGCAGGTACAGGCACGCACGGCCGAGTTGCGCGCCAGCAAGCGGCGACTGCAGGCGATCTTCGAATCCAGTTTCCAGCACCAGGTGCTGCTGGATCTGTCCGGACGCGTGGTCGATGCCAATGACGCGTCACTGGCCGCGGTGCTGGCAGACAAGAAGGACGTCGTTGGCCAACGCTTCGCCGAATCGGTCTGGTTCGGCACCACCGAGGGCATCAGCGCGCTGATCGATCGGGCCGTGGCCGCAGCGGTACAGGGCCGCAGTTCACTGCATGCGCTGGAACTGGAACTGCCGACCGGGCGGCGCAGCTTCGATTTCTCGTTCCGTCCACTACTCGATACGGAGGGCGTGGTCACCGCGGTGGTCTCCGAGGCCGTGGAAACCACCGCGCGCGTGCAGGCTGAGCATGCGCTGCGCCAGTCACAGAAAATCGAGGCGGTCGGCCAGCTCACCGGCGGCATCGCACATGATTTCAACAACATCCTGACGGTCATATCCGGCAACGTCGAACACGCCATGCTGCTCAGCGAGCGCGCGGGCGAACCCGGAGCGATGGTGAGCCGTGCGCTGGACAATGCACTGAAGGGTGTCGGCCGTGCCGCGAGCCTGACCCAGCGTCTGCTGGCATTTGCCCGCCGCCAGCCGCTGCGCAGCCAGGCCGCCAACCTCAACGAGCGCCTGCTGGACATGCACGACATGCTGCAGCGTGCGCTGGGTGAGCTGGTGCAGTTGGAGATCCGCAGCGCCGAGGACATCTGGTGTGTCGAGATCGACGTCAGCCAGCTGGAGGCCTCCGTACTGAACCTGGCGGTGAATGCCCGCGATGCGATGCCGCACGGCGGCCGGCTGGTGATCGAGGTCGACAACAGCCACCTCGACCACGACTACGCTGCGCTGTTCCCGGATGCGACGCCGGGCGAGTACGTGATGCTGCGGGTGCGTGACAACGGCCACGGCATGGATGCGGCGACGCTTGCCCGGGTCTTCGAACCCTTCTTCACTACCAAGCAGGTTGGCCGTGGCACCGGCCTGGGCCTGTCGATGGTGCACGGGTTCGTCAAGCAGTCAGGCGGCCACGTACTGATCGATTCGGTGGAAGGCGGCGGCACCAGTATCACCATGATGTTCCCGCGCTCACCGCTGGCCCTGCCCTCCGAAGCGCGCACCCCGCAGACCGGCCTGGCGGGCTACTCGCCGCGCGAGGAAACCATCCTGGTGACCGAGGACAACGACGATGTCCGCGCCCACACGGTGGATGCACTGCGGCTGCTGGGCTACCGGGTATTGGAAGCCCACGACGGCCCCTCCGCACTGCGGCTGCTGGAACGCCCTGATACCAAAGTGGACCTGCTGTTCTCTGACGTGGTGATGCCCGGCATGTCGGGCTGGGAGCTGGTGCGTGAAGTCCGTGAACGCTGGCCGGAAGTCGCCGTCCTGTTCACGTCGGGCTATCCGCGCGACCACGACCAGGTGGGCAGCCAGGGACGGGCCGTTGCACTGCTGCCGAAGCCGTTTACCCGCAGTGACCTGGCGACCGCGGTGCGCACCGCGCTGGAGACGGTGCCACTCTGAGATCAGGACGCCGGATCGCGCGCGCCAGCAGCGATCCGGTTGATGTCCGCGCATTCCACCGTGCCCGGCGGATGCTCCCGCCCGGCCAGTGCGATCATCGCCTGGCCCAGCGCCAGATTGCTGGTCATCAACGACGGCGCAACGGCGCCGGCCAGTTTCATCAATGGCGCACCGCCCCAGTACAGCGGCTTCAGCAGTGCATGACGGGTGCCGGTACCCGGGACCGGACGAACGCCTCCGGGGCGCAGCATCACCGTGCGCACCGGCAGGGCCTGCAATGCCACTTCGGTCTCGCCCTTGACCCTCAGCGGCATTACCCGGCTCTGCGGATCCGCACCCGCACCGGATACATATAGAAAGCGCCCCTCGGGATTCGCCGCCGCCCAGGCGCGTGCAACCGCCAGCGTGATGTCCAGGGTCACGCGTCGATACTCGGCCTCTGCCGTGCCGACCGGTGGCGCACCGGCACAGTAGAAGCATGCGTCGAAGCCGGCCAGTTGCTCATGCCGGCCTTGCATATGCAGAAAATCGGGGACGATCAGTTCGCTGCCAGGCCCGTTCAGGCTGCCCGGCCTGCGGACCAGGGCAGTCAGGTGGGCCACCTGCGGCGAGCGCTGGCAGGCCAGCGCAACACCCTGCCCCACCAGGCCCGCAGCACCGGTCAACAGAATCCTCAACGCACTTTTCCCGGTCATGGTCGCAGCCACGCTAGAGTTTCACGAAACGCTGGATCTTCCGCGCCAACCAGCCACTGAACACCAACGGCGCGTCCAGCGCTGACACGCAGATGCAGGGAACACCGGGTGCAGTTACCGGTTGATGCTCCACCTCCTCGTCCAGGTCCGCCACGTCGCCCGGCGCGAACAGCCCCAGCGCGTCGTTGTACGAGCCCCGCAGGATCTGGGTCAGTTCGCTGCGGCCATGGCTGTGCATCGGCAGGCACTTGCCCGGGGCAATCTTCAGCATGATCAGCGAGGGCATCTGCTCAGCCCTGATGCAGTGCACGCCGGGCGCCATCCAGCGCCAGCGCAGGGCACTGAGCGAAGCGCCGAAGTAAGGATGCAACGAGGCGGGCAGATGGTCCGGATCGGCCTCGGGCCGCTCCCTCGGCACAGGGCGCCTGGTTCCGGCGATGGCGCTCGGCACTTCCGAGGCCAACTGCATCAGCATGGCCTCGCGCAACTGCTCGCGACGCGCATCGGCTGCGGGCGGTTGGGTCTGCTCCAGCAGCACCGAGCCGATCGCCTCGGCATCGCGCAGGCGCTGGCGGCAGTGGGGGCACTGCTCAAGGTGGGCACCGGCCACGATGCTCAACGGCGCCGGCAGCGCGCCGGCGGCATAGCTCATCAGCGTGGATTCGTGCAGGTGGTGATGCGGATTCACAGCGCACCTCCCACTTTGGCCTGCAGTTGCAGGAACGCACGTCGCAGGTGTGACTTTACCGTTCCAAGCGGCATGCCCAGCGCCTGGGCAATCTCGCTGTGGCTCTTCGCCTCGAAATAGGACATCCGCACCAGCCTCGCCTGCACGGCGGGAAGCTCGTTGATGCGCTGGCGAAGGCGCGCCTGGTCGGCGAACTGCTCGGCGCTGCTGCGCTCGATCATGTCCACGGCCGCGGCGTCTTCCACCGCTGCCTGCACCCGCATCCAGCTGCGCTCGCGACGGATGCGGTCGATATGCAGGTTTCGCGCGATCCGGTACAGCCAGGTACTCAGCGCGCCTTGGGCTGCATCATACTCGGCCGCCCGCAACCACAGGCGCAGCAGGCACTCCTGCGCCATTTCCTCGGCCACGGCGTCGGGTGCCCCCAGGCCACGCAGATACACGCACAGCCGCGGCATGAAGTAGTCATAGATCCGCATGAAACAGTCGCGGTCGCGCAGCCGCGCCACACTGTCCATGTCATCGGCCCAGTTCGTCGGCTCGCTGCTGGGCTGCTGGGAACTGGACACGGTGCGTGCGGTATCGAAGTTGAGGAGGGTGCTGGCAGCGTCAGGGTACATCTGCGTGAGCGGCGGGCAGGTGAAGGTCTGTCCTCTCTACGCGCAGGGGCGGCCATTGGATGCAGCAGGCACTGTGCATCCAAGCAGCCGCGCCCGCCGTATGACATGAGCCTCCCTACCGGATGAACACCATGCGCACTGCCTGGCTGCTGCTGTGCCTGCCCCATGCCGCGCTGGCGGCGCCCTGGCTGCGCAACGAGGGCGTGGCCACCTCGGCGCAGGGCGATCTGCTCTATCGTGAAGTGCACTGGCGGCGCGGCCCATCGGAGGGTGCCGAGCGCTGGGTGCTCTATCAGTGCCCGGATGGCCGCCCCTTCGCCCGCAAGCATCTGCCGGCCAGCGCCCGCCCGCAGGCCCGGGGTTATTCGCTGCAGGACAGCCGTAGCGGGCAAACCGCTGAAGTCGACGCCAGTGGCGAGTCGGTGTCGATCGCCTGGAAAGAAGATGCCGCCAGCGAGCTGCGTCAGCGTCGGCTTGAGCTGGCACCGGATGCGGTGATCGACACGGGCTTCGACGCCGCGGTGCGCCAGCATTGGCCAGCGCTGCTGCGGGGTGAACGCATCAGCCTGCCCTTCCTGGTGCCGGGGCGGCAGCGCTTCTTCCCGGTGCAGGTGCGGCGTACCGGCCCTGTTCGCTGGCAGGGCATCGACGCCCAGGCCATCGAGGTCAGTCTGGACACCTGGTACGGCGGCATCGCGCCGCGCCTGTCGCTGGTCTATGCCAGCGCCGACCGCCGCCTGCTGGAATTCCGCGGAACCAGCAACCTGCGCGATACCCGCGGCACCTACCCACAGGTCACGGTGCGCTTCAGCTCGCCGGTGGCCGAGCGGTCCGCCAACGAATGGCAACAGGCCTGGACGCAGCCCCTGGTCGGGCGCTGCAGCGTGATGCCCAAGTGAAGCCGAAATTCTCCACAGCCGGCCGCATCCATTGCGCGCACTGCTGCGTAGAGGAAGACACGACACCCGCCGAGATCCGCCATGGCCTCTGTAGCGCCCCTCCCCCGCCGACGCTGGCACCTGCTGCGCACCCTGAAGCGCTGGGTCGACACCGGCAGCGCTGCGGACCACGCCGCTGGCGAGCCCGGACGCATCGACTGGCTGCGCGCCGTACCGTTCGCGTTGATGCACCTGGCCTGCATCGCGGTGATCTGGGTAGGCATCTCGTGGACGGCAGTGATCGTCGCCACAGCCCTCTACGCAGTGCGCATGTTTGCGATCACCGCCTTTTACCACCGCTACTTCTCGCACCGGACGTTCCAGGCATCGCGAACGGTGCAGTTCGTGTTCGCGGTGATCGGCGCGTCCAGCGTGCAACGTGGGCCGCTGTGGTGGGCCGCCCACCATCGCCATCACCATCGGCATGCCGACCAACCGCTGGACCCGCACTCGCCGCGCGAGGGCGGCTTCTGGCGCAGCCACATGGGCTGGTTCCTCACCCGCGAGGCATTCGCCACGGATCTATCGCGCGTGCCTGACCTGGCGCGCTTCCCGGAGCTGCGCTGGCTGGACCGCTTTGATACGGCGGTGCCGGTGCTGCTGGCTGCCGCACTGTACGCTCTCGGCGCCGGCCTGGAGCGCTGGGCGCCCGGACTGCACACCTCTGGCCCGCAGTTGCTGGTGTGGGGCTTCTTCATTTCCACCGTGGTGCTGTTCCACGCCACCGTCACCATCAACTCGCTGGCCCATCGTTTTGGCCGGCGGCGCTTCGAGACCCGTGACGACAGCCGCAACAACCTCTGGCTGGCGCTGCTCACCTTCGGCGAGGGTTGGCACAACAACCACCATTTCTTCCCTGGCACCGTCCGCCAGGGGTTCCGCTGGTGGGAGATCGACCTGACCTGGTACGGCCTGCGCGCAATGGCGGCCATGGGCCTGGTGAGAGGGCTAAAGCCCATCCCCGAGTGGGTCCTGGCCAAAGCGAGGTACTGACATGCGCATCGCGATCATCGGCTCCGGCATTGCCGGCCTGGCCAGCGCCTGGTGGCTGGACGGCGAACACGAAGTGACGCTGTTCGAGGCCAACGATTACCTGGGCGGACATACCCACACCCATGACGTGCAGGTGGGCGGCATGCGCATGGCGGTGGATACCGGTTTCATCGTCTTCAATCCCCTGCACTACCCGCTGCTGACGGCACTGTTCGAAGAACTGGGTGTGGCCTCGCAGCCGACCACCATGAGCTTCTCCATGCACAGCGAGCGCAGTGGCGTCGAGTACAACGCCACTTCGCTGGATGGCCTGTTCTGCCAACGTCGCAACCTGGTTTCGCCTCGCTTCTGGGGAATGCTGGCCGACCTGCGCCGGTTCTACCGGGATGCGCCGCTGCTGCTGGCGGAAGACGAAGGCCCGACACTGGGCCAGTACCTGCGCCGCCAGCGCTACGGCACCGCTTTCATCGAAGAGCACCTGCTGCCGATGGCTTCGGCACTATGGTCGTCGCCGACCGCCACGGTCATGCAGTTCCCGGCCCGCTACCTCGCACAGTTCATGGCCAACCACCAGATGCTGCAGATGACCGGGCGCGCACCCTGGCGGGTAGTCAGCGGTGGCTCGGCACGCTACATCGATGCCCTTCGCGCCCGCTGGCGGGTGCGTGAGCGGCTGGAATGCCCTGTTCACTCGGTCGAACGCATGCCGTGGGGCGCGCGCGTGCACAGCGCGGCCGGCGTGGAGGGTTTCGACGAGGTCATCCTGGCGTGCCACAGCGACCAGGCACTGGCCCTGCTGCGTGACGCCGATCCGGTCGAACGCGAAGTGCTCGGCGCCATCCGCTACCAGCCCAACGAAGCAGTACTGCATACCGATGCATCGTTGCTGCCGCGCAGGCGCAAGGCATGGGCTGCATGGAATGCACACGTGCCCAGGGATCCAGGCGCGCCCTGTACGGTCAGCTATTGCATGAACCTCCTGCAGGGACTGCCCGGTGACACCCCGCTGGTCGTGACCCTCAACCGCAGCGAGGTGATCGATCCGGCCAAGGTGCTGCGCAGGCTGCACTATACCCACCCGGTGCACGATCATGCCGCCATCCGCGCCCAGCAGCGCTGGGCGGAGCTGCAGGGCCGCCGCCACACCTGGTTCGCGGGCGCATACTGGGGCTGGGGCTTCCACGAAGACGGCATCCGCAGCGCCCGCCGCGTGGTGGACGCGATGCGCGGGTGCACCGCGCACCGTGACAGCGTTGCACCCGGCGAGGTGGCAGCGTGAGTGCCAGCGCACTCTACTTCGGGCAGGTGATGCACCGACGGCATCATCCGCAGCCCCACGCATTCCGCTATCCGATCGCGCAACTGCTGCTCGACCTGGACGAGCTGGAGACCGTGTTCGCCGGGCGCTGGCTGTGGTCGGTCAATCGCCGCAACCTGGCCGAGTTCCGCCGCAGCGACTACTTCGGCGATCCCGCACAACCGCTGGCCGATGCGGTGCGCGACCATGCCGCGGCTACCCTGGGCTATCGGCCTTCCGGCCCGGTACGCCTGCTCACCCATCTTCGCTTCGCCGGGCACGTATTCAACCCGGTCAGCTTCTACTACTGCTACCAGTCCGATGGCAGCACCCTGGAGTGCATCGTCGCCGAGATCACCAATACGCCCTGGAAGGAACGGCACGCCTATGTGCTGCCAGTCGCCACGGCCACGCACGAAGGCACCTCGCTGCGCTGGCGGTTCGACAAGCGCTTCCATGTCTCGCCGTTCATGCCGATGGATTGCCACTACGACTGGCGGTTCAACCGCCCAGATGATGATCTGCGTGTGCACATGCAGGTCTGGCGCCAAGGCGTTCGCCAGTTTGATGCCACCCAGGCCATGCGGCGACACGCCCTGGATGGCCGCGGGCTGGCCCGGGTCCTGGCCTGCTATCCCTTGATGACCATGCAGGTGATGGCCGCCATCCACTGGCACGCGCTGCGGCTGTGGCTGAAACGCAACCCCGTGCATGACCACCCTGCCCTTGCCGAGAAACCGCGATGAACTCGATGACTCCCCTGGTCGCCCTGCCGCGTCCCGGCGCCTTGGATGCCTTCCTGCGCCGCCGCCTGCTGCAACAGCTTGCCCCCATGCGCGACGGCCGCCTGTGCGTGCGTGATGCACTCGGCGAGGTCTGGCTGGGCGAAGCCCATGGCGAACTGCATGTGACCGTCACCATCGATGACCCGGCGTTCTACCGCAAGGTTGCAGCGCAGGGCAGCGTGGGCGCAGGTGAAAGCTACATACAGGGCGAATGGCACTGCGATGATCTGGTGGCACTGATCCGGCTGCTGGTGCGCAATCGCGACCTGCTCGACGGCATGGAACGTGGCCCGGCCCGCGTGGGCGGCTGGCTGTTGAGGGGCTGGAACCGCCTGCGCCGCAACAGCCGCGAGGGCAGTCGCCGCAACATTGCCGCGCACTACGACCTTGGCAACGATTTCTTTGCCCTGTTCCTGTCGCCGGACCTGATGTATTCCTCAGCCCTGTTCGACACAGAAGACGAGTCGCTGGAATCCGCCTCCCGGCGCAAGCTGGACCGCATCTGCCAGCAGCTCCAGCTCAGGCCGGGCGATCGCGTGGTGGAGATCGGCACCGGCTGGGGTGGTTTTGCGCTGCACGCCGCGCAGCACTACGGCTGCCACGTCACCACCACCACCATCTCCGCCGAGCAGCACGCGCTGGCTGCCCAGCGCGTGCAGGCAGCCGGCCTGCAGGACCAGGTCACGCTGCTGATGCAGGACTACCGCGACCTGCAGGGCCGGTTCGACAAGCTGGTGTCGATCGAGATGATCGAAGCCATCGGCGCGGAATACCTGGACACCTACATGGCCACGCTGCAGCGCCTGCTCAAGCCTGATGGCGTTGCCCTGCTGCAGGCCATCACCATCGAGGACCATCGCTACGAGCAGGCCCGGCGCAGCGTCGACTACATCAAGCGCTATGTGTTCCCCGGCAGCTTCATTCCGTCGATCAACGCGATCATGGCCGCCAAGACGCGGTCCAGCGACCTGCAGCTGATCGCCCAGCAGGACTTCGGCCACTCCTACGCGCTGACCCTGCGCGCCTGGCGCCAGCGCTTCCTCGCCCGGTTGCCCGACGTGCAGGCGCAGGGCTTTGATACGCGCTTCTGCCGCCTGTGGGAGTTCTACCTGGCCTACTGCGAGGGCGGCTTCCTGGAGCGCTCGATCGGGGTCTCCCATCTGCTGATGGCGCGCCCGGGGCATCGCCCGCGCGCCTCATCGGGCCAAGGCAGCTGAGATGCGCAGGTTCTGGTCCAATCTGCTTGGCAACCAGCTCGTCTGGCTGTGCGCCGTGGCCGGTGCCGGGCGCGGCTGGCAGTGGCCGGCGTTGCTGGCTGCCTCTCTCTACATCGGCAGCCAGCTGCTGACGTCGCCGCAACCACGGCTGGACCTTCGGTTGATGGTGTTGGCACTGGCCTGCGCATGGCTGGTCGATGCCAGTGCTGCCGCCAGCGGCACCGTGCGCTACGCCGCCGCCCCGCTGGGCTGGGTGCCGCCACCCTGGATCATGGCGCTGTGGGCCGCGTTCGCGATGACGCTGACCACCTCGATGCGTTTCCTGCTGCGCCACCCTGCCTTGCCGGCCCTGTTCGGCCTGCTGTTGGCACCGCTGGCCTATCTCTCCGCAGCGCGCGGTTTCGATGCGGTCGGTTTCGCCGCACCCACGTGGCAGGGCCTGCTGGTGCTGGGCGCGGGCTGGAGCATCGCGCTTTCGCTGCTGTGCGTCACCGCGCGTCGCGGCTCTCGCACCGCCCCGCCCTCCCTGGCCGGAGCATCATCATGATCAATCTGCTGTGGGTACTGCTGTATGCCGTGCTGGTGATGAGCTGGGGCTGGGCCTGGCAGCGCCGCCACCAGAACATCGGCGTTGTCGACGTGCTCTGGGCCAAGGGCGTGGGTGCCTCGGCCCTGCTGCTGGCGCTGCTTGGCGATGGCGCGATGTTGCCCCGGGTTGCGCTGGGCCTGCTCGGCGGCCTGTGGGGCAGCCGGTTGGCGCTGCACCTGTGGCGCCGGGTCCGTAGCGAACCCGAAGACGGGCGCTACCGTTACCTGCGCGAACACTGGCAGAGCCACCAGGGCAAGATCTTCGGCTTCTTCATGGCGCAGGCGCTGCTGGTCGTGCTGTTCGCCCTGCCCTTCGCTGCGGTGGCAGCCAATTCCCACGCTGGCCTGACACCGTGGACAGTCGCCGCAGCACTGGCCTGGCTGCTGAGCGTCGGCGGCGAGAGCCTGGCCGACCGCCAACTCGCACGTTTCCGCGCCGACCCGGCGAACAAGGGCCGCACTTGCCGCGAGGGACTCTGGCGTTATTCACGCCACCCCAACTACTTCTTCGAGTGGCTGCACTGGTTCACTTATGTGCTGCTCGCCGTCGGTTCCCCCCTGTGGTGGCTGGCGTGGGCCGGGCCGCTGCTTATGTATCTGTTCCTGCGCTATCTCAGCGGCATCCCCTTCACCGAGAAGCAGGCGTTGCGCAGCCGCGGCGACGACTACCGTGCCTACCAGCGCAGCACGCCGATGTTCTTTCCCTGGTTACCCCGTTCTTCCAAGGAGCATTCCGCATGAGCGCGATCCCGTCACTGAATATGGCCGAAGATGCGGAAACCGGGCTGATCGCCTGGGCTGAGCGCGGGCTGGTTCCCGATGCGGCGCTGCGTGCCGGCATCCGGCGCCTGTGCGCGCAACGCCTGCACGAGGAATCAGCGGGAGGTATCGAGGCACAGTCCGCACGCTTCAGCCGTCGCATCGCAGAACTGACCGACAGTCCGCTCGCATTGCATACCGACGCGGCCAACCGCCAGCACTACGAAGTTCCCGCGGCATTCTTCCAGGCCTGCCTGGGCAAGCGGCTGAAGTACAGCAGCTGCTACTACCCCACCGGGCGCGAAACGCTGGACCAGGCCGAGGAGGCGATGCTGGAACTGTATGGCCAGCGCGCCGGACTTGCCGACGGCCAGCAGATTCTTGAACTGGGCTGTGGCTGGGGTTCGCTGACGCTGTGGATGGCCGAACGCTATCCGCAGGCTAACATCACTGCGGTGTCCAACTCGCACAGCCAGCGCCAGCACATCATGGCGCAATGCCAGGCCAGGGGCCTGCACAACGTCGAGGTGCTGACCCGCGACGTCAACCAGCTTGAGCTGCCCACGGCACGCTTCGATCGCTGTGTCTCGGTGGAAATGTTCGAACATGTGCGCAACTACCAGCGACTGCTGGCACACATCGCGCAGTGGCTGAAGCCCGACGGTGCGCTGTTCGTGCACATCTTCGCCCATCGCACGTTGATGTACCCGTTCGAGACCGAGGGCGGCGACAACTGGATGGGGCGCCACTTCTTCACCGGCGGGCTGATGCCGGCAGCTGACACCCTGCTGCATTTCCAGCGCGACCTGCGACTCGATCAGCGCTGGCTGCTGGACGGCACCCACTACCAGCGCACCGCCGACCATTGGCTGGCCAACCAGGATGCGGCCCGCGAGGCGGTGATGCCGGTATTGGTCGCAACCTACGGTCAGGCGGCGGCGAAGATCTGGTGGCAGCGCTGGCGGATGTTCTGGATGGCCTGTGCCGAGCTGTTCGGCTACGACGACGGCCAGCAATGGCTGGTTGCCCACTATCTGTTCCGTCCCCGTTGAGGTGTGACATGCGCATGCGCTCCCTGCTTCCCCTGCTGGCCTTGAGCCTGTTCGGTTCCGGCTGCAGCTCCAGCGATACCCGCCCCCTGCCCCGCCCGCCCTCGGTGGACGTGCCGCGCTTCATGGGCGACTGGTATGTGATCGCCCACATACCCTCATGGCCGGAGCGCGAGGCCTTCGACGCGGTGGAGAGCTATGCACTGCGGCCGGACGGGCGCATCCAGACGACCTTCACCTATCGCAAGGGCAGTTTCGACGCCCCGCAGAAGTCGATGCACCCGGTTGGACGGGTCGAGAAGAACGGCAATGGCGCGATCTGGGGCATGCAGTTCATCTGGCCGATCCAGGCCGAGTATGTGATTGCCTGGCTGGACGACGACTATGGCCAGACCATCGTCGCACGCAGCAAGCGCGACTATGTCTGGTACATGGCGCGTACCCCGCACGTATCCGACAGCGACTACCAGGGCGCCGTGCAGCGCATCGCGGCCATGGGCTACGACACCGCAAAGCTGAGGCGCGTGCCGCAGTCGGTGCGATAGATCGCGCAACCGCCCGCTGCTCGGCTCGCGGGTGACCGGGCACTTCGGCGTGACGCGTTACATTACTCCCCTCTCGAAGGGTGCCGGCAGCCCTGCAACCCAGGCCACCTGTACCCAGCGAGTGCGCGCCAGGACACTGCGTCCCGGCGGCTTTCAACCCGACAATACGTCCAGCCCATGGATCAGCTCTTATCGATGGAGCTCATCCATCGATCTTTAGGAATAGTCGTAAAAACGCAACAAATTCGATGTTCGACGCGACAGCGGCGCCAGAATGGCGGCCACGCCCACGGGCGCTGATCACCTCCCGCGCATGAATGGATTTCCTGCACCGCGCCGGCTTCGCCTGGCGCTCCTGGACGATCATGAAGTCGTCCGTCGCGGCACCGCCCTGCACCTGTCAGGCGATCTCCGGTTCGACATCGTCGCCAGCCATGGTTGCAGCGGTGCGCTGATCGACAGCCTGCACCGCATACCCGTGGATGTGGCCATCATCGATCTCACGCTCGCCCGTGGCGACCTGGGCGGTATTGAGCTGGTTACGCTGCTCTGCCGCGAATTCCCTCGCACGCCAATGCTGGCCTTCGCGACACTCTCTCCCACCACGAATCTCAACAGCCTGATCGATGCCGGACTCAGTGGATTCGTCAATAAGGCCGAACCCCTTGCGGCATTGTCCGACGCCATCGTGCGCGTCTTCCAGGGCC
The DNA here is from genome assembly GCF_059369535.1 of Stenotrophomonas sp. YJH_SMC_122. Classification (NCBI taxonomy): domain Bacteria; kingdom Pseudomonadati; phylum Pseudomonadota; class Gammaproteobacteria; order Lysobacterales; family Lysobacteraceae; genus Stenotrophomonas; species Stenotrophomonas sp. YJH_SMC_122. Next base: position 62,362 of record NZ_JCAFST010000005.1, on the reverse strand, counting down.
TGATCCGGGTTCCGCCGGACGTCAGGCTGGCCGGTGATCGTGGCGAGCTCAGCCGCAACGAGCGGGAGGTGCTGGAGCTGCTGCTGGAAGGCCTGACCGTATCGGAGATCGCGCTGCGCCGGCACCGCAGCATCAAGACCGTCAGCACACAGAAGGGCGCGGTGCTGCGCAAGCTGGGATTGCGCAGCGATGTGGAGATCTATGCGCTGCGTGAACGGCTGGAGTCGCCGTGAGGCGCCACGCGCCATTGCGCCCGTGCTTGCTGCTCCTGGGGTTGCTGGTACTGCTTCTCCTTCCCGCCGCGTCGGCGGAAGATATCCGGTCACCACGCTGGCCGCCGGGCAGCAGCGTGCGGGTCTCCACCGCCCCGTCCCTACGCCCCGTGCCCGCGGCGATGGCCGATCCGTCATCACCGCCGACGCTCGCCCATGGCTACGCCAACCTGGTGGCGCGTCACGCCCAACTCAGCTTCCTGGAACAGCCCTACCCGACGACCGTCGCATCGATCCTCGCTGTGTGCCATCACGAGGCCGACCTGGTCATGGTGTTTGGCGGCGCGAGACACCAGAAGCTGCCCTGCCCCGACCTTGCCGCGTCCAGCCGCTTCCGGGGTGGCGCCACCCTGCTGGCAGGGCGCGCCGGCGAATGGCTGCCACGGGAGATACGCGAGCTCGACGGCCGGGTCGTGGCCGTCGTTGAAGGCGGGCCCTACGCCGGCTGGCTGCGCGCGCATCACCCTCAGATCCGGCTGCAGCAGCTGCCTGATCGGTACGCCGCATTGGCGGCAGTCCAATCCGGCGTGGCCGACGTGGCGATTGGCCTGGAATCCACGCTGCGCCCGCTGGTTCGACGCCATTTCAACGGCAGCCTGCGCCTGCAGCCATTCGACAGTGACTTCTCCACCGACCTCTACCTGCTCGTCCGCCGGGAAGACCAGCAGCTGCTTGAACGCATCGGACAGGCGTTGCGGGAGATCACGCTGGAGGAGCATGCGAGCCTGCTCCATCTGTGGGCAGGCCAGACCCTGCCGGCGGCGGCGGGAAACGCACTGGACTGGATGCAGGCCTCGCCCCCGCGCGGCTGGCTGCTACTGGCCCCTCTGCTGGTCGCCCTGCTGCTGTGGCCCATGACCCGTCACCTGCGGGTACGGGGCGACCGTCGCAGCGCGCAGGCCATCGGGATGATCAGTCACGAGATGCGCAATTCGGCACAGGCCGTACTGGCCTCGATCGAGCTGCTTGGACAATCGACACTGCCGAAAGGCGAGCGCGATCTGCTCGCCGCTGCCAGCAGCGCCAGCCAATCCCTGCGCGGCCTGTTGAATCGTGCACTGGACTTTTCGCGCCTCGCCAGCGGCGCTTTCAGGCCGCATGCACAAGCCTGTGATGCGACCCGGCTTTGCCGGCAGGCACTGGAGGCCATTCGGCCACAGGCGCAACAGAAAGGCCTGCAGCTGCATCTTGACGCCCCGACCGAACCTTCTCCGATCATTCTGGTGGACATTGATGCGCTACGCCAGATTGCCAGCAATCTGCTGGCCAATGCGGTGAAGTTCAGTGATATCGGCGGCATCGAGCTGCGCCTGCGGCTGCTTCCAGCAGCGCGGCCGCAAGAGCTGCTGCTGGAGGTGATCGACAGCGGGATCGGGATCGCGCCAGCACAGGTAGCCGAACTGTTCCAGCCTTTCCGTCAAGGCAGCGGTGGGCATCAGCGTGGCGGTAGTGGCCTCGGGCTTTCCATCGCACGCGAGCTGGCACGTGCGATGGGGGGCGATCTGACCGTGCACAGCGTCCTCGGTCGCGGCAGCCGCTTCATCCTGCGCCTGCCGGTGTGCGCAGCTGACTCTGCCGAGAGTGTCCGGGACATGCCCGTGGAGGGCACGCCGCTGGCCGGGCTGCAACTGCTACTGGTGGAGGACCACGCACTCAGTCGCCACGTCATTGCCGAACAGTTGCGGCGCTGGGGCGCCGAGGTATGTGCCCTGGAAGACGCGGCCAGCGCGCTGGCCGAACAGATACGCCACCCCCGCACTGCCGCGCTGATCGATATTGGGCTGCGTGGCATCGATGGCTACGCATTGGCACGCGAACTGCGCGCCCGTGGCGGGCATCCGGCCCGCCTGATCGCCTTGTCTGCCCGCACCGGGCGACGTCACCACGCGCGTTGCCGCCGCTCGGGTTTCGACGCGGTGCTGGCCAAGCCGCTGCGCGCCGCCGAACTGCTCGCTGCGCTGGGCATTCCGGCGCCGCAGAGCCTGGACGCGCTTGAGCAGGCGACTGAAATGGACGCGGCCTACAGCGCCGACATCTGCGATGAACTCAGCAGGATCGAGCGGATCGTCGATCATGCAGACGCATCGGCGCTCGGTCATCACGCGCACCGACTGCAGGGCGCGCTACAGATGCTGGGTCAATGCGAGCATGCCGCCATCGCGGCCGAGCTGGTCGATCTGGCGCAGGACGCCACGCCGGACTGGACCGACGCACGTCGCCTGCTGGGCGTACTGCAGGCCGGACAGGGCGCCCGCGCCGCGGGAACCCTGCCCAACCCCTTGATCACGCGGCCAGACGCTCGACCTGGCGACGGGTCAGGTCATTGAAGCGACCCAGCGACATCAGGTGCTGGTGGATCAGTGCCAGCCAGCCACTGCGGTGCCACTCGACCACGGTTGCTTCCGGCAGCGCGACGAACTTCTCGACGTCCACGACCAGGAAGCCGTTGAGATTGAACTCGCGGCCATCCGGGGTGCGCACGGTGGCATTGCGCTCCACCAGCAGGCCGTTGTCGACCAGGGCCTTGGAGAAGGCCTGGGTCTGTTCGTGTTCGCGGGTGTACTGGCCGCAGAATTCCAGGGCCTGCTGCACCATCTCGGTCGCCTTGCCGTCAACGAACAGCGGCTGGCCTTCCTCGCCCCCCTTGACCACGCGCGGGCTCTCTTCGTCGATGCCCAGCAGGAAATCATTCTCCGCGCCGGTGTCGATGAAGATGAAGGGGTGGCGGCGCAGGTAGGCGGGAATGTAGGCCTCGTCTTCCCACAGGCCATCCTTGATGAACAGGTTCTGGTCGGACACGCCCACGGCAGCCATCGGAACCGCGCTCGGGCCAGCGAACAGGATCGGGAAGTGGTGCAGCGCCAGCGAGAACTCGCCCAGCACCAGCGGAATGGCGTTGTTGCCAGCAGCAAACTCGAGCCTGCCCGGCAGGATGCGCAGATCGGCGTGCACATCGGCCTGCAGCGGCACCGGACGGGTGTAGAACAGGGGGGCGCCGCTCGGCGCCGCTTCGGTGGTGGTGTCGCTGGTGGTGGTCATGTTGGGAACCGTTCGATCATGCGCGCCTGCCATCCCGGGCACGCCAGCGGGAACAACCTGAATCCCGCATTATCAACAAGCTCGATGACAACGGCCACCCCACCGGCGAACTATTTCAGCTGCAGGGGGTAGCGCTGCCAGAGTACGTGGACCAGGAAACCGGCCAGCTCGGTATCGCGGGCACTGACCGCCGCACGGATCTTGTCCAGCAGCACCATGTCGCTGCAGGAACGCACGTCGGCATGGTTGGCCTGCCCCGCCCTGCGCGCACGATAGCGCGCCGCCCGCTGCGCATCGCTCATCGCGTACCCGAACTTGGGCGGACGACCGCGCTTGCGCGGCAGGGTCAGCTCCAGGGTTCCGGGGTCTTTGTCATCACGCATGAGAGGGGTGCGGGCGGCGGCGAGCAACGGGGGGTGCGCAATTTATCGTGAGGCATCACTTTAATCCAGCTTTTTCTACAGATTTGTTGCGGCGCAATGCAAACGTTCGCGCACGAACGCGGTGTCATCCACGCATGGCGTGGATACGGGACCCACGGCAATGCGAAAAAAGGGAGCCCGCGAACGGGCTCCCCTCACATTGCCTATGCCGCGCGTACTGGCTCATAGCCGTGCAGGTGCGCCTCACTGCTGGCCCGCCCTTGGCTGAGCGAACGCAGCGAGGTGGTGTAACCCACCAACTGCGCCAGTGGCGCGAAGCCACTGACCTCGGCACGACCGTCCTGGTCCTCGATGCGGGCGATGCGGCCATGGCGCCGGTTGAGATCGCCGACCACATCACCCACCGACGCCGAAGGCGAATGCACCGTCACCGCCATCACCGGCTCCAGCAGCTGCGTGCCACCCTCGGCCAGCGCCGCCTTGATCGCCTCGGCGCCTGCGCGATGGAACGCCATCTCCGAAGAGTCCTTGGCATGAGTCTGGCCATCGACAAGACTGACCTCGATGCCGACCACCGGATGACCCTGCGGACCTTCCGACAGTGCAGCACGCACACCCTTTTCCACCGCCGCGATGAAGCTGCGCGGCACCACGCCACCGACGATGCGGTCGTTGAACACGACAAGGTCGTCGTCGCGCGGCGCCACATCCAGCACCACGTGCGCGAACTGGCCCTGGCCTCCGGTTTGCTTGACCAGCCGCCCGACGACGCCCGTCATCGCACGCATCGGCGTCTCCTGGTAGGCCACGCGCGGCGCACCTACGGCCACGTCGACCTTCCATTCGCTGCGCAGGCGCTCCACCATCACCTCCAGGTGCAGCTCGCCCATGCCCCAAATCAGGGTCTCCGCCGTGTCGCGATCGGTCTCGACGCGGAACGACGGATCCTCCTGGGCCAGGCTGGCCAAACCCTGTGCCATCCGGATCAGGTCGGCCGCACGCGCCGGTTCCAACCGCCACGCCAGCACTGGTGCCTGTGCCTGGATGTTCTCCAGGCGCAGCGGCTGCTCACGACCGCTCAGCGTTTCACCACTGACCGCATCCTTCCAGCCCAGTACCGCGACGATGTCACCGGCCACGGCCTGCTCGATGTCATGGGTCTGGTCGGCCTGCACCCGCACCAGCCGACTGACACGCCGACCCTGCGGATGCTGCGAACTGGCCACCGCGTCGCCCACTTTCAAGGTGCCCGAGTACAGCCGCACGAAGCTCAGCGCGCCGTGCTGCTGGTGGGTGATCTTGAACAGCAGGCCGGCCAGCGGACCGTCCGGATCCGGCGGCAGCACCACCTCGCCCTCATCGCTTTCGGCGCTGACAGCCGGGCGATCCAGCGGCGACGGCAGGTAATCGACCACGGCGTCCAGCAGCGTCTCGATGCCCTTGTCCTTGAACGCCGCACCGGCCAGCACGGGCACGCCCGCCCCCGCCAGCGTCGCCCGGCGGATCGCCGCGCGCAGCATTTCGGCACCAATCACGCGACCTTCCAGCCAGGCATCGGCCAGTTGCTCATCGTGATCGGCCACGGCCTCGACCAGCGCATCGCGCTGGGCTTGCCACTGGGCCCGCGCCGCTTGGTCCCACGGGATCACCGTGGTTGCGGCGCCCTCGTGCCACTGCAGCACGCGCTCATCGACCAGATCGACCCAGCCATTGAAGCCACTTTCGCTGCCCAACGGCACGCCCAGCGCCCACGGCCGCGCGCGCAGCTTGTCCTGCAGCTGCTCCAGCACGCGCTCGAATGAAGCGCCGACGCGGTCCATCTTGTTGACGAAAGCGATCAACGGCACGCGGTGGCGACGCGCCTGGCGCCACACGGTTTCGGACTGCGGCTGCACGCCATCCACGGCCGAGAACACGGCCACAGCACCGTCAAGCACGCGCAGTGAACGCTCGACTTCGATCGCGAAGTCGATGTGGCCGGGGGTGTCGATCAGGGTCAGCCGATGCGGCGGCAGGTCGCGCGGCGCCCACTGCGCCTGCACGGCAGCCGCGCCAATGGTGATGCCACGTTCGCGCTCGATCGCCGAGAAGTCGGTCGTCGCATTGCCATCGTGCACTTCGCCGACGCGATGGATTTCGCCGCTTTTCCACAGCAGTCGTTCGGTCAGCGTGGTCTTGCCGGCGTCGATGTGGGCAATGATGCCAAGGTTGCGACGGCGGGAAAGGACTTGGGTGTTCATGAGAAAGGTTCCTGCAAAGCCAACTTCGGGGGCCGCGCACCCCGGTTGGCGACAGGGTGCGCGGCTAGCGTTCGGTCTCGGCGATCTGGTGCATGGCACGTTCTCCTTGCGGTACGTCGGGTCAGGGGAATGGAACTGCAGAAACGAAAAGAGCGCCCCGAAGGGCGCTCTGTGGATCATCCAGCGATAGCCGCTTCAGCGGCCTCGTGGGGCTCCAGGCAGACACGCCCGTTCCGCGCTTGCGCGGGTCAGGGTGAAAAACTTCAGGAGCGGCATCCGGTTCATGGGGCGCATTCTAGACCTGCCAATCTGGCGCGCAAGTGAATATTGCAAACATAAATGGAACGATGAAGCCGACAATGATCGGGGTCAGATCCCTTTGCCCCTGGGCAAAGGGATCTGACCCCTCTCAGCCTCTACTTGCAGCCGTGCAGCCTGCGCGCCTCGGCCACCGTTGCGGCCTGGTCATCCCCCATCGACATCCACCCCTGCAACGACATCGCCGGATCCACCTGTGCCTGTCGGGGGCCGCCATGGATCACAACCTCGATCCAGCTCCCCACCGGCGCCAACTCAGACAGGCGCGCCGCCTGATCATCCTCGGTACTGAATGTGTCGTCCGGACCCGCCGGCGGCGTGGTGTTCACGGTTTCCGTCTTGCGGGTCCGGACCCGAAGTGCACCATCCGGCAGCCGCTGACTGATCACGTCGTAGCGCTCGATACCGTATGCCCAGCTGTTCTCGCCAACCCTGCGGGTCTCGCTGCCGTCATCCGCCACGGTCACCACCTCGCCTGCCGGCCCGACAACACCCGCGACAGCCCCCAAGCCGGACATCAGTGCCTGATAGACGATCATCTGCCGCTGCTCGGTGGCCAGCGCTCCGGCCTTGAGCTTGGCGGCAGGAATCTGCAGGTATGCGGCCTCCTTGCAAAGCACCAGCACCTGCTGGTCATCCCAACTCACCGACATTTCCTCGTTGGCGAAGTACTGCGTTTTCATCGAGGCCACAGCGGCCCCCTCGCCACTGGAATGCCGGGTTTCGATCAGCGAGGCATTCTCGGCCGCGTTGGTCAGCGAAACCTGGGAGGTCGAGGCTGCATTGGCAGCGCACACCGAAGCAATCATCGCGGCAAGCAGCACGCTGCGGGTAACGGTGCGGAACATGGCATCAGTCCATTGAAGAAAACGAAGCCGCCATGATACCCGGAGCAACCTGGCGGACCTTCGCTCAGGTCACCACCACCAGCGGAACCCCGCGCCGCGGATGCTCCAGCACCACCACATCCTGCTGGTAGACCCGCCGCAGGTTGTCTTCGGTCAGCACCTGCAGCGGCGTGCCATCGGCCGCCACCCTGCCCTGCTCCAGCAGCACGATGCGGTCGGCATAGCCGGCGGCCAGATTGAGGTCGTGCAGGACCACGATCACGCACGCACCGGCTTCGGCACAGGCACGCACACTGCGCAACGTACGCTCCTGGTGGCGCAGATCCAGCGCCGCGGTCGGTTCATCAAGCAACAGAAGCGGCGTGTCCTGCGCCAGCACGCGCGCGAACGTGGTCCGGGCGGACTCACCACCGGACAGCTGCTGCACCTCGCGCAGGCGCAACGCCTGCAGTTCAGCGCCATCGATGGCCGCCTCCACCCGGGCATCGTCCGTGACCGGGTCCGGCGGATGCGGCAATCGCCCCATCGCCACCACCTCTTCGACGCTGAAGGCAAAACGCACGCCGTGCTCCTGCGGCATCACCGCGCGCTCGCGCGCCAGCGGCCCCGCCTTGTAGCTGGCCAGCGGCCTGCCCAACAGGCTCACCTCGCCCGCATCGGCGCGCAGGTCGCCGGCCGCGACCGCCAACAGCGTGGACTTGCCCGCACCGTTCGGGCCCACCAGTGCGGTCACCGTACCCGGTTCGAACGCCAGCGAAATGCCGTGCAGGATCTCGCGTTGCTGGCGGCGCACCACCACATCGTGCAGCTTCAACAGCACACTCATGGCACCGCCTTGCGGCGCTGCTGCAGCACCAGCCAGAGGAAGAACGGCGCACCCAGCGCGGCCGAGAACAGGCCCAGCGGAATCTCCGCGGGCGGATCCAGCGTGCGTGCGGCGGTATCCGCCACCACGATCAGCAGTGCACCCAGCAGGCCGGACAACGGCAGCAACCAGCGATGGCCGGGGCCCACCAGCAGGCGCGCCACGTGCGGCACCACCAGGCCGACGAAGCTGATCGAGCCCGCAAACGCCACCGCCGCCCCGACCAGCAGCGCGCTGAACGCCACCAGTCGACGGCGCGTGCGGGTCACATCCAGTCCCAGATGCTGGGCCTGGCGCTCGCCCAGCGCCAGCATGTCCAGCGGCGTTGCCAACCGTTGCAGCGCCAGCACACCGATGGCAAACAGCGGTACCACGGCGGCCACGTCGGCCCAGTTGGCACGGGCCAGCGAGCCCATCTGCCAGAACACCAGCGACTGCAGCTCGCTTTCGCTGGCAATGTAAGTGAGGAAACCAATCAGCGCCGAGCAGAACGCGGCCATCGCGATGCCGACCAGCAGCAGCGTCGCATTGCCACTGCCCTTGCCCGGCCGCGCCAGCGCATAGGTCAGGCCGATGGCCAGGGCGCCACCGACGAAGGCGGCAACCGGCACCAGCCAACCGGCGGCACGTGCAGCGCCGAGAACAATGGCAGCCACTGCACCCAGCGCAGCACCCTGGCTCACACCGACGATGCCGGGGTCGGCCAGCGGATTGCCGAACAGGCCCTGCAGACTGGCACCGGCCATCGCCAGCGACGCACCGACCATCGCACCCAACAGGGCGCGCGGAATGCGCAGCTGCCAGACCACCGCCAGATCGCGGTTGCTGACCGCCTGCGGATCAAGCAGGCCCAGCTTCACCGCCAGCGCCTGCATCACCTCCAGCGGCGGCAACCGCAACGGACCTACGGCGAACGACGCCAGCACGGCCCCCAGCAGGGCCAGCAACGCCACCATCAACATCGTCCGCCCACGACGGCGGCGCCGATCCGCTGGACTCATGCCTTCGGCATCGCGGCGAAAGCCTCGGCAAGGGCCAGTGCACCCGCACCGGAGCCCACGCTGGTGTACTTCAGCTGCACATCCTGCATCACCCAGACCCGATTGGCCTGCCCGGCCGGGGTCTGCTTCAGCGTCGGGTACGCCTTCCACAGGCCTTCGGCACCGCCGAACAGCTGCAGGTCGTGCTCGGTCACCAAGATCACTTCCGGTGCCGCGGCGACCACGCCTTCATTGCTCAGCTGCGAGTAGTTCTTCACCCCCGCCTCGGTGCCGATGTTGATGCCGCCCGCCAGTGCGATCAGCTGCGCCGACGCACTGTCGGCACCGGCGACGGTCGGAGAGCCACCGGCACCGGTGGCCGAGACGTGGATCACTCGTGGTGCATGGCCCAGGCCCTTGCCAATCGCTGCAGCCTCGTCGAGCTGGCGCTGCACCTGCGTGGCCAGTGTTTGCCCCGCTTCGGCCAGCCCTAGTGCGGCGGCGACCTTGCGCACCTTGTCCGGCGCCGGCTGCAGGTCATCGATGACCACCGCCGGCTCACCGACTTCGCGCAGCTTCTTTGCCAGCTCGGTGTGGCGACGCAGGCTGTTGCCGAGGAACAGCGAGCCCTGCAGGCTCAGTACGCCCTCCACGCCGGTGGTGCGGTTGAACAGGAACTGGTGCGGCGCGGCCCGGCCGGCCTGGGTGGTGGTGTTGGTCGGCGCGGCAAAGACCTGCTTGCCCATGCCCAGCGCCTCGATCACCGCGATCACATCGTCACCACCGGCAATGATCCGGCTGGTGTCGGCCACTTCAATGTCAGCGCCATCGTCGGAATGCACCTTGGCCGGCAGCACCGCCTTCTGGCCGTGCACGGCTGGCATCTCGGCACCGGCCACGCGCTGCCAGCCTGCCGGCAACGCGGTTTCGGCAGCGGCTGTTGCGGCGGGCGGCTCGGTAGTCTTGCCGGCATCAGGCGGCGTTGACGAGCCACTGCAGGCAGACAGCGCCAGCAAAACAGCCAACGGAAGCGCACACAGGCGCAGACGGGACGCGATGTTCATGCTCGTTCTCCTTGCTGGCAGGGCGACGCGCACGCCGCCCCACCGTGTGACTTACTGCTTCGGGGTGATGCGGGTGATGCGGTCACCCTTCGGATCCTCGGCGCCGCGCGACTTGTTCACCGCGAACACGTTGCCCTTGCCATCGGCGCGGACGTGGTTCGGCAGCGTGCCGCCATCAAGATTGGCGACCACCTTGCCGTCACCATTCACCACGGTGACCGTGCCAGCGCCACGGTTGCTGACGTAGGCCAGGCCGGAGGCATCATCGAAGGCGACGTTCAGCGCACCGGCGCCGACCGGCACGTCGTGCAGCACCTTGCCGGCGGCCACATCGACGATCAGCAGGTTGTCGGTGCCCTGCGAGGCCACGTACAGGCGGTTGCGCGCCGCGTCGAAGGCCACGCCCGAGGCACTGATCGCGTTGCCCAGGTCGATGACCTTCTCGACCTTGCCGCTGGCCACATCGATCACCGCCGCTTCCGGCGTGCCGATGCTGACGGTGAACAGCTTGCCGCCCTTCTCGTCCAGCACCAGGCTCATCGGCGTGAATTTGCCGTCATCCACGCCGGACTCCAGCGTCACCGGCGGCAGTTCCTTGAAGGTCCGGGCGTCAAACACCGACAGGTGGTCCTCGCCAGTGGCCGACGCGAACACCTTGCCGCGGGCGCCGTCGACCACCACGTCGCGCGCATGTGGCACGGTGTCGACGGGGAACTGGTGGACCAGCGAGAGGTCCTTCTGGCGGTAGACCGCGATCGAGTTCTGCCGGGTATTGGTGACCCAGACATTACCGTTGGTGTCATCCACGCCGACGCCGTAGACCGCGTACACCGCGCCGTTGGTGCTGCCCGGCACCTGCGCTGGGGTGATCGCCCTGGTCACCTTCAGCGACGTCGGGTCCAGCTTCAGCAGCTGCGACTGGGTCACCGGCGGGCGACCCACCGCCGAGGTCACGAATACTGCATTGCTGGCGGCACTGTAGGCGGACTGGTACAGGCCCGGCACGAGCTTGTTGGACTGGGTGGCGAACTGCGCCTGGCCGGACAGCGGCAGCTGCGGCGACACGCGCAGCTTCAGCACCGTGGCTGCAGCCGGCTGGCTGGCGCGCACCACCACCGGGTGGGTGCCCGGCACCGCATCGGCCGGAATGCTCAGCTGGGTCTTGAAGTTGCCGTCGGCATCGACCACCAGCGGCTGCGTGTTGAGCACGCTGTCGCCACGCAGCAGGCTGACCTTCTGCCCCGGCACGAAGCCACGACCAACCACGTCGGCAGTGCTGCCGGGAACCACGTTCTCACCGCGCGAGACAACCTCACCCTTGAAGGTGGCGTTGGCCGGCTGATCGAACACCGGCTGGGCGGTGGCGGTCACCGCCAGCAGCAGGCCGGCGGCGAGAGAGGTAAGGCGGAAAGACGGACGGAACGACATGGCAGGCTCCTTGCACACGTAGGCCGCGCCACGTGGCGCGGGAGTCATCGGTTGCCTGGGCCGCTGCACGCCGGCAGCCTCGCCTGGGTAGTGGGGTCGCACGGCATCGCGTGCGAAGGCATTCATTCGCCGGCGTTGTCCCCGCCACTGGGCGCACCATCGCCGGCGCTGCGGTCGGACACGCCATACAGTTCATGCAGCGCAGCGTGGAACGATGCCGGCAGCATCGGGCCGTGGCCGAGGCCATCGAACTCGCGGTACTGCACGCTCAGGCCCGGCACCTTGCCCAGCCGCTCGGACAACTGCATCGCCGCATCCGGGGTGGCGCCACTGATCCGGCGCAGATGCGCAACCACGCGCGGGTTGCTCATATCGCGCTTGCCGCGATCACCGACGCGCTCGGCGCCGCCCAGCATCAGCCAGAGCTTTGCCGGCTGGCCGTGCACGTTCTGCACGAACTGCTGCTCCGGATCACCCAGCGCCGCGCCCTGGCTCCACCACAGCGACGGGCTGGCGGCCAGATAGGACTGGAACGCGGCAGGTCGCGTGTACAGCGCATTGAGCACGAACAACCCGCCCAGCGAATGGCCCCACAGCGCCTGCTGCCGCGTATCGATGCGTGCGCGACGCTCGACTTCCGGCTTGATGCGGCGCTCGATCACGTCAAGGAAAGCCGCAGCGCCGCCGCCGACTGCCTGGGTCGTGCCGCTCTCGTCGTCGGCACGGTCGATCCACGCGGTGTAGTCGCGGGTACGCGCCTTGGAATCGATGCGCAGGTCGTTGTCATAGCCGATCAGCACCAGTACCGGCGGCGCCTTGCGCGCGGCCAGCTCGGCCAGCAGCGGCTGGTCCAGCACCATGGCCACGGCGTTGCCATCCAGCGCGTACAGCACCGGGGATGGGGTCTTGCCGGCCCTGGCTGGAATCGCCAGGTTCACCCGCCAACGGCGCTGCTGGTCCGGGCTGTCCACCACGAAACGTTCAAAGCGATAGCTGGCCGCCGGCTCGTCCAGCACGGTGTGGCCGATCTTCTGCAGCGGATTGCGCTGCTGCGCATTGGCGTACGGAGTGGCCAGGAGCAGACCCATCATCAAGGCAGCCAGGCCGCGGGCCAATGGACCACGGCGCGAAGGCAGGACGAAATGCTTCATCAGTGGCGGCAGGAGCGGCCGATGGCCGCCGGTTCTCAGGGGACCGCAGTCTACCTTAAACGCGAATGATTATCACATCGATCAAACGTCACGCTGTGTATCACGCGCGCGATGCGTTCATTTTCCCGGTTGCGCCGGAAACACCGAATCCACTATTTTGCCGGTCAGCGGGGCGCAGGAGCGCCCTTCCCTCGCAGGGCTGCGGATGGATGGGCAATCGAGCCGCCGGCCGCGCCCTGTCCTTTACCAAACCCATCCATGCATGGCATGGATCTACTGACCACCATCCACGGGAATGAATCCCGTGACTGCGAGAACACCTTGAAGCGCACCGCCCTGATCGCCCTTTCCCTCGGCCTGATTGCACCCCTGGCCGCCCATGCCGCACAGGACCTGCCAACGCTCTACCAGGCCTTTGAAGAGGCCGGCAATTCGTCACTGGGCATGGAAGAACTCAACCAGACGGTGACATTCACCGCCGTGGCCCTGGGCGTCTCCAGCAACCTGGCGGGCGAGCCGCTGATCGAGGCAGGCGACGATCAGGGTAATGTCCTGGCCCGGCTGACCAGCGGCGACGAACAGCAGGCGGCCAAGCTGGGCGCACTAGAAGAAGGCGCAACCTTCACCGCCAGCTGCACGCTGCAGTTCAGCTCGGGAACGGATTACCTGTCCTTCGGCGATTGCACCATCAAGTAAAGATGAAGCCGGCAAGATGCCGGCTTCTTTTCTTTGCCTCTGTAGCGTCGAGCCATGCTCGACTCACGCAACGTCACGGCCCCGAAGGCACCGGACCGTACGCGTTCTCCTGCGGCGTACCCGGCAGCAGCGCAAAGACTAGGATCACGATTCCACCGCCCGGCACCAGCGCCAGCAGGTAGAACCACCCTGACTGGTTGCAGTCATGCAGGCGGCGCACGGTGACGGCCATGACCGGCAGCAGCGTGGCCAGCCAGAACACGACGAACAGGACGATCGAGGCCATACCCAGAGCGTCGGACTGCATCGCCAACCCGGCGATGAGCGGCACCATCAGGACGGCCGAGACGATCAACAGCAACAGCTGGAACATCCAGTACTCGCGACGGTTGGCACGACCCTCGAACGGGGCATAACGCCTCAACCCCAGAATCATTTCCTGCACGGCATCAATCCATTACCCCTGTAAAGCCGAGCCATGCTCGGCTGCTGTTCCAGGAGGTACCTGCAAGCCCGTGCAAGAGCGGAATCGAGTATCGCTCGACGCTACATAAGCCGGCTCAGCGACCCTTAGCGGCCCTTGCCGCCTCACGCTCGGCGCGCAGCCGATCCAGCTTTTCCTTCAACTTGATTTCCAGCCCGCGCGGCACCGGGTTGTAGTACACCCGCTCGCCCATCGCATCGGGGAAACCCGTCTGGTCCAGCGCGATGCCACCCTCGGCGTCGTGGTCGTACTGGTACTCGGCGCCGTAGCCCAGCCCCTTCATCAGCTTGGTCGGCGCGTTGCGCAGGTGCAGCGGCACTTCTTCGGTACCGCTCTGGCGCACGTCGGCCTTGGCCTGGTTGAACGCGGCATAGCCGGCGTTCGACTTGGCGGTGCTGGCCAGGTAAAGCACCAGCTGGGCGAACGCCAGCTCGCCTTCCGGGCTGCCCAGCCGCTCGTAGATGTCCCAGGCTTCCAGAGCCATGCTTTGTGCGCGCGGATCGGCCAGGCCGATGTCCTCGATGGCCATGCGGGTCAGCCGGCGCGCGAGATAGGACGGATCGCAACCGCCGTCCAGCATGCGGGTCAGCCAATACAGCGCAGCATCGGGGTTGGAGCTGCGTACCGACTTGTGCAGCGCCGAGATCTGGTCGTAGAACTGCTCGCCGCCCTTGTCGAAGCGACGGGTACGGTCGGCCAGCACCTGGGTCAGGGTCTGCGGGGTGATGCGACCACCCTCCCCGCCCGCCAGTTCTGCGGCGATTTCCAACAGGGTCAGCGCACGGCGCACGTCACCATCGGCAGCGGTGGCGATTTCCAGCAGCAGCTCGGGAGCGACCTCGATACCCTCCTCGCCCAGGCCGCGCTCGCGATCCCCCAGCGCACGTTCCAGCGCTTCGACGATATCGGTTGGTGATACCGCTTCCAGCACATGCACGCGGCAACGCGACAGCAGCGCCGAGTTCAGCTCGAACGACGGATTCTCGGTGGTGGCACCGACGAACAGGATCGTGCCGCGCTCGATGTGCGGCAGGAACGCATCCTGCTGCGCCTTGTTGAAACGATGCACTTCGTCCACGAACAGCACGGTGCGCCGGCCCTCCGCGAAGCGTTGCGCGGCTTCGGCCAGCACCTGGCGCACCTCCGGCAGCCCGGACAGCACGGCAGAGATGGCACGGAACTCGGCATCGGAGTACTCGGCCAGCAGCAGCGCCAGCGTAGTCTTGCCGCAGCCTGGCGGCCCCCACAGGATCATCGAATGCACGCGACCGGATTCGACCGCGCGGCGCAGCGCGCTGTCCGGCGCCAGCAGGCGCTTCTGCCCGACCATTTCGTCGAGGGTGCGCGGGCGCATGCGCTCGGCCAGCGGGCGCAGATGTTCCCGATCAACACTCAGCAGATCGGGGCCGGGGAAGGAAGTTGAACGATGTCTTGCCACCCGCTCATTGTACCGCGAGCGCGTGCCAACCAAGGTTGGCACCCACCAGCGCCAGGCCATGATCGGGTAGTGCCGGCCGCTGGCCGGCAGCCCCGCAATGTGTCGGAAATGAGCCGAAGCCGCCGCAGCCAATCCACCGGTAAGCCACTGATTCACATGGAACGGCCTTTCCCGGGGGCCATGCATCCTCATCAGTAGCCGAGAATTTGCAGCTCAACCATCCAGGCCCCACTCGTGCGCGATCCCGAATCCAATGTCCTTGAGTTCGTTGCCGGCTGCGCTGTCGATGCGAACATTTACTACTTGGCTGCAAGGATCGGTCCGGGGCACAAATGCTACGACCCGGATCCGGGCCCGCCCTCCCGGATGTTCTTTTATCAACATCAAACGGATGAGAAATGGTTCTATCACGACCTGTCCGACTGGCAGGTCGAGTCCACCATCTTCGTCCCTGAACAACAGAACGGACGCGCTCGTCGAGTATTGGCTCTTGACTACTACGGCCAGCTTGAGGATCTCGCTCGAGCAGGCACAACATGCGAGTACATTTCACATGAAGGTGAAGACTTTTCCGGTGGGCTGACCCGGATCCGGCAGCTGGGTGAGGATCTTTTCTGCTGCGGAGTGCATGGCATGATCTACCACCGCAGCGAAGCGGGTTGGGAGCAGCTTCCTACTCACTTCCCTGCTGCCGAACATCAGATCTGCGAAGACGATCCTAATCTGGATGATTTCGACAACTGGCTTGACTGCGTTGGCCACCTGTTCGAACTGGACGGCGTGCCACCGCTACCAGCTGACCCGGCGGAGCGCGACGCAGAGCTTCGGCGAAGATTCGAAGAATCACGCGCTGATCTGGCTCGAATCGGGAAGGATCATGCGCTCGACCAACTGCTGGCTGACTTTGACTTGGCCAGTGTGAATGACCTCTGCGGAACCGGCTTTACCGATCTCTATGCGATCGGTTCTGACGGCCTGATTGCGCACTGGGATGGCGCAACCTGGACCATTCCAGAGCAGATCACGTTCGCTGAACTGCTGCATGCATCCAAAACGGATTGGGGCGAACTGTTCCTGGTCGGTACAGAGGCAACAATCGTAACGGGTCAGATCAATACGGGATTCACGCCCATCCCGCATCAGATCAGCCCTGACGTACCGTTCTACTGCTCCTGCCAGTACGGGCAGTCCATCTACATCGGCTCGGAGAATGGACTCTATCTCTACAGCCCCACCTCTGGAGTGGTTGAACGCTTGGATGCGGGCATTCCTGAAGAACTGGTGGACGCCGCCATTAACGACATCAGTTGCGCCGATGGGGTGCTGTGGGTGTTGACGCAGTGGGATCTGGTGCGATTTGATGGCCTCAACTGGCAGGTCATCGTTCACCCGGACAACGGATGAGCTGGCCGAGCGCGTGCCAACCAAGGTTGGCACCCACCAAGGCGGTACCGGTTGACACCCACCAGAGCAGGTAGCCGGGCCATGCCCGCCATCCCCGATCAATTACCGATGACGTCGGTGCCCTTCGGCGGGTTGAAGCTGAAGGTGCCGGCGGCGAAGCCCGGGTTGCGCTTCCAGCCGCTGAAGCTGATCACGGTCCGCTGGCCGACAGCGTCGGTGATTTCCATCTTGGCCAGGCCCTGGGCATTGAAGCCCAGCGCGGCGTACTGGAAGCTGGCTTCGGTCTCGCGCTTCGGCGACAGCGACAGCCACTGCAGGCCGTCGCGCTGCGCGGCCTCTTCGCTGACGTCGTACTGCTGTTCCAGCAGCGCCGGGTTGATCAGCGCGGTCAGCGGGCTGTTCTGTTCTTCCTTGCCCTGCTCGCGCACGGTGGCCTGCTCCAGGTCCGGCTCGTACATCCAGACCTTCTTGCCGTCGGCCACGATCAGCTGTTCGTGCGGGCGCACGTACTCCCAGCGGAACAGGCGCGGCGCCGACAGGGCCACGCGGCCGCTGGTCGATTCCTTCACCTTGCCACGGCTGTCAAACACCTGCTGGCTGAACTGGCCATCCAAGCCCTTCAGGCCGCTGGTGAAGGTCTTCAGGTCGTCGCGGGCACCGGCCCAGGCGCTGCCGGCGGCGGCGCAGGCTACGGCCAGGGTGGTGGTGGCAAGAAAACGGCGGAAGCGGAAGTTCATGCGGAAATCCTGTGGGCGCGGGCGCCAGGAAAGGTGGTTGCCAGTGTGCCCGGGGAAAGATGAATGGGCGATCAGGGCGACATTATGCCGCCCTGAACGTCCATCGGCGATTCAGCCGCCGGATGCCGGCAGCTTGCCGTACAGCACCTGGCCACGGAAGCCGCGCCGCACTTCGCGATACAGCGCGCGGAACGCCGGATAATCCCGCGGCTGGCACAATGCCTCCGGGCCGCGCACCGCATTCTGCTGCAACCGGTGGTGCACGATCACCTCCTGCCCTTCGCGGCTCCAGTCCACGCGGTACTCGCCGGCGGCGTTGGCGAATCGCTGGCTGGCCGGGATGGCGATGATCGGCGCGTTGGCCGGGAACTGCAGGCGGTAGGTCTCCTCGCGCAGGCTGGCATTGCAGTAGAACGGCGTCTCGTTGGCCGGCGCCGAGGCGGTGGCGTACAAGCCACGCACCGACTCGCCACCCGGCGGGTCCGGCACGGCCATGCCGCCGGCCACGCTGAAGTCGGCGTAATCCTCGGCCTGGAACGCCATGCGGTAGCCGAACGGCCGGGTCAGGTCGACCGGCACACCCTGGATCTGCAGCTGCCCTCGCCCGTCGAAACCGGAGGCGGCCATGATCTGCTCTTCAGCGCGCGCACGGTTCTGCGCATTGAGCTGGGAGAACTGGGCGCGCATGCCGATCTCGGCGTTCTCGCCCAGCTTCGGGATCGTCTCGCCGCGCAGGTTGCCGTTGGCGTCGAAGGTGAAGCGCACTTCCATCGAGGTGGCGTTGCGCTCCGGCGTGTTGGCCGGGGTGCGTGCCAGCGTGGCGTCGCGGGTGCGCATCACCGGCGCGCCCAGGTCACCCTCCGGCAGCTGGCCGAAGCGCGCCCACGCGGTGGTCGAATCGAGGTACAGATCGAATTCGGGGATGTAGGTGATGGCGTGGTTGAAGCGGCCCAGCACCGGAATCTTCGGCAGCGTCGGGCCGCCGCCCGCACCGATCAGCACCGGCGAACTGGCGATGCCCTTGGCCGCCAGCAGCGCCTCGAGGATCGTCACGTGATCTTTGCAGTCGCCGTAGTGGTTGTCGAGGATGCTCTGCGCGCTGTTCGGTTCCAGGCCACCATTGCCCAGGTACACCGCCACATAGCGGATGTTCTGCGCCACCCAGCGGTACAGCGCATCAGCCTGCTCGCGACGGTCGCTGATGCCCGTCGTGATTTCGTCTGCCAGCGCCTGCAGTTCCGGCGTGACCTGCGCCGCCGGGCCCGCCTTGAGCTGGTAGGCGCGCCCCATCTGCGACCAGTCACGATACGTGCTGGCCATGATATTCGGGCCGAACTCCCAGCCCGCCGCCGACCAGTTCTGCGCCGGCATCGCCTCGCGGCGCTGGTAGCGCCAGCGCCATTGCGCCTGGCCATTCTTCACTGTCGGCCGGTCACTGCCCTGCACGCCGCGGCTGTCGACGAACATCGGCAGGTTGGCCGGCGCACTCAGGGTGACCTCGGCGTCCTCGTACTCGGTGAAGACGTTGAAGGTCTCCCACAGGCCGAAATAGCCCGGGAAGTACGGCGTAGCCTGGGTGCGGCGCACCTGGTAGTACAGGCGCGTGCCCGGGGCCAGGTTCGGGAACACGATCACCCGCACCTTGCGGTCGGCATACATCGCCGCCGAAGCACTGGAGTAGCTCTCTTGCGTGTAGATACGGTCGGCCGGCACGTCGCGGCGCTGGCCGTCGGCAGTGATGGTGTAGGCACCGAGCACTTCCAGCGTTTCCATCTTCTCGCTGTAGCTCAGCCGCACCTGGCTGAACTGCTCGACGGAGGCCTTGGTCTTGAGCAGGACTTCATAGGTTTCGGTCTGCACATTGCCCGCATCGGGCCGCACCTGGTAGTCGGCGCGGTAACGGACAATGCTGAAATTATTGCTGGCTTCGGTATCGCCGCTGGTGGATGGCGGCGCCGTGGCGGGCGCGGAGGTGGCGGTTTCTGCCAGTGCCGGGCCGGCAGCCATCAGGGCTGCCAGCGCCAGCGCCAGCGCGCTTGGTACGGGGTGAAGCATGCGTCGGTTCCTTGGACGTCGTGGGGGATACGTCGGGTCTTACTTCGGCGGTGGCGGTGCGAGCACCGTGCGGTCGCCGTTGTGCTCGGGCGGACTGACCACGCCGGCCGCTTCCATGGCCTCGATCAGTCGCGCTGCACGGTTGTAGCCGATCTTCAGCCGGCGCTGCACGCCGGAAATCGATGCACGACGGGTCTCGGTGACCACCCGCAGCGCTTCGTCATACAACGGGTCGGACTCGTCGCCAGCAGCGCTGTTCTCGGGCAGGCCGGTGGCGCCGACGACCACGCCGTCGCCCATCGTCTGCACTTCGTCCAGCACGCCGTCGACATAGTCGGCCGGGCCCATCGCCTTGAGGTGCTCGACCACGCGATGCACTTCATCGTCGGACACGAACGCACCGTGCACACGCTCGGGCAGCGCGGTGCCCGGCGGCAGGTACAGCATGTCGCCGTGGCCGAGAAGGGTTTCCGCGCCGGACTGGTCGAGGATGGTGCGCGAGTCGATCTTGGAGCTGACCTGGAAGGCGATACGGGTCGGGATGTTGGCCTTGATCAGGCCGGTGATCACGTCCACCGACGGGCGCTGCGTGGCCAGGATCAGGTGGATGCCGGCCGCACGCGCCTTCTGCGCCAGGCGCGCGATCAGCTCTTCCACCTTCTTGCCGACGATCATCATCATGTCGGCGAATTCGTCGATGAAGATGACGATGAACGGCAGCGTTTCCAGCGGACGCGGCGCCTCGCCCAGCTCGGGGTTCGGCTTGAACAGCGGGTCCATCAGCGGCTGGCCGGCGTCCTGGGCTTCCTTCACCTTCTTGTTGAAGCCAGCCAGGTTGCGCACGCCCACCGCGCTCATCAGCTTGTAGCGGCGCTCCATCTCGGCCACGCACCAGCGCAGGCCGTTGGCCGCCTCCTTCATGTCGGTGACCACCGGCGCCAGCAGGTGCGGAATGCCCTGATAGACGCTCAGCTCGAGCATCTTCGGGTCGATCATCAGCATCCGCAGGTCTTTCGGCGAGGCCTTGAACAGCAGGCTCAGCACCATCGCGTTGACCGCCACCGACTTGCCCGAACCGGTCGTACCGGCCACCAGCAGGTGCGGCATGCGCGCCAGATCGGCCACGGTCGGGCGGCCGGCGATGTCCTTGCCCAGCGCCAGGGTCAGCACGCTGGCCGACTTGTCATATTCCTTCGAGCGCAGCAGCTCGGACAGGAAGATCATCTCGCGGGTGACGTTGGGAATTTCCAGGCCGATCACCGACTTGCCCGGAATGACGTCGACCACGCGCACCGACTTCACCGACAGGCCACGCGCGATGTCCTTGTCCAGCGAACTGATCTGGCTGACCTTGATGCCCGGTGCCGGCTCGATCTCGAAGCGGGTGATGACCGGGCCAGGGTTGGCGCCGACCACCTGCGCATCGATGCGGAAGTCCTTCAGCTTGAACTCGATCTGCCGCGACAGGGTCTCCAGCGTCTCTTCGTCGTAGCCCTTCGGCTGCGGCTTGGGATCATCCAGCAGCGCCAGCGGCGGCAGGTCGGAACCATCGCCATTGACGCCACGGAACATCGGAATCTGGGTATCGCGCTTGGCCCGATCACTCTTCTCGATCACCGGCTCCGGGCGCGGCTCGATCTTCACCGGCTCGCGCTTGGCGCGCACCTCGGCGTCGGCCTTGCGCACTTCCTGGCGTTCCTCGCGCATCACCCGGGTCTGCTTCCACTCGGTGACTTCTTCCTTCTTGCGTTCCAGCAACGGCGCCAGCGACATCACGCCGCGACCGATCTTCTCCATCACCGTGAACCAGGACAGCCCGGTGGCCAGGGTGATCGATGCAAGCAGCAGCACCAGCACGAACAGGTTCGCCCCCAGCGCGCCGAAGCCCACCGTGAGCGAGTTGCCGACCAGCTTGCCGAGGATGCCGCCGGCACTGGCGACGTCGCCACTGAACAGGCGCACGTGCAGGAAGCCGGTGCCGGCGATCAGGAAACCGACCAGACCGACCAGGCGCAGTGCCGGATCCAGGTCGTTCTCGCCCTTGCTCTCGCGCTTGAGGCCGAACATGGCGATCCAGGCCAGCGCGCCGAGCACCACCGGCAGCAGGAAGGCGATGTAGCCAAACAGCTGCAGCAGCACGTCGGCGATCCAGGCGCCGGCGCGGCCGCCCAGGTTGTGCACCGGCGCGACCACGCTGCCGGTGTGCGACCAGCCCGGATCGGTTGCCGAATAGGTGAACAGACTGGCCGCCAGATAGAGCAGGGCCGGCGCGATGGCGATCAGGCCCAGATCGCGCCAGAGGCGCTGGCGGCGTGGATTGTCGGTCGTCGCCGCCGCGGCCGTGCGACGTGACGCCTTGCTGTCGTCGGACTTGGAGCGTTCGGGGACCTGCTTCGCCACCTTAGACCATACCTTTGGAATGCGCTGTTAGTGATTGATAATAAATGAGACGGCGTCAGTTTTCAGTTATGCGACTTCTGACCGGGCCCGGACAGGGCCGGAACCACCGCTGGATGACGGCGTTCTGTTCATCGGCTTGAATCGCCCTGCCCCAGCCGCCACTCTATGACCTGCCGAGGATGCTGCGCAAACATCGCCAGCGCCTTGTCCCATCTACCTTTTCGCGAGTCTACATGAGCACCAGCCTGCCCTCCCGCCACCAGCGCCTCGTCATCCTCGGTTCCGGACCGGCCGGCTGGACCGCCGCCGTCTACGCCGCCCGTGCCAACCTGAAGCCGGTCGTCATCACCGGCCTGCAGCAGGGTGGCCAGCTGATGACCACCACCGAGGTGGACAACTGGCCGGGTGACGCCCACGGCCTGATGGGCCCGGACCTGATGGCGCGCATGCAGGCCCACGCCGAGCGCTTCGAGACCGAGGTCATCTTCGACCATATCCACACCGCCGACCTGTCGCAGCGCCCGTTCAAGCTGATCGGCGACAGTCACGAGTACACCTGCGACGCGCTGATCATCGCCACTGGCGCCACCGCCAAATACCTGGGCATCCCGACCGAAGAGACCTTCAAGGGCCGCGGCGTCTCCGCCTGCGCCACCTGTGACGGCTTCTTCTACCGCGACCAGGACGTGGTCGTGGTCGGTGGCGGCAACACCGCCGTGGAAGAGGCGCTGTACCTGTCCAACATCGCCCGCAAGGTCTACCTGGTCCACCGCCGCGACACCCTGAAGGCGGAGAAGATCATGCAGGACAAGCTGTTCAGGAAGGTCGCCGAAGGCAAGATCGAGACCGTCTGGCACCACCAGGTGGAGGAAGTGCTGGGCAACGATGCCGGCGTGACCGGCGTGCGCGTGAAGTCCACCCTGGACGGCAGCACCCGCGACATCGACGCCCACGGCTTCTTCGTGGCCATCGGCCATCATCCGAACACCACCCTGTTCGACGGCCAGCTGGCGATGAACAACGGCTATCTGGAAATCCGTTCGGGCCTGGGCGGCAACGCTACCCAGACCTCGGTGGAAGGCGTGTTCGCCGCCGGCGACGTGGCCGACCAGCACTACCGCCAAGCGATCACCTCGGCCGGCTTCGGCTGCATGGCTGCCTTGGACGCCGAGCGCTACCTGGACGCGCAGGGCAAGGCGAGCTGAGAAGCGAACCTGCTTCTGTAGAATCGAGCGATGCTCGACTCAGGCAAAAGGCCGACGCGAAAGCGTCGGCCTTTCTCGTTACATCCCTGCGGCAGCCGTATTCTCAGGCAAGCCATTTCGATCAGGGCCGCCCGCATCGGCAACACAACGAACGGTGTGAGGCACGGGCTGCGACTTGACCCCGTCCGCATCCAACACGTGCGTCTCCCAGCCGAGCGTCCCCACGCTGTCGCGACCGCAGCTGAGTTGCATCCTGCTGGGCTGGTCAGGCGAATCGATGACCACCGTCCGTCCGCTGCAGCTCCACCCTGATGGGCACAGCGTATTGCGGGTGATCAGGCTGATCGGGAATTGCGGATGGCCCGCAAACGCCACGTCCACCTCGCGCGAGTCGCCGGATGGAACGTCGACATCTGCGATCGGCTGCCCGGACAGCGGCTCACACGACTTTCCCGTTGCCCACAGGCGATAGCCCTTCTCCACCCCTTTCATCGACGCCGAGCGGAAGACGGGGTCCTGCAAGGCGGCCACATCGTCAGGATTGGAGTGGTAGGCGGTTTCGATGATCACCGAGGGCATCTTCCCGATGCGGTTCTCGCCGTGCCTGGCCGAGGTCGAACTCTCGCGAATCGGGAAATCCCGATAGCCCGGTTGCGCTCGGATGATTTCACGCATCCCACAGAGAATGCTATCCGCCAGCGCCTTGTCCTGCGGTTTGTCCTGATGATAGTAGACCTCGGTTCCACGCAGACTGGCTGAATCGCTGCCATTGGTGTGCAGGCTCAGCATCACATCCACACCCAGATGGTTTGCGTAGTTGGGGCGAGCCCGTATGTCCTCTTCCTTTTCGCGAGCAGACTCTGGGCTGTTCGGAAACTCATTCCACATGTCGGTGCGTTCGGGGAAAAGCGCCTTGAGGTGGTAGCGGGATGACATGTGCTCCCATGGCTTCCCGGACTCCGGATGGAGTTCCGTGGAGCGGCTGCGTGCCCGGTGCACAGTCAAACCGCTACGTTGTTCGATCAATCCTTGCAGTTCGTCACCAAACAGTGGACTCAGCGTGTCTTCCTGAATGCCGAGAGGCGCTGGGCGCTGAAACTTCCATTCTCTGCTGGGATGCAAGCTGATGTAGCCATGGCTTGCTGACACCAAAGCTGATGTATGCGTCGACTTCTCGTTCGTCTTCGGCGGAACGGCCAGATCCTCGGGGTAGTATTCCTCAAGGGTTTTTCCGTCAAACAGGAAGTCAATATCATTCACATCCAGTCCCGACTTCTCGGCGTAGTACCTCAACGTAGACGCCATCGGAATCAGGAAGAGCTCGTCATAACCGCGATCCGGGCCGGGAAGGTATCCAGGCCCAAAGCTGATCACCATCGATCTTGCCTTCACATCCAGACGGATGCTGACGCTGATTTGTCGCAGTTCACCCCTCTCCTGCAAATGACGCGTCAGCTGGTTCGAAGCTTCACGCTCCAACAGCGCAACCGCCTCCGCGTAAGCACCTGCATCCTCAAGCACTTTCGCCGGCTGATCTCCAGAAGCCAACACGGGCGGCACAAAGATCAGGCCGCACGCGACCGCGGCAGTTGCAAGCTTCAATCCCTTCATTGTTGATTCCTCCATGTGGTGGGACACACGCCGCTCATGCGGCGTCCCGCCACCCTGCCCAGCCGCGCGACGGCGATTCCGCAACACAGCGCACACGGATGGAGAATTCAGATTTTCCTCACCTCCAACCGAAACAAACCAACCCAGCCCCGCCAGCACCGTTCGCGATCCACCTGTCCTATCCTTGCCAACCATGCCCTCCACCCGCTTCCTCCACTCCCTTCAGTCCATTCCCGCCACCGACTGGGATGCCCTGCACGACGGCCAGAATCCGTTTATCAGCCACGCCTTCCTTTCAGGCCTGGAACAGCACGGCTGCCTGCGCGAGGACTGGGGCTGGCAACCCCGGCACTTCACGCTGTGGGAGGGCGAGCGCCTGATCGGCGCAATTCCGGGCTACCTGAAGACCAACTCCCACGGCGAATTCGTGTTCGATCACGCCTGGGCCAATGCCTATGCCCGCCATGGCCGCGACTACTACCCGAAGTGGCTGGGCGCGGTGCCGTACTCGCCGGTCACCGGGCCGCGCCTGCTGGCCCGTCACGATTCAGAGCGCACTACGCTGCTGTCGGCGTTGCGCGATGCACTGCCGGCACTGGAGGTGTCATCGGCCCATATCAACTTCCACACCGCAGCGGACGAAGCGCTGTTCGGCGATGACTGGCTGCTGCGCGAGGACGTGCAGTTCCAGTGGCAGAACCCGGGTGACTGGGCGACATTCGACCAGTTCCTCGGCGCGATGAACCACAAGCACCGCAAGAACATCCGCCAGGAACGGGCCAAGGTCGCCCGCCAGAGCATCAGCTTCCGCGTGGTGCACGGCGACGACGCCAGCCGCGCCGACCTGCAGGCGATGTACCGCTTCTACCTACAGACCTTCCTCGAATACGGCAATGCCCCGGCGCTGACCGAGGCCTTCCTGCGCCATCTGGCCATTTCATTGGGGCGCGGACTGGTGCTGTTCCTGGCCGAACAGGACGGCGAGCCGATTGCCGGCGCGCTGTGCCTGCGCGGTGGCGACACGCTGTACGGCCGCTACTGGGGTGGCGCTACCCTGCCCGGCCTGCATTTCGAGGCCTGTTACTACCAAGGCATCGAGTACTGCCTGCGCGAAGGCCTGAGCCGTTTCGAGCCCGGCGCTCAGGGCGAGCACAAGCTGGCGCGTGGCTTCCTGCCGACGCTGGTACGCAGCCGGCACTGGGTGGCGGACGCGGACTTCGCCGAAGCGCTGCAGGACTGGTGCCGGCAGGAGCGACGGGATGTGCGGCGCTACCAGCAGGCGCTGCAGGAGCATGGGCCGTTCCGCGCAGGGCCGTAGTGCCGAGTTGGCTCGACTGGTTCAGCTGTACTGGCTGTAGTGCCCGCTGATCCTGCACTGGTCGCACCAGAACGTGTAGAGCATGCCTCCATTCATCCACTGCATTAGGGAGCCATCGTCCAATGGAATGTGGGAATCAAGCTGCATGACAAAGAACATCGTGCGGCAACAATCGGGACAGGACAGATAAAATCCGCTCTGGATCCAGGATGGCAATCCGCCCACTCGGCTGTAATTCTGCAAGCCACCCACATAACTCGGCGGTTGCCAGAACCGCCCCGGAAGCTCGACCAGATCGACCTCCGCCTCAATCAGGTTGGTTGACGTTTCAGGACATGCCCGCGGATCGAATACCTGCGATTCATGGGCGCTGGGAAGGCCCTGTGTATCGTGGCGGAAATACACGGGATCTCCGTGGCACCAGCCAGACTCTCCATTGTCAGGGCAGTCCAGACATATGCCGAGCGTCACCTTCGAGAGGGTGCACGGACCGATCAACGCCAGCTCCAGTTCCAGCAAGCGCTGCAACGGGGAGTTGCATATTCCACATCGCCCCCCCAGGCGACCGCCCATATGCCCAGTTGCCTGCGCATTCCCATCCTTCCAGGTGGGATGTAGACGCTGGAGGCGGCGCTCGACCCTTGTGGATTCTGCCAGCTGCAAGCGCTGATGCTTCGCACTGAAACGCAGGTGGAGACCACGTCCTCCATGCAGCGCGCGTCCCGTGCCCAGCTCGAGACCAGACAACCCCTCCCTTTCATTTGCCGCCCACGGCTCATCCCGTGAACCGGATAGGTCACGCGCGGCGTCCTGGAACTCCACGACCCCACTCATCTCCAGCGGTAATCCTGGCAAACCAGCAGCAGACGTCGACGCCCCTCTTGCCTCCTGAATCCATCTCCGGCCGACCTCAATCGGCAGTTCCCACCAGAATGGACCTTCTATTGGCTCATGGGCCGACAGGCAAAGGACGGCATCCCAGTCATCATGAAGCAATCCGGGGACACGATAGGCCGCCTCCACCGCAATCCCGGCCACCAGCCAGTGGCGGCTACCGTTCTTGAACTCAGTCCAGGCAAACCGGCAAACCTCTGCGGCACTGTCATCCGGCAGCAGCTCAGCCGCAGCCCTAAGCATCCCGTTCCTCTCCACAGGAGCCTTCATCGCCAAGATGAGCAGTGTCGAGACGGCGGCAGGATCACGCTCATAGAGATCCAGCATCGCAACCATGGCTTTATCTGAGCCAGTCGACATTCCGGCCATCTCAAGCAGTTCTTGCACGGTGTCAGTAGTTCTCACGGTAGTCCGCACTTGAAAGATGAGCCCACAGGGTGACTGGCACTACCGTTCAGGGGAATGCAACAAATCCCAAAAAGAAGCGAAGCCGACAGGCGAGCCACGCGCTCATGCGGGGCCGGTCGTCAGTGGATAGTCATGGCGGCAGACATCAGCCGTCACCACGGCGAATACAATGCCGGCATGACCCGCCAGCTGCCCTGGCGCCTGGCCGATGCGCCGGACGCGCCCTTTCCCCCGGCCGAGACCGCCCTGCGCCAGCCCGACGGCCTGCTCGCGGTGGGTGGCGACCTGCACCCAGCGCGCCTGCTCAACGCGTATGCGGGCGGCATCTTTCCGTGGTTCAGCGAGGGCGAGCCGATCCTGTGGTGGTCGCCTGACCCGCGCATGGTGTTCCGCACCGATGGCGTGCACCTGTCCAGCCGCTTCCGCCGCCAGTTGCGCGGCAGCACGTGGGAGGTCACCGCCGACACCGCCTTCAGCCGGGTGATGCGCGCCTGCGCGGCGGCACCTCGGCCCGGCCAGGACGGCACCTGGATCAGCCCGGCCATGATCGAGGCCTACAGCCAGCTGCACGACCTCGGCTTTGCCCACTCGTTCGAGGTCTGGGACCGGCAGACGCTGGTCGGGGGCATCTACGGTGTGGCGATCGGTACCGTATTTTTCGGCGAGAGCATGTTCAGTGGCGCCAGCGGTGGTTCCAAGATCGCGCTGGCGGCACTGGCGTCCACACTTCACGGCTGGGGCTGGGAGCTGATCGACGCCCAGGTGGAAAATCCGCACCTGCTGCGGATGGGCGCCGGACACCTGGCGCGCGCGGAATTCCTGCAGCACGTGCGCCAGGCCGTGCGCCGTGACAGCCGTGAAGGCCCGTGGACACAGGCCGTCGGACGCTTGCCAGCCCAGCGTTTGGCCGGCGGTTAACGCAAACTTTGCAAGCTGGGCCGGTCACGCGTAAAATACCGCGCCTTAGGCCCAGCGTGGCCGTTTTCTGAACCGCACAGGACTACATGTCGAAAGACGATTCCATCGAGTTCGAGGGCACCGTCAGCGAGACGCTGCCGAACACCACTTTCCGCGTTCGCCTGGAAAATGGGCACGAAATCATCGCCCACATCTCCGGCCGCATGCGCAAGAACTACATCCGCATCCTCACCGGTGACCGGGTCAAGGTTGAAATGACCCCGTACGACCTGACCAAGGGTCGTATCACCTACCGCATGAAGTAAGCGGTCGGCGCGCAGCGCCACGTCGACAAGGCCAGCCCTGGTTGCTGGCCTTTTGTCATGCCTGCCATCCGGCCCTGCCGGAGGTCATCGTGACCGAACTCACCGTGACGTCGGTCAGCCCTGCTTGCGGCAGATTCGCATCTGCATCCGTGGCGGCATCGTGGGACCCGATCCAGTCCGGATCGCCATCCCCTGCCCCGCCATGAACATGCCCTCGCTGACCGCCCTGCTCATCGCCCTCGTCGCGTCCGCCAGCGCGCTGCCTGCACGCGCCGCCGATACCTCCACTGCGGCGAACGCCGCTGACTGCATCCAACTGGGCGGCGACCAGCAACTGGTGCGCGCCGGCGCCTCGCGCAACATCCTGCTGCGCAATGGCCAGGACCATTACGTCGTGCATTTCCAGGACGACTGCTCGGCGGCAGGCTACTCGCGGAAACTGAGCTTCGCCACGGACGGCCAGCAGGGCCTGCTGTGCGCTGCCGGCCGCAGCCAGCTGCTCACCGATTCCAGTCGCTGCATCGTGTCGCAGATCGAGCCAGTCGACGAGGCAACCTTCAAGAAGAAGGCCCGCCAGCGCAGCCGCTGACGTCGCGTACGACAAGGGCGGCCGAAGCCGCCCTTGTCAGGAGGGGTGTCACCGCACAGGCGCAACCAGTGGCAGCACCCGCGGCTGCTCGTGCTGCCGCGCCAGCCAAAGGTCGTAATTGGATTGCAGCCCCATCCAGAAAGCCGCCGTACTGACCCCGGCCATTTCCAGGCGGATGGCCAGATCAGGACTGATGCCCGCCTTGCCGTTCAACACCCGCGACAATGCCACCCGCGACATAGCCAAGCGCTCGGCCGCTTCGGTCACCGAGAGATCCATCGGATCGAAGACCATCGCCTTGATCGTCTGCCCTGGATGTGGGTGGTGATGAATCATGCGCAACCTCAGTGATAGTCCAGGTAGTCCAGCAGCTCCACATCGCCACCGGTGAAACGAAAGGTGATCCGCCAGTTGCCATTGACCCACACAGACCAATGCCCCCGCAGGTCGCCCCGCAGCTTGTGTGGGCGCAATCCAGGCATGGCGAGATCCTCGGGACCCGATGCCACATCCAGGATCGACAGGATCATCAATACCCTGCTGGTGTGACTGTGTCGGATCCCGCTGCTGCTACCGGAGCGGTAGAGCCGCTCGAGGCCTTTGTGGCGAAAGCCGATGATCATCACTGTATCCCGTATCGTTGCGCGATACAAATGAAGTAATCCCCATCGCGCTCACGAAACAGCATTGATGCGTTCGCACCCTTCCAGCAAGGCCGCAGGCGACAGGCCCAGCACAACAAGGGCGGCCGAAGCCGCCCTTGTCATGTCAGGTCCGCCGAAACCGGACGGAGGTCAGCTCATTCCACCGTGACCGGCAGCAAGCGCTCCGGTTCGGCCTGGGTCTCGACCACCAGTTCGTCGTCACGCACATCGATGCTCACCTTGCCGCCGTTGACCAGCTTGCCGAACAGCAGCTCGTCGGCCAGCGGACGCTTGATCCTGTCCTGGATCACGCGGGCCATCGGGCGCGCACCCATCAGCGGGTCGAAGCCGTGGTGGGCCAGCCAGTCGCGCGCGGTCGGCGTGGCCGACAGGCTGACATGCTTGTCCTGCAGCAGCATCTCCAGCTCGATCAGGAACTTGTCGACCACGCGCAGGATGTGCTCGAAGCCCAGCGCCTGGAACTGCACCACCGCGTCGAGGCGGTTGCGGAATTCCGGGGTGAAGCTGCGGCGGATGGTCTCCATCGCGTCGGTGGCATGGTCCTGCTTGGTGAAACCGATCGAACGCCGCGAGGCCTGCGCCGCGCCGGCATTGGTGGTCATCACCAGCACCACGTTCTTGAAGTTGGCTTCACGACCGTTGGTATCGGTCAGCACGCCGCGGTCCATCACCTGCAACAGGATGTTGAAGATGTCCGGGTGCGCCTTCTCGATCTCGTCCAGCAGCAGCACGCAGTGCGGCGTCTTGACGATCTTCTCGGTCAGCAGGCCGCCCTGGTCGAAGCCCACATAGCCCGGAGGCGCACCGATCAGGCGGCTGATCGAATGCGGCTCCATGTACTCGGACATGTCGAAGCGGACCAGCTCGATGCCCAGCTGCAGCGCCAGCTGCTTGGTCACCTCGGTCTTGCCGACACCGGTCGGGCCGGCGAACAGGAAGTTGCCGATCGGCTTCTCCGGGTTGCCCAGGCCCGAGCGGGCCAGCTTGATTGCCGAGGACAGCGTCTCGATGGCCGGATCCTGCCCGAAGATCACCATCTTCAGGTTGCGCTCCAGGTGCTGCAGCACATCCTTGTCGGTGGCACTGACCTGCTTGGTCGGGATGCGCGCCATCTTGGCCACGATCGCCTCCACTTCCTCGACGTCGATCAGCTCCTTGCGCTGCCCTTCCGGCAGCAGGCGCTGGCGGGCACCGGCCTCGTCGATCACGTCGATGGCCTTGTCCGGCAGCAGGCGGTCGCCGATGTGCTTCACCGACAGGTCCACCGCCGCCTGCAGCGCTTCATCCGAATAGGTCACGCTGTGGTGCAGCTCGTACTTGGACTTCAGGCCCTGCAGGATCTCGTAGGTCTCGCCCACGGTGGGCTCGACGATATCGATCTTCTGGAAGCGGCGGGCCAGCGCCCGGTCCTTCTCGAAGATGCCGCGGTATTCCTGGAAGGTGGTCGAGCCGATGCAGCGCAGCTCGCCGGAGGCCAGCGCCGGCTTGATCAGGTTGGACGCATCCATGGTGCCACCCGACGCCGAGCCGGCGCCGATGATGGTGTGGATCTCGTCGATGAACAGCACTGCGTTGGGCACCTTCTTCAGCGCGGTCAACACACCCTTCAGCCGCTTCTCGAAGTCGCCGCGGTACTTGGTGCCGGCCACCAGCGCGCCCAGGTCGAGCGAGTAGATCACCGCGTCGGCCAGCACGTCGGGTACCGAGCCCTCGACGATGCGGCGGGCCAGGCCCTCGGCGATGGCGGTCTTGCCCACGCCAGCCTCGCCCACGTACAGCGGGTTGTTCTTGCGGCGGCGGCACAGGACCTGGATGGTGCGCTCGATCTCATCGCCACGACCGACCAGCGGATCGATGCGGCCGGACCGGGCCTGTTCGTTGAGGTTGCTGGCGAATTCGGTCAGGGCATCGCCCTTCGGCTCGCCCTCCCCGCCTTCCATGCGGCCCTCACCCTCGGAGGAAGAGGACGGCTGCTCGCCTTCCTCGCCCAGCTTGGCGATGCCGTGGGACAGGTAATTGACCACATCCAGCCGGGTGACATCCTGCTGGTTGAGGTAGTAGACGGCGTGGGAGTCCTTTTCGCCGAAGATGGCGACCAGCACGTTGGCGCCGGTGACCTCCTTCTTGCCCGAGGACTGCACGTGGTACACGGCCCGCTGCAGCACCCGCTGGAAGCCCAGGGTCGGCTGGGTGTCACGGCCGTCGTCTTCGGCCAGGCGGGACACCGAGGCCTCGATGGCCTGCTCCAGCTCCTGGCGCAGGCGTTCGGCGTCGGCACCACAGGCCTTCAGTACGGCCTGGGCGGACGGGTTGTCGAGCAGTGCCAACAGCAGGTGTTCGACCGTCATGAACTCATGCCGGGCCTCACGGGCGCGCTTGTAGCACTGGCCGATGGTGTGTTCGAGGTCTTTGCTGAACATGGATTACTCCGGCGGCAGATGGGGACAATATGCGGCCTGACTACGCGATTTCCATCACCCTAGCGGATTGCTGCGTTCAGATGGCGTTAGCAGTGCAGATCGCTTGATCTTGATTCACTCCAGGACAGCCCGCCCAGCATGAGCGAACCCTACCTGAGCCGCTGGCGATTGCGGCGTGATGGCCCGGCCATCGAAACACCTCACGCCCGGCTCTGGCCGGTGCTGACCGCCACCGGCGCCCCGGCGATGCTGAAGATCGCCGACGAAACCGAGGAGCAGAACAGCCATCGCCTGCTGCGCTGGTGGGACGGCGATGGCGCTGCCCGGCTGCTGGCCCACGAGGGGCCGGCGATCCTGATCGAGCGCGCCAGCGGTCAGTCGCTGCGGCAACGCTCGATCGATGGCGCCGATGACGCCTGCACCACGATCCTGTGCCAGGTCCTGCAGCGGCTGCACCGGCCACGGAGCGCGCCGCCAGCAGACCTGGTCTGCCTGCGTAGATGGTTCGCCGACCTGCTGCAGCCAAGGGCCGCGCTGCCGCCACTGCTGGAACAGTGCAGATCACTGGCAGAAGGGGTGTTGCAGGAAGAACAGGAGATCCGGCCGCTGCACGGCGACCTGCACCATGACAACGTGCTGGATTTTGGTGCGCGCGGCTGGCTGGCGATCGATCCGAAGCGGCTGCTGGGCGACCGTGCGTTCGATTACACGACGATGTTCAGCAATCCGGACCTGTGCGGTCCCGGCATCCATGTGGCCACCCGGCCCGAGCGGTTTGCCGCGCGCGTAGAACAGGTGACCGCGCTGGCCGGCCTCGAGCGCACCCGCCTGCTGCGTTGGGTCGCTGCCAGCGCAGGGCTGTCGGCGGTGTGGTTCCGCGATGATGGCGACCCAGCGGATGTGGACGAATCGGTCGCGAGGATGGCGTTGCAGGCGCTGGCGGAAGCGTGATCCGGCTGTAGAGCCGAGCCTGCGCTCGGCTGCTCTGCCAGCGATCTGGATACCCGCGCGAACAGCAGCCGAGCATGGGCTCGGCTCTACAAAAGGCCGGTCAGGCCTTTTCCATCGTGCACAGCAGCGGGTGCTGGTTCATCCGCGAGTACTCGTTGACCTGGGCAACCTTGGTCTCGGCCACTTCGCGGGTGAAGACACCGCAGACGCCGCGGCCGCGGGTATGAACGTGCAGCATCACCTGGGTGGCCTTGTCCAGGTCCATGCTGAAGAACTGCTGCAGCACATCCACCACGAAATCCATCGGGGTGTAGTCGTCGTTGAGCAGCATCACCTGGTAGAACGGCGGCGGCGCCACTTCCGGGCGCGCGGGCTCCACGGCAACGCCGTGCTCGTGCTGGGAATCGGGGGAGGACTCATGGGGCATCCATCCATTATAAGGGCTAGGGCAGGCCTGCGTCGGCCCGCCGCAGATTGGACGGCACGCACGCCCGCCGTCACAATTGCACCCTCTCCCAACACTGTTTCACAGGATCTTCATGAAAAGGACCCTTCTTCCCGCCCTGCTGATCGCGCTTGCCGCTGCCGGCTCTGCCACTGCCGCAACCAGCGCCGACAAGTCCGTGGCCCGCCACCTGGACAAGCTGGGCTATACCTACGAGGTCGACGAGGATGGCGACTACCGCATGGTCTTCGACGTCGAGGGTGACCGCACCCAGATGGTCTACGTGCGCTCGGCGGTGGAGGATTTCGGCAGCCACAACATCCGCGAGATCTGGTCGCCGGCCTACAACGCCAAGACCAAGCAGTTCCCGGTGGCCGTGGCCAACCGGCTGCTGGAGGATTCGCAGGACGCCAAGATGGGGGGCTGGGTAAAGCAGGACACCACCGCCATGTTCGTGGTCAAGATCGACGCCGATGCCACCCCGGACCAGCTCAGCGACGCCATCGATGCGGCCATCCGCACCGCCGACGCGATGGAGCTGGAGCTGACCAAGAAGGACGAGTTCTGAGTTGAACGCCACGCCGGACCCGCGCTGGGCACCGCACGCCACCGTCGCCACGGTGGTGGTCGATGGCGGCCGCGTGCTGCTGGTCGAAGAGACCATTGAAGGCCGCCAGGTGCTGAACCAGCCGGCCGGCCACCTCGAGCAAGGCGAAAGCCTGGCCGAGGCAGCCCTGCGCGAGACCCGGGAGGAAACCGGCTGGACCGTGCAGCTGACCCATTTCATCGGCTGCTACCAGTGGACTGCCGGCGACGGCACCGCCTTCCTGCGCTTCTGCTACGCAGCGCGCCCGCTCTCGCACGACCCGGCCCAACCGCTGGATGCCGGCATCGACCGCGCGTTGTGGCTGACCCCTGCCGAGCTGCAGGCCGCCGGCGAGCGCCAGCGCAGCCCGCTGGTCTGGCAGGTGGTGGCGGATTACCTGGGTGGCCAGCGCCATCCGCTTTCGCTGGTCCGGGAGGTCACATGAGCACGCCGCGCGTGATGGTGGGCGTCTCTGGTGGTGTCGACTCTTCGGTCGCCGCGTGGCGCCTGGTCCAGCAGGGCGAGGCCGTGGCCGGCCTGTTCATGCAGAATTGGGCCGACGACGGCAGCGGTGACTGCCGCGCCGAGGATGACCGCCGCGATGCGGTCGCCGTATGCGGCCTGCTCGGTATCCCGTTCCACTTCCGGGACTTTTCCAGCGAGTACTGGCAGGGCGTGTTCGAGCACTTCCTGGCCGAATACGCCGCTGGCCGCACGCCGAACCCGGACGTGCTGTGCAACCGCGAGGTGAAGTTCAAGCATTTCCTGGATGCCGCCCGCGAGCTGGGCGCCGAGCGCATCGCCACCGGCCACTACGCGCGGGTGACCCAGCGTGGCCACCAGTGGCTGCTGCTGCGCGGCGCCGACCGCTCCAAGGACCAGAGCTACTTCCTGCACCAGCTGGGCCAGGAGCAA
Source organism: Stenotrophomonas sp. YJH_SMC_122 (assembly GCF_059369535.1). Classification (NCBI taxonomy): domain Bacteria; kingdom Pseudomonadati; phylum Pseudomonadota; class Gammaproteobacteria; order Lysobacterales; family Lysobacteraceae; genus Stenotrophomonas; species Stenotrophomonas sp. YJH_SMC_122. The sequence goes on along the minus strand of NZ_JCAFST010000005.1, from coordinate 27,330 downwards.
CTGGGGGCCACCCTGTTCCCGATCGGCGACCTCGAGAAGACCGACCTGCGACGGATTGCGCGCGACGTCGGACTGCCGACCCACGCCAAGAAGGACTCCACCGGCATCTGCTTCATCGGCGAGCGCGACTTCCGCGAGTTCCTCGGCCGCTACCTGCCGGCCAGGCCCGGCCAGATCCTCGACCCGTCCGACGGCAGTGTGATCGCCGAACATCCGGGCGTGTTCTATTTCACCCTGGGCCAGCGCGAGGGCCTGAACATCGGCGGCGTACGCGGCCGCCCGGCCGCCCCGTGGTACGTGGTCGGCAAGGATGTGGCCAGCAACGTGCTGTACGTCGACCAGGACCGCGACAGCCCATGGATGCTGTCCGAGCGCCTGCGATCGGAGGCGGCGCATTGGATCGCGGGCTCGCCACCCGCGCGGCGCTTCGAATGCACCGCCCAGACCCGCTACCGCCAGCCCGATGAGCCGTGTACGGTCGACGTGCTGGACGATGGCAGCGTGCTGGTCACCTTCGCGCGCCCGCAGCGTGCCGTTACCCCCGGTCAATCGCTGGTGCTGTATGACGGTGATGTGTGCCTGGGTGGCGCGGTGATCGCCGCCACCGATGCGCCGCTGGAACAGCGCCTGCGCACCACCCCCTCCCCTTTTGAGGTAATCGCTGCATGAGTTTCACTGTCGACGACCGCGTCCTGGCCTTGGCCGGCATTGCCCAGGCCCTGCAGCAGGTACGCCGCATCGCCGATACCGGCCATTCCGACGCCGCCGCCGTGCGCACCGCCGTGGACAGCGTGTTCCGCGTCGATGCGTCCTCGCCGCAGGCGGTGTTCGGTGACCGCCATGCACTGAAGGCCGGGCTGCGCCTGTTGCACAACTACTTCCGCAACCAGGGCCAGGATCCGATCCTGCCGAAGCTGGCGCTGTCGGTGCTGCAGCTGGAGCGCCGCTTCGTTCAGGATGGCGCCACCGTGAACAAGGTTGCTTCGGGCATCGAGCGTGCCCGGCGCCAGGCCACCGAACTGGGCGACAGCGGCCACCCGGATGTGCTGGCCAGCCTGGGCAGCCTGTATGCGGACACCATCAGCCACCTCAAGCCGCGGGTGATGGTGCAGGGCAACCCGCACTACCTGGGCCAGGCCGGCGTGGTGGCGGAGATCCGAGCCCTGCTGCTGGCCGCGGTGCGCGCGGCGGTGCTATGGCGGCAGCTGGGCGGCAGCTACTGGGACTTCCTGTTCGGGCGAAAGGCCATGATCGAGGCCGTGGACCGCCTGCTGGCCTGAGGGTGTGGGGTCAGAGCCCTTTTCCATGGAAAAGGGATCCGACCCCGTTGCTGCCTGCCCAAGGGGTCGGATCCCTTTCCGGCACGGAAAGGGCTCTGACCCCGAGGCCGCCAGGGCGCCGGAAAACCGGCGCATTCAGAATGCACTTCGAGGCACATCGACGTTAAAGAGAAAGGGGGTACGGCCGATACATCCTCCGTGCACCTCCCGAGAACGTCCATGTACTCACGCATTTTCATCCGTCTGGCCGCCCCCCTGGCTCTGACCCTGCTGCTCCCCTTCGCCATCGGTTTCGAATGGCCGGCCGCCCTGCGCTGGGCGATCCTGACCACGATGACGCTGAGCTGGCTCGGCTTCGCGTGGTGGACCACCCGCGCCCAGGCGCATCGTTCCCCGGAACATGCCCGTGTCCTGCGTGAGCAGGACCAGCTGCTGACCGAACTGCGCAACTTCGTCGGCAACGAAATCGACGGTTCGCGTGGTGAAGTGGAACGCGCCCGCGACCTGATCCGCCAGGCGGTCTCCAGCCTCGGTGGCAGCTTCGATGCGATGAACCGCAAGTCGCGCCAGCAGAGCCAGGCGCTGTCGCGCATCGTCGACCGCGCCGGCGATGAAGGCAATGCCGGCCTCGACGTTGCCCGTTTCGCCCAGCACGCCAGCCACCGCATGGAACAGCTGGTGGAAGCGCTGGAACAGGTGAGCGGCCAGAGCAGCACCACCGTGCAGCACATCGACCAGATGGCGCAGCACCTGGATGGCATCTTCGCGCTGCTGGAAGACGTCAAGTCGATCGCCGACCAGACCAACCTGCTGGCGCTGAATGCCGCCATCGAAGCGGCGCGTGCCGGTGAAGCCGGTCGTGGCTTCGCCGTGGTCGCCGACGAGGTCCGCAACCTGTCCGAGCGCTCGACCACCTTCAACGAGCAGATCCGCAAGCTGGCGCACAGCTCCAAGGACGCCATTGCCAAGGTGCGCGAGACGGTCTCGCACATGGCCTCGCGTGACATGGACCGCTCCCGCGAAGCGCGCCAGGAAGCGGCGGCAATGCTCGACAACGTCGCGCAGATCAATGCCTCGCTGGGCGACGGCATGCGCGAAGTGTCCGAGTGCGCCCGTGCGATCGATGGCAGCGTGGCCGAAGCCGTGCGCGCCCTGCAGTTCGAAGACATCGCCACCCAGGCCTTGGGCGGCGTGCACACCCATCTGGACCGCCTGACCGCCATCAACCGCGAAGCGGTGGCCCTGCAGGAGCTGCTGCACCGCAATGGCGGCGTGTTCGACGAAGAGATCGCCAGCGCCCTGCAGCGCACCGGCAATCGCCTGCGCGAGCTGCGCAGCGAATGGGAACGCCCGCCGCACAAGCCCGTCGCCCAGCAGAGCATGGGCGCCGGCACCGTCGAGCTGTTCTGATCCTGATGTCCGCTGCCCTCGCCGGCAGCCCGCAAGGCCCCGGCTCGTCCGGGGCCTTTGCCTGTGACCCACCGCTGGATGCATCCTGTACGCGCACCATGACCCTGATCCGCGCCCTGCCCTCCCTCCTCCACACCGAGCGCCCGCGCAACGCGAGCGTGCGTGAGCAGCTGCAACAGCTGGAAGAGGTCGCCCGCGAGGAAATCCGCGAGCTGCAGCAGCTGGCCGATGCGCGCCCTGCCCCGTCGCCGACGGACGAGGCGCTGCTGGGACTGGCGTGGGACCTGGGGTTGGATGGCGAAGCCCTGAAGTAGATCCACGCCCTGCGTGGGTGAGGCATCCCGCATGGCATGATGCCCCGGTCCCTTTCATGGAAGACCGATGGCCATCGCCCTGATCGCACTTCTGCTGTTGGAGACCGTCCTCCTGATGGCCTGGGTGGCTGGCTATTTCAGTTGGGGCATCACCCTGTTCAACGAACGCATGGCGGCGTCACCGGCCATGCAGGCCCGGCTCTCGCTGGGTAGCCTGGAGCGTGACCTGCCGCAGGACAAGTGGCTGCGACTGGCCTTCCATGCGCTGCCCGATGGCAGCATGGCGTTCCGCGAGAGCTTCGCGCCGAGCTTCGGCCTGCGCTACTTCCCGGTGATGCGTGGACGCATCGTGCTCAACGCACGGCGGCACGAGGTGCGGGTGATCGGCCTGTGCAGCTGGTTCGTGGCGATCCTGTCGGTGCTGCTGTTGCCACTGGTGGCGATGCGCCCGATGGTGGCGCCGATGCTGCTGATACTGCCGCTGTTCCTGGCCAGCTATCTGGTCCAGAAGCGCCGCTATGCGGCCATCGTCGAGGCGCTGCGCACGCAGTTGAAGGCGGAGTTTCCCAGGTAGATCCACGCCACGCGTGGAGGGTCGCATGCAGGCATTGGTGCCGATCAAGGTCGGCACCCATCAGGGCGGGGTTACGCCGAGCGCAAGCATTCGTGCCGACCAAGGTCGGCACCTACCAGAGCACGTGCCTGCCAGCGCAGACTGTCAGCGCACCAGCACCGCTTCGCTGCTGGCGTCGGTGCGCATCGGCAACGGGCGCTGCTGGCGCAGCCACTGCGCCAGGTCGCGCGGGCTGAGCGGGCGCGAGTACAGGTAACCCTGGATCTCGTCGCAGCCCTGGCGGCGCAGCATGTCTTCTTCCTGGTGCGTTTCCACGCCCTCCGCCACGACCTTCATGCCCAGCGCATGGCCCAGGTGCACGATGGCCTGGGTCACTTCGGCCGTGCCGGAGTCGTGCAGCATGCCCTGCACGAAACTGCGGTCGATCTTCAGGCGCCCCACCGGGAAGCGGTTGAGGTAGTTGAGGTTGGAGAAGCCGGTACCGAAGTCGTCCACCGCCAGCGGCACGCCGTGCCGTTCGAGCACGTCGAAGCAGTGGCGCAGGATGTCGGTGTCACGGATCAGCGCCGATTCGGTCAGCTCCAGCTCCAGCCGCTGCGGCGGCCAGCCGTGGGCATGGCAGATGTCGATCACGCGCTCGGCGAAGCCACGATCACGCAGCTGCACCGCCGACACGTTGACCGCGATGCGGTCGAAATGCAGTCCAGCCCGGTCCCAGGCGGCTGCCTGGCGGCAGGCTTCGTTCAGTACCCAGTCGCCGATGCGCACGATCTCGCCGCACTTCTCGGCGATGGGAATGAACTCGGCCGGGCTGCAATAGCCGATGCCGGGTCGATGCCAGCGCAGCAGTGCTTCGATGGCCGGCGGCTCGCCCTGGTGGGCATGCAGCAGCGGCTGATAGGCCAGGCTGAACTCCTCGCGCTCGATCGCACCGTGCAGCGCGTGCTCAAGCTCCAGCCTGCGCTGGATCCGGGCCAGGGCATCCTGGCTGTAGTACTGGTAGGTGTTGCGTCCGGCTTCCTTGGCCGCGTACATGGCGGCGTCGGCAGCGCGCAGCAGTGAATCGAAGTCGGTCTGCGCATCGCCCAGCATCGCGATGCCGACGCTGGCGCCGACCTTCAACGTGGTCTCGCCACGGCGCAGCGGCTCAGCCAGCGAGGCGATCAGCTTGCGCGCCACGTGGCCGGCGTCTTCCGGCTCGGCCAGGTCGCGCAGCACCACAATGAACTCGTCGCCACTGAAGCGGCCGAACAGATCGTTGTTGCGCAGGTTCTGGTGCAGGCGGGTGGCGGCAGCCTTCAGCAGCGCGTCGCCGGTGGCGTGGCCGAAGCTGTCGTTGATGGTCTTGAAGCCGTCCAGGTCGATGAACAGCATCGCCAGCGAGGTACCGCGATCGCGTGCTTCTTCGATGGCCTCGGCGGTCTGCTCGCCGAGCAGCACGCGATTGGGCAGGCCGGTCAGCAGATCGTAGTGGGCCAGCAGTTCAATGCGCTCGTTGGCCTCGCGCTCGCGGGTGATGTCACGGAACAGCACCACGAAGCGCGGCGGCAGTCCGTCACGACGATCCAGCTCGATCAGCACCTGCACCCAGACACGCAGGCCGGACTGGCGGTAGAAGCACAGGTCCAGCTGCTCGGGCAGGCCGCCGTTGGCGATGCGGGCCAGCGCCGCCTCGAACGCATCGCGCGAGTCTTCGGTGTACAGCGCCATCGCCTGGTCGAGGGTGATCGGTTCCTTGCGCAGGCCGTGGATGCGATAGCACTCCTCGGTCCATTGCATGCTCCGTGTCTGCACCTCGATCTCGCAGCCGCCGATGCGGCCCAGCGCGGAAACCCGGTTCAGCAGTTCGGTGCGCCAACGAATCAATGCGTCGGTCTGATGCTGTTCGGTGATGTTCTGCACCTGGCCGAGCAGGCGCTTGGGCTGCCCGTCCAAGTCCAGCAGCGGCTGCATCCACAGCCGCAGGTGCTGTGATGGCTCATGGCCGCGGGTCAGCTCCAGCTCGAGATTGGCGGCGCGACCATCGCGCCACAGCCGCCGCCATGCCGCACGCAGCGCGCCACGCGAGCGCGGGTGCAGCTGCTTCAGCCAGCGCCGCTGGCCGGGCACGGCGCCGTGCTCCAGTGCCAGCAGCGAGCGCAGTTCCGGCGACCACCAGAAGTGCCCGCTGTTGGGGTCGAACGACCAGCTGCCCATGCTGGCGATGCGTTGGGCTTCGCTCAGGTGCAGCTGCTGCTCCTGCAGCAGCGATTCGAGCTGCTTCTGCTGTTCGATATCGGTATGCGTGCCGACCATGCGCAGCGGCTGGCCATCGGCGGTGCGCGCGACCACGCGGCCGCGATCCAGCACCCAACGCCACTGGCCATCGGCCTGGCGGAAGCGGAACTGTGCACTGTACTGCTCGCTGCGCCCGCGCAGGTGCTCGTCGAGCGCGGCGCGCACCTGGTCGATGTCCTCGCTGTGGACGCGCGACAGCATTTCAGTGGCCGTCTCGTCGACCAGCGCCGGCGTGCGCGCCACCCGGTCACTGGGGATGTCCCAGTCCCACAGGCTATGGCCGGCGCTGTCCAGTGCCAGTTCCCAGCGCCCGCCCCCGTCGACCGGCACCGGCTCGGGAATGCTCAGGGTGAACGCCAGCAGGTTGCCGGCACCGTCATGCACGGCGCGCAGGTGACCGTCGTAGTGGCCGCGCGGGCCGCCCGGCAGCGTGCAGGGCACGATGCCGCCATCGGCGGCCATCAGGCGCAGATCTTCCAGCATCGGCGCATAGGCCGCCACGGTGGCCGGCAGGCCATGCTCACGCGCGGCCGGATTGGCCGCCAGCGGGCGCCCGGTACGGTCGACGATGACCAGCGCCGACGCAAGCGGGTGCTGCAGCAGGCTGGCGATGATCCCTTGGTCCACGCGATCTTGCTCCGGATGACACGCCCGTCAGCGGGGCACGCAGTGGTTAACGGCGCCTGCGGCGGATAATTGAGTGGTGACGGCACGCTGCGGGGTAAGATGACCGGCGCCCCTTTCACCCGCCCCGTCCATGCCCGCAGAACCGACCGGCAACGCCCCAGTTCCCGACCCACGGATGGCGCAGGCGCTGAGCCGTGACCGGCGGCGGGTGGTGTTGAGCTACCTGGTGATGGCGCTGGCCTGGATGATCTCCACCGACAGCGTGGTGCAGGCGCTGGTGCCCGATCCGCAGCAGGCGGCCCTGTGGCAGGGCCTGAAGGGCTCGTTCTTCGCCCTGGCCAGCGCGGGCCTGCTGTACCTGCTGCTGCGTCCACTGGCCGAGCACGTGCTGCATACCCACGCCCGCCAGCAGGCCTCTGAGCTGCGCCTGCGGCAGATGTTCGAGGGCAATCCCGGCCCGATCCTCGTCTATGACCTGGACACATTGGCGATCCTCGATGCCAACCCGGCCGCCTGCACCGCTTTCGGCTGGGAGCGCGATGAGCTGCTGGAACAGACCATCGACGCCTTGTGGCCACCCGGCCAGGGCCAGGCGCTGCAGACCAAGCTGGAGGCGATCCGCGAGGCGCCCGAAGAGCTGTGCATCCTGCGCGCACAGCTGCAGCTGCGCGATGGCGCGCTGCGGCAGATGGAACTGCGCTCCAACGCGATCAGCTACGACGGTCACAACGCGCGCCTGCTGATCGCCATCGATCGCACTGCCGAGGACCTGGCCCAGCTGCGTCGTGACCAGGCGCTGGCACGGGTGGAAGAGGCCCACGAACTGGCCCGCATCGGTGCCTGGGAGCTGGACCCGTCCACCGGGCTGGGCCGCTATTCCAACCAGGTCTATCGCCTGCTCGGCCGCCGCCCGCCCGAAGCCCGCCGCTGGCACCGCTTCGACGAGCTGCTGGTGCCGGCCGACCCGGCCACCGCCACCCAGACCGAGCAGCTGCTGGCCGAGCTGTGTTCCGGCGAGCCGGTGCAGGTGGACGTGCTGCTGCCGCTGCTGTCGATGGACGGGCGCGCGCTGATGGTGCACCTGCGCGCCGCCAGTGGTCTTGATGAAGCTGGCCGCAACCGCGTGCTGGGCACGCTGCAGGACGTGACCGAACGCGAGCAGTCGCGGCGCCTGCTGCGCGAGCGCGAGGAGCAGTTCCGCGAGCTTGTGCGGGTACTGCCCGACGGCGTGGTGATCCTCTCCGACGAACATGTGCTGTACGCCAACGCCTGGGCCGCCGGCCTGTTCGGCTACGGCAGCCATACCCTGCTGGGCGAGCCCTTGTCGGCGCTGGTCGCTGCCGCAGACCTGCCGCGGGTGCGCAGCCAGCTGCGTGCCGGCCAGCCACACCTGGGACCGGGCCACAGCAGCGTGGTGGCCATGCAGCGCGGCGACGGCCGCAGCTTCCATGCCGGCCTGGCGGTGGGCGACGTGCGCTACGGTGGCCGCGACTGCAAGCTGCTGATCGTGCGCGACCTCAGTGATTCCGAACGCATCCGCAGCGCGCTGGAAACCAGCAACCGCGAACTGCAGGCGATGGCCGGGCGGCTGTTCTCGCTGCAGGAGGACGAGCGTCGTGCGATTTCGCGCGACCTGCACGATGACATCGGCCAGGCCATCACCGCGATCAAGCTGTCGGCGCACGCCGCGCTGGAAGAGGACGATCCGCAGCGGCGTGGGCAGGATCTGGCGCAGATCGTCAGCCTGGCCGACACCACCGTGGCCAAACTGCGCGACATCTCTACCCTGCTGCGCCCGCCGCAGCTGGATGCACTGGGCCTGGAGGCAGCGCTCAGCTGGCAGGCGCGGGTTCTGTTCCGCTCCTCGCCGGTGGAGCTGCTGGCCGAGATCGAGCCGTTGCCCCATCGCCCCGACAACAGTATCGAGCAGGCCTGCTTCCGCATCGCGCAGGAAAGCCTGACCAATGCGCTGCGCCATGCGCGCGCCAGCCAGGTCCTGCTGCAGCTGCGCGATGTCGGCCAGCGCGGCCTGCACCTGCAGATCCGCGATGACGGCGAGGGCTTCGATCCGGACGGCCCGCGCGGCCTGGGCCTGATCGTGATGCGCGAGCGCGCACAGAGCGTCGGTGGCCACGTGCGGATTGAATCCGCGCATGGCGAAGGCACCCTGGTCGATGTCCACCTCCCCTACCAGGCGGCCAGCAGGGCTGCCGTCGATTCACCGGAATACTGAGCCATGTGGAATCCCAACCTGCCCCCGGTCAGCATTGATGACGCTCCCGACCGCCTTGGCGCCAGCAACCCCGAACTGCAGGCAATGGTTGCCGAGGCAGCCTCAGGCGGCATCGCGCTGATGCTGATGCACGTGGACATCGACCATTTCGCATCGGTCAACGAAAACATGAGTGCCGAAGTGGGCGACCAGGCGCTGGTGCTGGTGGCACAGCGCCTGCAGTCTTACCTGCGCGGGCGCGGCAAGCTGTGGCGACATGGCAGCGACGAGTTCCTGATCGCGGTGCCGCGCACCGCCGATCTGCCGTTGCCGGAGGATTTCGCCGAGGAGATCCGCCAGCAGATGGAGCTGCCGCTGTCGGTGCTGCCGTACACGTTGTTCATGACCGGCAAGCTGGGCGTGAGCCTGTGCCCGGAACATGCCAGCAGCACCTCGCGCCTGCTCGACCATGCCGAGGATGCGCTGTACCAGGCCGCCCGCGAAGGCGGCAATGCCGTGCGCATCCATGCGGTGGACACCCCGCCGAGTGCGCACAGCGAGAGCATCATCGCGCGCCAGATCGTCGATGCCATTCCCAATGGCGAGCTGAAGCTGCGCTACCAGCCGCTGGTAAGCGCACGCGACGGCCACGTGGTGGGCATGGAAGCGCTGCTGCGTTGGCAGTCGCCGACCCTGGGCATGCTGGTGCCGGAGCGCTTCATGCGCACCGCCGAACGCCTGGGCATCATCGTGCAGATCGGCACCTGGGTGCTGGAAGGCGCCTTGAAGCAGGCGCGGCTGTGGCGCGACCAGGGCTTCGATGACTTCACCATCGCAGTGAACGTGTCCACCCTGCAGCTGCTGCGGCCGAACTTCTTCGCCGAAGTGATGTCACTGCTGCAGGCGGCGGGCGTACCGGCGCACATGCTGACGCTGGAGATCAACGAGAGTGCGCTGACCAACAACGTCAATTTCGTCCACGAAACGCTGGCCAACCTGCGCAACGAAGGCATCAGCCTGAGCCTGGACAACTTCGGTACCGGCGACTCCAGCCTCAGCGCGCTGGTGCGCTACCCGGTGGACAAGCTGAAGATCGACCGCAGTTTCATCAAGAGCGCGCCGGCCGGCAATCGTGAAGCGGCCATCGCCCGCGCGATCATCGCCATGGGCCACCAGCTGGGCATGACCGTGATCGCCAACGGCGTGGAATCGCAGGCCCAGCTGGGCTTCCTGCGCCGCAACGACTGCGACGTGTTCCAGGGCTACCTGTTCGGCGAACCGATGTCGGCCGATGCCGCCGGCATGACCCTGCGCCGCCGCTACCTGCGTCCGGAAGCCTTCGCCGAGACGCGCCCGGACCGGACGCTGCTGCTGCTGGATGACGAGGAGAACGTGCTGCGCTCGCTGGTGCGCCTGTTCCGCCGCGACGGCTACCGCATCCTGGCTGCCGGCAACGTGCGTGATGCGTTCGACCTGCTGGCGATCAATGACGTGCAGGTGATCCTGTCTGACCAGCGCATGAGCGACATGAGCGGCACCGAGTTCCTGGGCCGGGTGAAGATGCTGTACCCGGATACGATCCGCCTAGTGCTGTCGGGCTACACCGATCTGAACACGGTGACCGATGCGATCAACCGCGGCGCGATCTACCGCTTCCTGACCAAGCCGTGGAACGACGACGAGCTGCGCAAGCACATCCACCAGGCGTTCCGCACGTACGAGGAACAGCGTCGCAGCAATGCCGGCCCGGCGCCGGTGGAGAGCGGAGATGGCGGCGAGGATCGGCCGTTGCGATGACAATTCCGCCGGGTAGAGCCGGCCGCTGGCCGGCTGCTGGCCGGCTGCTCCGGGTGTCCGGTTCAACGAGGTTGCCGGCCAGCGGCCGGCACTACCGATTGACCCCGGTAGAGCCGGCCGCTGGCCGGCTGCTCTGGGTGTCCGGTTCCAATCCGGAAGCGGTCAGCGCGGCTGCTTGACCGGCAGCACCACGCGGAAGCGCGAGCCCACGCCGGGTGTGCTGTCCAGGTCGATGCGGCCGTGGTGCTTGTTGATGATGCTGTAGGAGATCGATAGGCCCAGGCCGGTGCCACTGCCCACCGGCTTGGTGGTGAAGAACGGATCGAAGATGCGCTGGCGCAGTTCCGGCGAGATGCCACCGCCGGTGTCTTCGAACTCAACCCAGACGTGATCGCCATCAACGCCGGTACGCACCGTGATCGTGCCGCGCTCGGCGATGGCATGGCCGGCGTTGAGCAGCAGGTTCATGTAGACCTGGTTCAACTCCGATGGCAGGCACTCCACCAGGGGCAACTGGCCGAACTCGCGCACCAGGGTGACCTTGTACTTGAGTTCGTTCCAGATGATGTTGATGGTCGATTCCAGGCCCGCGTGCAGGTCGACCAGCTTCCACGACTCGTCGCGGCCGGAATACGAGAAATCCTTCAGGTCGCGCACGATGCGGGTGACCCGCTCGATGCCTTCGCGCGATTCCGCCATCAGCTGCGGCAGGTCGCGGCTGATGAAATCGATATCCAGGCGGTCACGGATATCATCGATTTCCGGGATCAGCGCTTTCGGGTCCGGCGCGCGCAGGGCGCGCTCGTAGGCTTCGATCACGGTGAACAGGCTGCGCAGGTATTCCTGCAGGCTGCCCAGGTTGGAGTGCACGTAACCGATCGGGTTGTTGATCTCGTGCGCGACGCCGGCGGCCAGCTGGCCGATCGACGCCATCTTCTCCGACTGGAGCAGCTTTTCCTGGGTGCCATTGAGGCGCAGGTAGGCCTGGCGCAATTCGGCATGGCGCTGCTGCAGTTCGCGTTCGTAGTCTTCCTGCCCTTCGATGTGGCGGAACAGGGCGAGGAAATGCCCTTGGCCGACCGGACCATGGTGGTACAGATGGGCGATGACCACGCCCTCGCCCAGCGGCAGGCTGCCATTCCAGTGACCATGCTGGCGAGCCTGTTCCAGCGCATCGGGCGGCAGCAGTTCGCGCAGGCGCTGCGGCGGCGGCAACCCGCCGTCCTCGCCACTGGCCAGCAGGTTCTGTGCGGCCGGATTGGCCAGGGCCACCTGCCCGTCATCGGTGAACAGCAGCAGGCCTTCGCGCAAGCGCTCAAGCAGGGCCTGCAGCACCGGCTGTGGCGGAAGGGGGGCGGTAACCAGGGCGTTGGCAGCGGACACGGCGACTCGGGACGTTCGAACAGGCGCCCAATATACGCGGTCATGCAGCAGGCTTCAGCCCGCCGGGAGGGGTTATGCGACCGCCGTCGCCTCAGGCGACGGCGAGGGGCCGGCCGATGCTGACCGTGTGCGACTGGCCCTTGGCATCGTAGGCCGAGGCGTCTTCGGTGCGGCCGAGCTGGCGCAGCGCCCAGTTCACCTCGCGGCGGCGGCGCGACAGCAGCACGCCATTGGCCCGGTTGCGCTCGGCCAGTTCCTGCAGCTGTTCGCCCTCGCCCACCGGCGGCGCGCCTTCGAGCGCACGCAACGCTTCCAGCTTGGCGCCGGTAGCCCGGATCAGGGCGTGCACGTCGTGCTCGACCAGGGCCTGGCGTTCAACGTCCAGGGCCTGGGCGAGACGCTGCAGCGGCTCGCTCATCGCCGCAGTCATCCGTGCAGCTGCTGGTCCAGATCGAGCATGCGCGATGCAATCGCGTCCGGATTGATCTTGTAGGTGCCGTTCTGCAGCGACTCGCGCACGGCGGCCACGCGCTGGGCGTCGATCGCCGGGGCGGTGGTCAGCTCGCGCTCGATCGCCTGCAGGTTGGTGGCCTCGCCGGTCAGGCGCAGGCTGTCGGCCGCCTCGACCGGGCGCGCCGCCGCATCGGTGCTGACACCGGGCTTGTTGGCCGGGGTCGTCACGCTGCGCAGTGCCTGGGGGACCTGCAGGTTGCCGTCGATTTTCTGGCTCATGGGGTGTCCTGGAGTTGCCGTTCACAAGGGATAACGGCCACAGGGCCGTGATCTTTAGGGATATTTTGCGGTAATTCAACGCGCCACGATTACGTCACCTGCGGCATCGACCGTGCCTTGCACGATCCGCCGCGAGGACAGGTTCTCGACCGAGACCCGTTCGTTCTCACCGGCATCACCCATCGCACGGCCGGCAATGCGGACCTCGACCGAGCCGCGACGCGACACCAGGGCCACATTGTCTCCTCGCTTGATGAGACGCTGCACCACCAGATCGTTGCTCGACAGCAGGGCCCCGGCCTGCAACGGACGACGGGCGATGCGGCCGATCGCCGCATTGGGATCGGCCAGCACCGCGCCGGCGATCCGGGCGGCATCACGCTGGGCAGTGGTGATATCGGCGGCGGTGAGGGTTTCTCCAGTGCCGATTCCACGGTTGAGCACCAGTACGGTCTGGTTGCGGCGCACCTTCACCGGCACGAACAGGCGCCAGCCGCCCGCATCTGGACAGCTGACTTCCACCGTGGTGTTGGCGGTGGGCTGCACCTGCAACGCCCCTCCGCACTTCGGCAGGCGCAGCGCATCGGCCACCTGGGCTTCGCCCTCGCTGCCCGCCGGCAGCGTCGACAAGGCCGCCGCGCGGATGCTCGCCACCGGCTGCCAGTCGGCGGCAGCCGCCCACGGCGAGGCCAGGGCCAGCGCGATGGCGAATAGAGATGTGACCCGGCGCATGGCGCCTCCTTCAATCGGCAAGACCTGGCCCAGGTGCGTGCAAGGGGTGTGCCAGAGCGCCGGGCCCGTTGATCGGATCCGGGATGGGGATGCGACCGGATGGGTAGAGTCGACTGCCAGTCGACTTTTGCGCGAAGCGCGGGGTTTCCCGTGATCGGATCGAAGATCAGTCGACTGACAGTCGACTCTACAAACGCAGTGTGGAGGGCACAGGTGGCAGAGCGCCCTCAAGTTTGGCGCCCAACACGCCGATACAGCAGCCATGTCCCATGACCTGCTCAACCGGATCGACCAGCGGACCCGTCTGGCCGGCCACAACCGCCTGGCGCTGCTGCTGTTCCGTCTCGGCGGACGTCAGCTTTTTGGCGTCAATGTCTTCAAGGTGCAGGAAGTCCTGCGGCGCCCGGAGCTGTTCCAGGTACCCGGCCTGCCCAGCCAGTTCGCCGGCGTGGCCGACGTGCGCGGCCGCTCGGTGCCGGTGCTGGACCTGGGCCTGGCGATCGGCCACCCCGAACGTGAGCCCGATGCCGATACCTCGCCGGGTTACCTGGTCGTCACCGAATTCAACCGCTCGATCCAGGGGTTCCTGGTCAGCGGCGTCGAACGCATCGTCAACATCGCGGTGGAAGACATCCACCCGCCGCCGGAGCTTGGCGCCGAGTCGAGCTACCTGACCGCGGTAACCCGCTTCCAGGGTGAGCTGATCCAGGTGATCGACGTTGAAAGCGTGCTGGCCGATATCGCCCAGGTCCGCGGTGACGCCGTACTCGATCCGGCGATGGCAATGCCCGCCGATGGCCCCCAGCTGCAGGTGCTGGTGGTGGACGACTCGCGCGTGGCCCGCCAGCAGATCCGCAGCGTGCTGGATCAGCTGGGCGTGGGTGCCACCCTGCTTTCCGACGGCAAGCAGGCTCTCGACCACCTGTTGCAGATCCACGCCTCGGGCGAAAACCCGGCCGAACGCTATGCCATGGTCATCTCCGACATCGAGATGCCGGCCATGGATGGGTACACGCTGACGACGGAAATCCGGCGCCACCCGGGCCTGGCCGGCCTCTACGTGCTGCTGCACACCTCGCTGTCGGGCGTCTTCAACAACGCCATGGTCGAGCGCGTCGGCGCCAACGCGTTCGTCGCCAAGTACTCGCCGCACGAGCTGGCCGATTTCGTGCTGGACCGCCTGCGCAAGGTGGCGATGGCGGCCTGACGGCCACTGATCCGGTAGTGCCGGCCGCTGGCCGGCAACCGCAGATCCATCGGGGAGCCGGCCAGCGGCCGGCACTACCCTCTCGAATTTGGCACACCCCTTGCAGCTTCCCGGGCAACGTTCCCGTGGGAGTGCACCGTGCGCAACCTGATTACCGACTACCTGGGCGTCCACGCCCAGGCCATGCCGTTGCGCGAACAGCGGATGAAGCTGATCGCCAGCAACCTCGGCAATGCCGACACCCCCGGCTACAAGGCCCAGGACCTGGACTTCGATGCCGCCCTGCGCCATGCCCAGGGGCAGGATGCCAACGGCCTGATGGCCACCACCCATGAGCAGCACTACGAAATCAGTAGTGGCCTGAACCCGTTCCAGATCGCGCGCGAGGGCGTGCAGCCCAGCCTGGACGGCAACACCGTCGATCCCGATGCCGAGCGTGCCGCCTATGGCCGTGCCGCGCTCGAGTACCGCGCCTCGCTCAGCTTCGTCGAGAGCAAGGTGCGTTCCATGCTGACCGCGATCACGGGGCAATAAGCCATGAGCAACCTGCCGATCTTCGATATCGCCGGCTCCGCGCTGCAGGCGCAGTCGGTGCGCATGAGCACCATCGCCTCCAATCTCTCCAACGCCGACACCGTGGCCGGGTCTGCCGACGCCGTGTACAAGCCGCTGGAGCCGATCTTCCAGGCCGTCACCAGCAAGAACGATCCCAACATCACCTCGGTGAAGGTGAAGGAGATCACCCAGAGCGAGGCGGCGCCGATCAAGCGCTACGAGCCGGGCCACCCGCTGGCAGACGCCGATGGCTACATCTACCAGCCCGACGTCGATCCGGTGGCGCAGATGGTCAACCTGATCTCGACCTCGCGCAATTACCAGGCCGGCGTGGAGATGTTGACCACCGCCAAGGAACTGGCCCTGGCCACCTTGACCATGGGCCGCTGAGGCCCGCAGCACCGGATACCGCCATGACCACCGCCGTCAACAACCAGACCAGCCAGGACGTCTATTCCGCGCTGGGCCTGAACGCCCCCAACAGCAACGCCACGAAAAAGAAGAACACGCTCGATCAGGCCGACTTCCTGCGCCTGATGACCGAGCAGCTGCAGCACCAGGATCCGCTGAAGCCGATGGACAACACGCAGATGGTCGCGCAGATGGCGCAGATGTCCACCGTGCAGGGCATCACCGATCTGAACAAGACGGTGAAGGGCTTCCAGGAGTCGATGGCCAGCGACCAGGTGCTGCGTGGCGCGGCGCTGGTCGGCCACCAGGTGCTGGTGCCGTCGGAAAAGCTGGTGCTGGAGAAGGAAGGCAGCGTCGAGGGCACGGTGGCCGCGCCGTCGGCCGGCATCATCACCGTGGATATCACCGATGCCACCGGCGCCAAGGTCACCTCGCTGAGCGTGGAAGCCAAGGCGGCAGGCGAAACCGCCTTCCAGTGGGACGGCAAGGACGCCAACGGCAAGCGCATGGAACCTGGCAAGTATTCCATCGTTGCCAACCATGTCGATACCGCCGGCAAAAGCACCAAGCTGTCCACCTATGTGCAGGCGCCGGTGGAAAGCGTGACCGTCGGGTCCGACGGCCTGTACCTGAACCTGAAGGGCCTGGGCACGGCCCCGATCGACTACGTGCTCCGCGTCAGCTGAGCCGCACATCCCGCATCAACCAGGAGCATCCCATGGGCTTCAATGTCTCGCTGTCCGGCATCAATGCCGCCAACACCGACCTGAGCGTCACCGCCAACAACGTCGCCAACGTCAACACCACCGGCTTCAAGCAGTCGCGCGCCGAGTTCGCCGATCTGTTCGCCTCCACCAGCTATGGCCTGTCGAAGAACCAGACCGGCTCGGGCGTGCGCGTCTCCAACGTCGCCCAGCAGTTCATCCAGGGCCACAACGAGCAGACCGGGCGCAGCCTGGACATGGCCATTTCCGGTGAGGGCTTCTTCACCATGAACATGAACGGTTCGCGCGTGTACTCGCGTGCCGGCAACTTCCAGACCGATTCGGCCGGCTACGTGGTCAATCCGCAGGGCGCGCGCCTGCAGGTGTTCGCGCCGAATGCCGATGGCACCAACTTCGATGCCGGCCGCCTGGTCGACCTGCAGCTGTTGACCACCGACAGCCCGCCGAAGCAGACCAGCGAAGTGAAGGTGGGCTTCACCCTGCCGGCCAACGCCAAGCAGCCCACCGTGGCCACGTTCGACCCGACCGACTCCAACAGCTACAACCACTCCAGCGGCGGCATCACCGTGTACGACTCGCTGGGCGTGAGCCATATCCAGGTCTCGTACTTCGTGAAGGGCGCCAACCCCAACGAATGGACCGTGCACAACTATGTCGATGGCCAGCCCGCTGGCACCCCGACCGCGGTCACCTTCGACAACAGCGGCAAGCTGACCGCCCCGGCCAACGGCAAGGTTGGCCTCGGCACCTTCACCCCGACCACGGGCGCTGGCCAGCTGAACATGACGCTGGACATCAGCGGTTCGACCCAGTACGGCGAGAAGTTCGCCCTGCGCAACACCCAGCAGGACGGCTACGCGGCCGGCAAGCTCAACGAAATCACTGTGTCCGAGTCGGGCGTGGTGTATGCGCGCTACTCCAACGGCGACGACAAGCCGCTGGGCCAGGTCGCGCTGACCACATTCAACAACACCCAGGGACTGGAATCGAAGGGCAACAACCTGTGGGTGGAGACCTTCGAGTCGGGCACGCCGCGCACCGGCATGCCGGACACCTCCAACCTCGGCAAGATCCAGGCCGGTTCGCTGGAAGCGTCCACCGTCGACCTCACCGAGCAGCTGGTCAACATGATCACCGCGCAGCGCAACTTCCAGGCCAACGCGCAGATGATCACCACGCAGGACCAGATCACCCAGACCGTCATCAACATCCGTTGATGAGCTGCTGACCCTGTCACGGAACTCCCCGCATGGATAAAGCCCTTTACGTGGCGATGACCGGTGCCCGCGCCTCCCTGCAGGCGCAGGGAACGCTCAGCCACAACCTCGCCAACTCGGACACTCCTGGCTTCAAGGAAGCGCTGGCCAACACCGAAGCCTTCCCGATCAAGGGTCCGGGCTTTGCCTCGCGGGTGGATGCGCTGCACGTCGACGCCGGCTTCAACCGCCGGCCCGGCGCGCAGCACATCACCGGCAAACCGCTGGACCTTGCACTGCAGAGCGGCACGTGGCTGGCGGTGCAGGCGAGCGATGGCAGCGAAGCGTATACGCGTGGCGCAGCCCTGTCGGTGACGCCGAACGGCCAGCTGGTGACCTCTGGCGGGCGCACGGTGCTGGATGACAACAACAACCCGATCGCCATTCCGCCCTACCAGGCGATGGAGATCGGCGCCGACGGCACGATCTCGATCATCCCGCAGGGCGAAGGCCCGCAGACGATGGCGCAGATCGGCCGGATCAAGGTGGTGCAGGCGCCGGACGAGCGCCTCGAGCGCGGGCTGGATGGCCTGTTCCGCAACACCGACCCGCGCCAGCCGTTCGCACCGGCACAGGGCACCGCCGTGCACAGCGGGCAACTGGAGGGCAGCAACGTCGATGCTGCCGGTGCGCTGGTGCAGATGATCCAGCTGCAGCGCCAGTACGAAATGCAGGTGCAGGTGATCAAGCACGGCGACGACAACGCGCGCAGCGCCAACAGCCTGCTCCGCCTGGGCAGCTGACGGATTTCCGGCGCCGCCCGGGCGCGGCGCTGGCACACCGCTTGCACACCCGCTACCAAGGGCCGCATTGCGCGGCCGGCTTCACCCAGACAGGACTCCGAAGATGAACCAGGCATTGTGGATCGCGAAAACCGGACTGGATGCGCAGCAGATGCGCATGTCGGTGGTTTCCAACAACCTCGCCAACACCAACACCACCGGCTTCAAGCAGGACCGCGCCAGCTTCGAGGACCTGCTGTACCAGCAGGTGCGGCAGCCGGGCGGCTCTTCGTCGGCGCAGACGCAGCTGCCGACCGGCCTGCAGCTGGGTACCGGCGTGCGCGTGGTCGCCACCGCCAAGAACTTCGAGCAGGGTGGCCAGCAGCAGACCGGCCGCGCATTGGACGTGATGGTCAACGGCCGCGGCTTCTTCGAAGTGCAGATGCCCGACGGCAGCTCGGCCTACACCCGCGATGGCTCGTTCAAGATAAACCAGGACAGCGAGCTGGTCACCAACAGCGGCTACCCGGTGCAGCCGGGCATCCAGATTCCCGAGGGCGCGCAGTCGGTCACCATCGGCAGCGACGGCACCATCAGCGTAAAGATGGCCGACAACGCCGCGTCGGTGGAAGTCGGTGCGCTGACCCTGACCGACTTCGTCAATCCGGCCGGCCTGCAGGCGCGCGGCGAGAACCTGTTCCTGGAAACCACGGCCTCGGGCCCGGCCCAGAACGGCAATCCCGGCCTGAACGGTCTCGGCACCGTGGTGCAGGGTGCGCTCGAAGGCAGCAACGTCAATGTGGTGGAAGAGCTGGTGTCGATGATCGAAACCCAGCGCGCCTACGAAATGAATGCCAAGGCGATCTCCACCACCGACTCGATGCTCGGCTATCTCAACAACAAGATCTGACCGGCCCAACCGGGAAACCGCCATGTCGCCCATTTCCAACCTCGCCCGTACTGCCCTCGCCTGCACCGTGGTCGCCCTGCTCGGTGGCTGTGTGATCGCGGGCGACGTGCGCCCCTATCCGGCGATGGCACCGATCCAGCCGATCATGCCGCCGCAGGCCGCGCCCACCGCCGGTGCGATCTACGCCGCTGGCCCTACCCTGCAGCTGTATTCGGACCGCCGCGCGCGCGATGTCGGCGACCTGCTGACGATCACCCTGCTGGAAAACACCACCGCGCAGACCAGCGCCAACACGGCCACCAACAAGGAATCCAACCTGAGCCTGGGCACGCCGTCCATCCTCGGTGCGCCGGTCACCCTGGGCGGCAAGGACATCCTCAGTGCCACCGCCAAGGGCGCGCGTGACTTCACCGGCAAGGGCAACAGCGCGCAGAGCAACCGCCTGCAGGGCAGCGTCACGGTCACGGTGATCCAGCGCCTGCCCAACGGCAACCTGGTGGTACAGGGGCAGAAGAACCTGCGGCTGAACCAGGGCGATGAACTGGTGCAGGTGCAGGGCATCGTGCGCCCGGGCGACATCAGCCAGGACAACACCATTCCTTCCAGCCGCGTGGCTGAGGCCCGCATCGTCTACGGCGGCCGCGGCCCGGTCGCGCAGTCCAACGCAATGGGCTGGCTGAGCCGCTTCTTCAATTCCGGCCTGACGCCGTTCTGAGTATGGCCATGAACTTCTCCTTCTCTACTTCCTGGCAGCGACGCGTGGCGTTGATTGCGTCGCTGATGCTGCTGATCGTGGCCGCCCCGGCCAGCGCCGAGCGCATCAAGGACCTCGCCCAGGTCGGCGGCGTGCGCGGCAATGCGCTGGTGGGCTATGGCCTGGTGGTCGGCCTGGATGGCAGCGGCGACCGTACCAGCCAGGCGCCCTTTACCGTGCAGAGCCTGAAGAACCTGCTCGGCGAGCTGGGCGTGAACGTGCCGCCGAACGTCAACCCGCAGCTGAAGAACGTGGCCGCCGTGGCGATCCACGCCGAACTGCCGCCGTTCGCCAAGCCAGGCCAGCCGATCGACATCACGGTGTCTTCGATCGGCAACGCGGTGTCGCTGCGCGGCGGCTCGCTGCTGATGGCCCCGCTGCGCGGCGCCGATGGCCAGATCTATGCCATCGCCCAGGGCAATCTGATCGTGGGTGGCTTTGGCGCGCAGGGCAAGGACGGTTCCCGTGTCTCGGTGAACGTGCCCAGCGTCGGCCGTATTCCCAACGGCGCCACCGTGGAGCGTGCCCTGCCCGATCCGCTGGCCAACGGCGGCGACATCACCCTGAACCTGCACAACAATGATTTCACCACGGTCTCGCGCATGGTCGCCGCGCTCAACAACGCGTTCGGCGAAGGTGCGGCACGCGCGATCGATGGCGTGACCGTCGCCGTCACCGCACCGACCGATCCGGGCGCACGCATCGGCCTGCTGGCGCGCATCGAGAACCTGGAACTGACCCCGGGCAGCGCCCCGGCCAAGGTGGTGGTCAATTCGCGCACCGGCACCGTGGTCATCGGCCAGCAGGTGCGGGTCGGCCCTGCGGCGATTTCGCATGGTTCGCTGACGGTGACGATCCAGGAGAACACCAACGTCAGCCAGCCCAATGCGCTGTCGGGCGGCCGTACCGTGGCCAGCCCTCAATCCACCATCACCGCCACCAACGACGGCAGCCGCATGTTCAAGTTCAGCGGCGGCACCACCCTGGACGAGATCGTGCATGCGGTGAACGCCGTGGGTGCGGCACCGGGCGACCTGATCGCGATCCTGGAAGCCCTGAAGCAGGCCGGCGCACTGAGTGCCGAGCTCGAGGTGATCTGACATGCGCATCAATCCCGCATTCGACCTGCACCCGGCGCAGCAGAACGATCCGGCGAAGATCGACAAGGTCGCACGCCAGCTGGAAGGCCAGTTCGCACAGATGCTGGTCAAGAGCATGCGCGATGCCAGCTTCGGCGACTCGCTGTTTCCCGGCGAGAACAAGATGTTCCGCGACATGTACGACCAGAAGATTGCCGAGGCGATGACCCGCGGCAAGGGCCTGGGCCTGTCCGGCATGATCACCCGCCAGCTGTCCGGCCAGGCCGCCGAAGGCCCGGCACTGGATACCCGCGTGGATCCGGCCAAGGCCAGCCGCGCTTACCAGCTCAACGCGCCGGCCAGGCCGGCACCGTCGCTGCCCCTGGAAGATGGCAGCCAGGCCGTGCGCATGCTGCAGCAGATGGCCGCAGGCGCACAGCACGGTGCGCAGGCGGCGCTGGCACCGATGGAGCAGGCACTGGACCTGATCGCCGGCCGTGAGAGCAGCGGCCTGCACCGCTCGCTGGGCACCGAGGATCCGTACATCGGCAGCCTGCAGGGCGAGGACTGGGCCGCCAACAGCGACCAGTGGACGGCGACGGCCAGCAATCGCGGCACGGCCGTGAGCCCGGCCGATGCCCTGGCCACGCGCACCGCCGTCGCCCAGCTCGGCGAGCACACCCCGGAGGGGTTCGTCGCCAGTATCTGGCAGCACGCACAGAGCGCGGCCAGGGAACTGGGCGTGGATGCCCGCGCCCTGGTCGCCCAGGCCGCGCTGGAGACCGGCTGGGGCAAGCGCCACATCAAGCACGCCGACGGCAGCACCTCGCACAACCTGTTCGGCATCAAGGCCACTGGCTGGAACGGCCAGCGCGCCACGGCAGGCACCCATGAATATGTCGATGGCGTGCGCCGCAACGAAACCGCCAGCTTCCGCGCCTACAGTTCACCGGCCGAGAGCTTTGCCGACTACGTGCGCCTGCTGAAGACCAGCCCGCGCTACCAGCAGGCCCTGCAGGCCGGCACCGACGTGCAGGGCTTCGCCCGTGGCCTCCAGCGCGCCGGTTACGCCACCGATCCGCGCTACGCCGCCAAGATCGCTGCGATCGCCGGCGGCCCGACCATCGAGCGCGCCGTAGCCGCCGTGGCCGACGCCGGCTCGCGCCTTGGCCAGACCTTCGCCAGCACCGCGACCGCGGCGCTGGGTATCACTCGTCGTTGAGGAACACCATGTCCAGCGTACTTTCCACCGGTACCGGTGCCCTGCTCGCCTTCCAGCGTGCGTTGGCGACCACCAGCCACAACGTGGCCAACCTCAATACACCCGGCTACAGCCGGCAGAAGGTGAACTTCGCCACCGCCGATCCACAGAACTATGGCTATGGCACGGTCGGCAACGGCACCCGCATCACCGACATCCGTCGCACGGCCGACCAGCTGGCGATTTCGCGCCTGCTCGACAGCAGCGGTGAGCTGGCGCGCCTGAAGCAGCTTTCGGGCATGGCCGACCGGGTCAACGCCCTGTTCTCCGATGCCGCCACCAACGTGGCCGGCGTCTGGTCGAACTTCTTCGACTCGGTCAGTGGCCTGTCGTCCAACGCGGCCGGCACCGCCGACCGCCAGAACATGCTCGACGGTGGCAAGGCGCTGGCCAACCGCTTCGTGCAGCTCAACACGCACCTGAACAATCTCAACAGCGAGGTCAACAACGGCCTGCTGGCCGGTGCGACCGAGGTCAACCGCCTTGCGCAGGAGATCGCGCAGATCAACGGTGCCATCGGCACCAACATTGCCTCGGCAGCACCGGACCTGCTCGACCGCCGCGACCAGCTGATCACCCAGCTGATCGGCTACACCGGTGGCACCGCGGTGATCCAGGACGGCGGCATCATGAATGTCTACACTGCCGGCGGCAACGCGCTGGTGGTGGGCACCACGGCGACCAAGGTCACCACCGTGGCCGATCCGTACCAGCCCGAGCGCCTGCAGCTGGCACTGGAGACCCAGGGCAACACCATCCGCCTCGACCCGAAAGCGGTCGGTGGCCAGATCGGTGGCCTGCTGGAATTCCGCGACACCGTGCTGACCCCTGCGCAGGCCGAACTGGGCAAGCTGGCGGTGGGCCTGGCCGAGAGCTTCAACCAGGTCCACCACCAGGGTGTGGATCTGTATGGCCAGATGGGCGGGGACTTCTTCAACGTCGGCAGCCCGCGCGTGACCGGCAACAACAGCAATACCGGAACCGCCAGCCTCAGCGCCACCTATGGCGACCTGGGCAAACTGGACGCACAGAACGTGGTGCTGCAGTTCGATGGCACCACCTGGAAGGCCAGCCGCGCCGACACCGGCGCCAGCATTCCCCTGACCGGCACCGGCACCGCCGCCGATCCGCTGGTGATCAACGGCGTGAACCTGGTCGTCGGCGGCACCCCGGCGGCCAATGACCGCTTCCTGCTGCAGCCCACCGCCGGCGTGGCCGGCAGCCTGGAGATGGCCATCACCGATCCGTCGCGCATTGCCGCGGCCGCCGCAGTCAAGGGCGCAGCCGCCACCGCCAACACCGGTACCGGCAAGCTGAGCGGCGTCACCGTCACCGATTCGGCCAACGCGAACCTGCGCAACCCGTCGGCGATCGTGTTCACGTCGGCGACCACCTACACCATCGACGGTGGCCCGCCGCAGACCTATACGCCTGGCCAGACCATCAGTGCCAACGGCTGGAGTTTCGTGCTCGATGGCGCGCCCAAGGTGGGCGATACCTTCAATATCACCCCGACCCCGGCCGGTTCGTCGGACAACAGCAACGCCTCCAGGCTGGCCAAGGTGGAAAGCACGAAGGCCTTCAACGCCGGAACGGTGACACTGAACGGTGCACTGGGTGGCCTGACCACCCAGGTCGGCGCAGCCGCCCGCTCAGCCGAGTACTCGCTCGATGCGCAGCTGGTGATCAATGACAAGGCACAGGAAGCCCGCGACGAGGTCTCCGGGGTGAACCTGGACGAAGAGGCCGCCGACATGCTGCGCCTGCAGCAGGCCTACCAGGCCGCCTCGCAGCTGATCTCCACCGCCGACAGCATGTTCCAGACCATCCTGGGAGCCGTCCGCCGATGAGCAGCCGCATCTCCACCAGCATGATGTTCAACCAGTCGGTGTCGCTGATGATGGCCAAGCAGGCCAAGCTCAGCCACCTGGAGCAGCAGATTGCCACCGGCAGCAAGATCGTCAGCGCCAAGGACGATCCGGTTGCCGCCGGCACTGCAGTCGGCCTTGATCGCAGCCTGGCCGCACTGGACCGCATGAAGCTCAACGCCGGCAATGTGCAGAACCGCCTGGGTGTGCAGGAAAACACCCTGGCGCAGGTCAACGACCTGATGGCGCGCGTCAACGATCTGACCATCCAGGCCAGCAATCCGGCGCTGAGCGCGGCGGACAAGAAGACGCTGATCACCGAGGTCAACCAGATCCGCGATGGCCTGCTGTCGCTGGCCAACGCCGACGATGGTACCGGCCGCTACGTGTTCGGTGGCACCAACGACGGTGACCCGCCGTTTGCCAAGATCAACGGCAAGGTGGTCTATCGCGGCGACCAGACCCAGCGCCAGGTTGAAGTCGGCCCCGATACCTATGTGCGCGACGCCCTGCCCGGCAGCGAGATCTTCATGCGCATCCCCACCGGCGATGGCTTCGTTGACGGCAGCGCCGCGGCCGGCAACACCGGCAACGGCGTGCTGACCAACATCACCCGCGACGGCAGCGACAGCTGGAACGGCCAGGGCTTCAGCGTGCGCTTCACCACCGGCACCCAGTACGAGGTGGTGGATGGTGCGGGCAACGTGACCGGCACCGGCACCTACAAGGCTGGCGACGACCTGGAAGTGAACGGTGTGCGCCTGCGCATCACCGGCGCACCGGCAGCGGGCGACAGCTTCAGCGTACAGGCCGCCAGCAGCCGCGACATCTTCTCCACCATGGACAACCTGGTCGCCGCGCTGGGTGCCGACACCGGTACCACCGCGCAGATGACTGCGCAGCAGAATCATCTGCAGAGCGCACTGCGCGACGTGGCGCGCGCCTCGGAGCGGATGATCGATTCGCGCGCTGCCGGTGGTGCGCAGTTGAAGGCGCTGGACAACGCGGCGGAGATGCGCGAGGCCAATGGCGTGACCCTGAAGACCACGCTGTCGCAGATGCGCGACCTGGATTACGCCGATGCACTGAGCCAGTACCAGCTGCAGAGCACCGCACTGCAGGCGGCGCAGACAATCTTCTCGCAGATGCAGTC
Organism: Stenotrophomonas sp. YJH_SMC_122; assembly: GCF_059369535.1. Lineage (NCBI taxonomy): Bacteria > Pseudomonadati > Pseudomonadota > Gammaproteobacteria > Lysobacterales > Lysobacteraceae > Stenotrophomonas > Stenotrophomonas sp. YJH_SMC_122. The sequence goes on along the minus strand of NZ_JCAFST010000005.1, from coordinate 2,091 downwards.
GATGTCGCTGTTCAACAAGCTGCGCTGACGCCTCTCCTGCGTCACCCCTGAAAGGCCGCGATGCCCTGCATCGCGGCCTTTTTCTTTTGCGCGCTCCCGTGTTGTTGCCCTCGACGGACATGGCCTGGTGCTGCCTGGCGCAGGTTCCAGCCAATTTTCCGTGATTTTCCATCAAGCCCGACCCCGCCCCGCCGATACCTTCATCAGCGCTGGTCAGGCCCTGCCCGACCGCCCCTCCCGGGGTCGCTTCCACCCTGGCAACAGGGCTGAAAACCCCGGGAAAACAGCTTCAGGCAACGAATTCTGGCTTCAGCGGAATTCACGGCTAAAGGTTGTTGACAAAGCGCCGTTATTCATTTGGCAACGGCGAAGCACACAGCCACACAAAAAAACAGGCGGCGCTTCGTTTCATTCACCAACGGGTTCCATATAAGAGGAGACGACCCCATGGCACAGGTAATCAACACCAATACGATGTCGCTCAACGCTCAGCGCAACCTGAGCACCAGCGGCAGCTCGCTCGCCACCACCATCCAGCGCCTCTCGTCCGGCCTGCGCATCAACAGCGCGAAGGACGACGCGGCCGGCCTGGCCATCAGCGAGCGCTTCACCACCCAGATCCGTGGTCTGGACGTGGCCATCCGCAACGCCAACGACGGCATCTCGCTGGCCCAGGTCGCCGAGGGTTCGCTGAATGAAGTCGGCAACAATCTGCAGCGCATCCGTGAACTGGGCGTGCAGGCCTCCAATGCCACCAACTCGGCCAGCGACCGCAAGGCCCTGCAGGCCGAAGTGACCCAGCTGGTCTCGGAAATCGATCGTGTGGCCAAGCAGGCCGACTTCAACGGCACCAAGCTGCTGGACGGCAGCTTCACCAGCCAGCTGTTCCAGGTCGGTGCCAACGCCGGCCAGGCCATCGCCATCAACAGCGTGGTCAACGCCAAGGCCGATTCGCTGGGGGCGGCCACCTTTGCCAACGGCTACACCGGCACTGCGCTGGCGGTGGACAAGGCCACGGCCGACACCACCTACTCCGGCCTGCAGGTCTCGGTCACCCCGCCGGGCGGCACCGCCACCACGGTCACCATCAGCGACTTCACCGTGAAGGCCGGCGAGTCGATCACCTCGGCCACCGCTGCGGCGATCAACAACAAGCTGGGTGAAACCGGCGTGGTGGCCTCGGTCAATGCCGGCGTCATCAGCCTGGCTTCGGTCAAGGATGGCCAGACCTTCGCCCTGGGCGTCAGCGCGGCAACCCCGCCGGCCGGCGTCACCGCCGCGACCATTGCCGGCCTGGGCCTGACCGAGACCAGCACCAACGGCGGCACCCTGACCGGTGCGGCGGCCAGCTTCGTCAAGGACCTCAACGTCACCACCGCCGAAGGCGCACAGAAGGCGATGTCGATCGTCGACAAGGCCCTGGAATCGGTCAACAGCGTCCGCGCCGACCTCGGCGCGATCCAGAACCGCTTCACCTCGGTGGTCGCCAACCTGCAGACCTCCTCGGAGAACCTGTCCGCATCGCGCAGCCGCATCCGCGATACCGACTTCGCCAAGGAAACCGCCGAACTGACCCGCACCCAGATCCTGCAGCAGGCCGGTACGGCCATGCTGGCCCAGGCCAACCAGGTACCGCAGAACGTGCTCAGCCTGTTGCAGCGCTGACATGAGCCGCCCCCGGGGCACGTCGGGGGCGTCTGACCCAACTCACGTGCAACCGCTCAAGGACCTCTCCTCATGGCACAAGTCATCAACACCAATACGATGTCGTTGAATGCTCAGCGTAACCTGAGCACCAGCGGCAGCTCGCTGGCCACCACCATCCAGCGCCTGTCCTCCGGTTCGCGCATCAACAGCGCCAAGGACGACGCCGCCGGCCTGGCGATCTCCGAGCGCTTCGGCACGCAGATCCGCGGTACCGACGTCGCCATCCGCAACGCCAACGACGGCATCTCGCTGGCCCAGGTCGCCGAAGGTTCGCTGACCGAAATCGGCAACAACCTGCAGCGCGTCCGCGAGCTGTCGGTGCAGGCCTCCAACGCCACCAACTCGGCCAGCGACCGCAAGGCCCTGCAGGCCGAAGTGACCCAG